>JAQTMM010000001.1 GCA_028714335.1 Dehalococcoidales bacterium
CCGAATCAATAGTGCGCTACGTTAACGGCGAAGATATGCGGGCTGACCGCTTTGAAGATTCTATCAAGCCCCTCCCACAGGAGTTGCTGCCTACAACGAAAGATAAAGAGAAAATAGAGCGCGCCGCGCCCCGTGAATTAGCTGTGGCTAAACGCGTCATTAATTTTAAAGAAGTCGAAGGCGGGCTGACGGAAGAACAGGCTCTGATTGAAGCGGAGCGTTGTTTGAACTGCGCTTTGTGTTCCGAATGTCTACAGTGCGCCACCGCCTGTGACCAGAGTGCCGTTGACCATTGTATGAAAGACCGTGCGGTGGATTTGGATGTCGGCGCCGTCATTTTAACGCCCGGTTTCACTGAATTCGCCGCGGAGAAGAAGGGGGAATTCGGCTTCGGACGATATCATAACGTATTGACCAGCGTACAGTTTGAGAGAATGCTTTCTGCATCAGGGCCCTTCGGTGGTGATGTCGTCCGCCCGTCCGATGGCAAGCCGGCGAAAAGAATCGCCTGGATTCAATGCGTCGGGTCGAGAGATACTCGTTGCGGCAACGAATACTGCTCATCGGTCTGCTGTATGGTCTCGACTAAACAAGCGATGATAGCTGCCGATCATGTACCGGGACTGGAGGCTTCTATTTTCTATATGGATATTCGCGCTTATGGCAAGGACTTCGACCAGTATTACGAACGAGCCAAGCAACAGGGCGTCAGCTATATTAAGGGTATTCCGTCGAGTATCATGCAGATGCCCGGCTCGAAAAATCTAAAGCTGCATTTCATTGATGATGCCAACAAAGTGAAAGAACGCGAGTTCGACCTGGTGGTATTATCCGTAGGCATGGAGCCGTCAGTATCCACACTAGAAGCTGCCAAACAGCTCGGCATCAAGCTGAATGAATATGAGTTCTGTGCTACCGACAGGTTATCGCCTCTGGAGACATCGCGCAGTGGTATCTTTACAGCGGGGTCGTTCCAGGAGCCCAAGGATATCCCGGAAACAGTAACTCAGGCCAGTGCCGCTGCTTCGATGGCGATGGAACTGCTGGCGTCATCGAGAAATACCTTAATCACCAAAACTTCTTTTCCAGATGAACACGATACCACCGATGAACCGCCGCGCATCGGCGTATTTGTCTGTCATTGCGGGCATAATATTGCCTCGGTGGTAGATGTGGAGCGTGTTAGAGACGAAGCGGCTAAAGAACCGGATGTGGTCTTTACCGCGGATACGATGTTCACTTGCTCGAACAGCAGCCTGGATAATATCCGGGATATGATACGTGAACATCAACTTAACCGCGTGGTGGTGGCATCCTGCACGCCACGTACCCACGAGCCTATCTTCCGCGATACGTTACGCGAGGCGGGATTAAACCAGTATCTTTTCGAACTTGCCAATATCCGCGACCAGTGCTCCTGGGTACATTCTTCGGTGCCGGAAGCCGCCACGCAAAAAGCCACCGAACTGGTGCGGATGTCTATCGCTCGGGCAAGGCTCCTTAAGCCCTTGCAGGGTTCTTATTTTAGCGTGAACCAGGCCGGTATAATCATTGGCGGCGGTATCAGCGGGATGACAGCGGCTTTAGCCCTGGCCGACCAGGGATTCAAAACAATACTTATCGAAAAGAGTGGGCATCTCGGCGGAAATTTCAGAAACTTGCATTATACCCTTGAGCATGCCGAGGTCAAGCCCTTCATCGATAACCTGATTAAACGTGTGAAAAAGAATCCCAACATCGAGTTACATCTCAATAGTGACGTTAAAAACGTAGCTGGTTTTATCGGCAGTTTTGAAATCACTCTTCTTGAAGGAAACAAAGAAAGTAAAGCGACTGGTGGGGCGATTATCGTGGCGACCGGTGCTAATCCGGCGATGACCAAAGACTTCCGGCTGGGGCAATCACCGAAAATCATGACTCAAGTAGAGCTGGAAGCAGTGCTTTATAAGAAGACCTTTAACCGTAAAGTCAGCAATGTCGTCATGATACAATGTGCCGGTTCACGTAACAACGAGCGCAGCTATTGCAGTCGCCTCTGCTGTTCGATGGCGGTGAAAAACGCTTTAAAACTTAAAGAGAGAAACCCGAATATTAATGTATATGTACTCTACCGCGATATCCGTACTTATGGCTTCCGTGAAAAATACTATCAAAAGGCGCGAAAATCCGGCGTTATCTTTGTGCGGTATGAAAAAGAAAAACCACCGGTTATTGCCGGTGACGATGAGTTATTAGTCACCTTGAATAGTCCCGACTTCCCGGAAACCATAGAAATAGAAGCAGACAATGTTATTTTAAGCACCGGCGTCGATGCGCTTAAAGAAAACCGCAAGCTGGCAGACATGTTCAAGGTGCCGTTGAACTCGGACGGATTTTTCAACGAGGCGCATCTTAAGCTGCGTCCGGTGGACTTTGCTACGGAAGGCATTTTCCTGTGCGGGCTGGCTCATTCGCCCAAGATGGCGGATGAAAATATCTCCCAGGCTAAAGCCGCCGCGGCACGGGCAGCGACGATACTTTCCAAGACGCAACTGGAGGTAAGCGCCCAGGTGTCTACGGTCGACCAGGATAAGTGTATTTCCTGCATGACCTGCGTTCGAGCTTGTCCCTACAACGCTCCCTCCGTTAACATTAATCGCAAGGCGGAAATCAACGCGGCAAAGTGTATGGGGTGCGGCATTTGCGCTTCGGAATGTCCAGCTGAGGCGATACAGCTTAGGCATTTTGAGTCCGGGCAGTTTAAATCCATGATTGAAAAATTGCTCCAGGAATATCAAGAAAAAGAGGAGACACCGGTTTTACAAAAGAGCGGTAAGGTCTGACGATGGGAAAATATGAACCTAAAATAATAGCTTTTTGCTGCCATTATTGCGCCTATTCAGCCGCAGATTTGGCCGGCTCGTCGCGGTTGCAGTATCCAGCTAACGTACATATCGTTCGCACACCCTGCACTGGCCGGCTGGAAATCGACTATTATATGAAAGCCTTTGAAAACGGTATGGACGGCATCCTCGTCGCGGGCTGTGAAGAAGGCAGCTGTCACTTTAAAGACGGCAATCTGCTGGCCAAACGCCGGGTTAACTCTATCCGTACCGTATTAGCCGAAGCCGGTATCGAGATGGAACGACTACGAATGGTCAACGTTAGCGCCGCAGGAGCTCGACCGCTGGTGGAATACATTAAGGAATTTGTGGAGACCGTAAGCAATCTTGGTCCCATTAAAACCAAAGAAACGGTCAAGAACACAACAACAGGAGCAGGAAAATGATAGTTGCTGAAAGAAAAACCATACCAGAAATGGTCGAAATACTAAAAAGGCATAAAAAAATATTAGTGCTGGGTTGTGGCACCTGTGTCACGGTTTGTCTGGCAGGGGGAGAAAGGGAGGTCAGTATCATTGCTTCGGCGTTGCGTATTGCTTCCAAGGTACAAGGATTGGGTTTCGAGGTAAGTGAACTTACTATCGAACGCCAGTGCGATAATATCTTCATCGAACAAGCTGCCGAAGCCGTTGAGAAATGCGATGCGGTACTTTCCACCGCCTGCGGCGCCGGTGTCCAGGCAATCGCTGAACGCTATCCGCAGAAACCGGTTTACGCCGGACTGAATACCGCCTTTCTGGGCATACTCGAGGAAAGAGGCGTGTGGACGGAGAAATGCGTCGCATGCGGCGACTGCGTCCTGGATAAATACGGCGGCGTTTGCCCTATTACACGTTGTGCCAAACATATGCTTAATGGTCCCTGTGGCGGTTCTCGAGAAGACCATTGTGAGATTAGACCGGACCGTCCTTGTGCCTGGCAACTTATCTACAAACGACTCAAGGATATTGGACAAATAGAACGGCTAGAAACCATTGTCGAACCTAAGGACTGGAGTTCAAGTCTTAGTGGAGGTCCCCGGGTAATAATTCGAGAAGACCATCGAGTTTAGTGAATTTTGGCAGAGCCGGTGAACCTTTGTGTGAAACACCGGTCAGGTCTGGAAAATTCGGTGTGGCTCTTAACGGCAGCCTAAATTTGGCGGCGGCGGTTGTGGAAACGGAGATTGATGTTGAAAATCATGCTATTTGCGGCACCATCGTTTTCACTAACATGAATCCCTCAAGCATCCTTCAAACCTAACCAATGGATTATAATTAGCGGATGGTTCCTCCATAAGCTCTTTCGCCATGTTGTGAGATATCCAGCCCAACCGTTTCCTCAACTTGGTTTACTCTCAAACCAACCGTTTTATCAATCAACTTGCCGAGGAGCCAGGAAACCACGAAAGAATATCCACCTACAATAACGATGCCAACCGCTTGTTTCCATAATTGAGAAGCGCTGCCGGCAATTAGGCCATCAGCGCCCGCAGGATTAACGGCCAGACTGGCAAAGATACCGACAAAAAGCATCCCCAGTATGCCGCCTATACCATGGACAGCGAAGACGTCCAGCGAATCGTCGAAGCCAAGTTTGGTTTTAGATAGTAACATAGCATAATAACAGACGACAGCTGCAACTACACCAACAGCTATTGCCGCTAAAGGAGAAATGTAACCCGCAGCCGGTGTTACGGTAGCTAAACCAGCTACTGCTCCGGTAACCGTACCGAGTATAGTGGGGCGACGATGCAGCCAGCCAATCATCATCCAGGTAAAGGCGGCTGCCGCTGCGGCTGTATTGGTAGTAACGAAAGCGTTGGTAGCTATACCGCCGGCGGTTAAAGCGCTACCAGCGTTGAAGCCAAACCAACCGAACCAAAGCAAACCAGCTCCAAGTACAACCAAAGGTATATTATTCGGTTCCATGGCATCCTGAGGGAAACCTCGACGACGTCCCAGCAGCAGCACCAAAGCCAATGCCGAGACACCGGCGTTAATATGCACAACCGAGCCGCCGGCAAAATCAAGCACGCCAAGCCTGGCCAGCCAACCGCCATTACCCCAGATCCAATGCGTTATCGGAGCATAGACTACCGTCAGCCACAACGCGGAAAAAATTAACAAAGAGCCAAACTTTATTCTTTCAACAACAGCGCCAGAGATAAGGGCTACTGTAATAACAGCAAACATCGCCTGGAATATCATAAAGCCCAAATGAGGTACAGTATTAGCATATATTGCCGAAGGCTGCTGCCCAACATTCATAAGACCAAGAAAATCAAATCCTCCAATAATACCGCTATGATCAGTGCCGAAACTTAGACTATACCCGTATAGAATCCAAAGTAAACCAACCAATCCCAGACAAACGAAGCTCATCATCATAGTAGAAAGTAAATTTTTACGGCGTACCATACCGCCATAAAAAAGAGCAACACCAGGTGTCATAAGCATAACCAAAGCAGAAGAAATAAGAATCCAGACGGTATCAGCTTGATTAATGGACATTAAAGCCTCCGGATAGCGTAGATTTCTTTTTATACTATCCGGTATTTATTACGATTGTGTTACGAACATATTACTAAATGATGGATATCCCTTGCCTAATTCAGTTAAACAAACGTCCAGATTATATTTTATTGCCTAGTTTGACTACTTAAACTTTTTCCCACATATATTGACATCTTAGAGCATCAGATTAACAATCAATATCTGAAAAGGAAACATGCGTACCCCGTCTTTTCTCAAGAGTGTTTTACACGCAGGTGGTCACAGGTTCGAGTCCTGTACCGCCCACCATTTTTTCAAGACTAATTCCATGGAACCAACGAATTGAAGTTTTCTGATATCATCAAAACGATGGTGATTAGTACCTGATTTTCTATTTTTTGTAGTTGGCGGCGATTATTTTAACGTCAAAGGGTATTGAATGCATTTGAATAATTCTATTCTATTCTTTACACCCAGCTTCCTATAGATGTTTTTTACATGAGTATGTACGGTTAATTTACTAATAAAAAGATTCTCGGCGATATCATCGTAGGACATATCTGCTAAGATACAAAAAATAACTTCAACCTCTCGATGAGTCAGGTGGAATTTTACTTGTAAAGCAGTTTGGAACGTGTTTTCTCTGGTTAAATCTGCAAACGTAACCATGAATTGAGGCGTGGCGATTTCCTTATTAGTTTTCCAAATAAGCGAACACTCAATACGGAACTTTTTCCCGTTCTTGGTGAAGATTACCCTTTCTTTAGGTAACCATTCAAGCTGTTCGTCAGTTTTTTGCGTATTTAGTAGGTCATAACAGTCGCTGATGACACAATGGGGGATGGGGAATTCACCTTTATTGAGGTCAAAAGTTCCCGAGGACATTCGATTGAATAAGTAGATACATATTTCTCGCGCTATCACGTTAGAATATACAAGCTGTAACTTGTCATCAAGTAAAATAAGCCCTTCATTATTGGCATTCTCTCCAGATATAGATTGCTTTTCTAGATTGTTTACTTTTGAAATCCTGGAGATATTCCGTATAGCTAGAGAAAGATGTGGCGATAGCATCTCACTCTTCAATATGTCACTAATCTCGAAATCAGGCTGGTTTCGTGGCCGCCATAAAGTAATCACGCCTTTTAGACTACTCTTCCACCGCAATGGTAAAAATAATTCCCAGAATAAGTGTTGTGGTTTTATGAAATCGTTATACATGTCTGAGTTTTCCCAGTCTTTTTGGGATAGAGAATCCTGTATTTTCAGAACGGTCTTTGGCGAAGACAAAGCTGTTTTAAGTAAAGGTGATTGATGGAAATATCCGTCCTTATATAACGCGGGATAATATTTATCTTCTGCAATGTTACGGGAATCGTTTTTAAAAGATCGCGATTCATCGATATTGATATGCTGGGGATAGCCCTTAACCACATGGAAAGTGGTACATTCTGAACGGAATATCTGCATCATTGAAGTACAGATAGTAAAAATGAAACTATCCATGTCCTGACAGCAATTGGCATGGTAAATCAGGTGTAAAATGTCCTGTGTATCTTTTTCAGTCATTCTAACCACAAGTGATATATAACACCTTTTAAAATAAAAGTCAAAAAAATACCCTGTTTTGGGTATTTCATTCACCTATATCTTATGTAATACTTCTGTTGACCAAGCGTTAATCACTCCGATTTCTTATGAAGATTGATAAAAATGTCCGTTTGAGTATTAAAAACCTCTCACTAAGTTTTGGGGGGGTAAACGCTCTATCCGATGTTAGCCTGGAAATCAAAGATGGAGAGATACTGGCAATCATCGGTCCGAACGGAGCCGGTAAAACCGCCCTTCTCAACTGTATAAACGGCTTTTATAAACCGCAGAAAGGTGAGATTTACTTTAATGGTAAACGGGTAACCCGCATGCGTCCTGATAAACTTGCCAAACTGGGAATCGGCAGAACCTTCCAAAATATTGAACTCTATACAGGCCTTAGCACACAGGATAATATTATGGCTGCCAGGCATGTATTAATGAAGCAAAACTTCATTACCGGAGCTATTTACTTCGGTTGGGCACGCCAAGAAGAAATTCAGCATCGCCGTATTGTTGAGGAAATAATTGATTTTCTGGAAATCCAGTCCATCAGGAAACAGGTGGTGGGCGCATTGCCTTACGGCATGCGAAAACGTGTTGAACTAGGGCGAGCTCTAGCTTTAGAACCACAAATCCTGCTCCTTGATGAACCTATGGCGGGAATGAACCTCGAAGAAAAAGAGGATATTGCCCGCTTTATTATTGATGTTTATGAAGGCCAGGGAGAAACATATCCGGATACACCAGTATTAAAGAATGGCATAAAAAACATCATTCTTATCGAACATGATATGGGTGTCGTGATGGATATCGCCGATAGAGTGGTCGTATTAGATTTCGGACACAAAATAGCTGAAGGCACGCCAGCGGAAGTTAAAGCTAACAAAAAGGTTATTAAGGCCTACCTGGGTGAATAAATATAAGTTTGGTACTCATTAAAAAACAGGAAGAGCTGAAAAGTGTTACAAGTTAATAATATTGAAGTTGCTTATATGAGTGTTATTCGTGTGCTTCATGGAGTATCGCTTACTGTTGATGATGGCAAAATCGTGGCACTCATAGGAGCCAACGGTGGCGGTAAAACCACTACATTGAAATCAATTTCAGGTCTTTTAAAAACGGAAGAAGGAGAAATTACCAGCGGAAACATTATTTTCAATAATCATAGAATTGATAAGTACCACCCGGAATCTATCGCTGGATTAGGTATTTCACAAGTAATGGAAGGACGTAGAGTTCTAGAGCACCTAAGTGTTGAAGAAAATCTTAATATTGGTGCCTATCGTCGTAATGATAGAGCTGGTATTAAAAGCGATCTAGATATGGTATTCAATTACTTTCCTAAATTAAAGGATTTTCGTCGCCGAACAAGCGGCTATTTATCGGGCGGCGAGCAGCAAATGCTCGTTATTGGTCGAGCGATGATGGCCCGCCCCAAACTTATGTTGCTCGATGAACCTTCATTGGGACTGGCTCCGCTTTTTGTTCATGAAATTTTTAAAATCATAAAGAAAATTAATGCGGAACAAAAGGTGGCGATTTTACTGGTTGAACAAAATGTCCGCGCCGCCTTTGGTATAGCCGATTACGGCTACGTAATGGAAAATGGGCGGATCGTATTGGATGGTCCTGCAGATAAACTCCGGGATAACGAAGACGTAAAAGAATTTTACCTGGGCCTGTCAACCGTAGGTTCACAAAAAAGCTTCCGTGATATAAAGCATTATCGACGGAGAAAGAGATGGCTTTCCTGAGGTAAAGGAAAAATCGATGAAGACTGAGGTAAGAAAAGAAGACCGCGGCGATACCTGGCCGAAAATCCTACGGTTTAATTACGAAAAATACGGCGCAAAACATAAAGCCATGCGCAAGAAACTCTTTGGCATCTGGCAGTCTTACTCCTGGCAGGATTACTATCATAACGTTAAGTACTTAGCTCTAGGCTTGCTTGCGCTGGGTTTTAAAAAGAATGCAAAGCTGCTGATAATCGGTGATAATGCGCCGGAATGGTATTTCGCTGAACTTGCTGCGCAGTCTAACCACGGTATAAGTGTCGGACTTTATTCCGATTTAACACCAGGTGAAATCCAATATATCGTTACCGATTCAGAGGCTTCTTTTGCGTTAGTGGAGGACCAGGAACAGGTTGATAAATTACTTGAAAGTAAACAAAAACTTCCACTACTCAAGAAAATCATTTACTGGAGATATAAGGGCCTTTCCAATTATAAAAATCCTGAAATAATCGGTTACCGGCAGGTAATAGAACTTGGTAAAAAGTATGAAAATGACCATTTTGGTTTATTTGAAGAAAATATTGCCACAGGTAAAGCAGATGATATTTGTTCCTTAGTCTATACTTCCGGAACTACTGGTGAGAATCCCAAGGGAGCAATGCACTCATTCAAGACCATGAAGTATGGCTCCGATTGTTATTTAGACCTCGACCCAATATTTGAATCAGACAACATTATGTCGTACTTGCCACCAGCTTGGATAACCGAGCAATGGTTGGGCATCGGTTCTCACCTGTTATCGGGCTGTATCGCGAACTTTCCTGAAGGAGTTGAAACACAACAACAGGATATCCGCGAAATCGGGCCGACGATGGTATTTTATAACGCCCGTCTCTGGGAGACGCAAGCTAGTCGTGTTCAATCAAGAATGCAAGGTACTGATTTTATTAAAAAATTCATCTATCATTTGTTTCTGCCAGTAGGCTATAAAGTAGCTGATATGAAATTTAAAAATATAAAGCCCGGGCTTCTATGGAAACTACTCCATTCCATGGGTGACTTGGTGATATTTCGGCCTATCCGGGACAACCTAGGCCTGATTAACGCCAGGATTTGCTATTCCGCCGGTTCTTCTTTAAGTCCGGATATTATCAGGTTTTTTCACGCTTTAAACGTGCCGTTAAAAAGCCTTTATGGCTCCACTGAAGGAGGCGCGCTGACTGGCGCCGGAAACACTGATATTAAGCCAGAAACAGTCGGCCCGTTACATCCCGGTATTGAGATAGAAATTTCCAAGGATGGAGAAATTTACAGCCGGCATCCCGGTATGTTCTTGGGTTATTATAACAATTCTAAAGCCACCGCAGATGTGCTTAAAAACGGATGGTTCTGCAGCGGTGATTGTGGCTACTTAACACAAGAAGGCCATCTAGTCTTTGTTGACCGCATTGAGGATATCGTAAAACTTAAATCCGGTGAACAATTGGCACCCCAGGAAATCGAAAGTCGCTTGAAATTCAGCCAGTACATCAAGGACGCATGGGTAATGGCCGGACCCAAAAATGAATACGTAGCAGCAGTCATTATTATCGATAATGTAAGTATCGGACCATGGGCAGATCGGCATAAAGTGACCCATACAACCTTTAGTGACCTCGCCCAGAAACCTGAAGTGTATGAATTAATCAGACAGGAAATCACCAAAATTAATCTCAATTTTCCGGCTGGTTGTCAGATAAAAAAGTTTGTCAACCTGCATAAAGAGTTTGATCCCGATGAAGGCGAATTAACTAGGAACCGAAAATTGCGGAAATCATTCTTGGCTGAGCGTTACCGCGGATTGGTTGCTGCCATATATAAAGACCAATCTTCGGTAACGCTCGAAACCCAGGTAAAATACCGCGATGGCCGAATCGATTCCACTAAACACCAAATCAGCATCTGGGAAATAGAGAGGACTAAACGATGACTTTCTTTCTGCAATTAGTTATAACGGGCTTTGGGTTAGGCATGGTTTATGCCCTCATCGCCATCGGTTTTGTCATCATCCTCAAGTGCTCCAAGGCATTTAACATAGCCCAGGGCCAGTTCGTGATGATCGGCGGCTATTTGGGTTTCACCTTCCTAGTTACTTTTAATTTACCGGTCTGGGCTAGCATTCTTGCAGCGATCGCCGTTGCAGTTGTTATGGGGGGACTAATTGAGAGGCTGACATTACGACCGCTAGTCGGCCAATCGGTGTTAGCTATTATTATGATGACAATTGCCCTGGGGACGATACTGGAAGGTGTTGCAACCTTAGTATGGGGTGGAGAATATAAAGCATATCACGGAGCATTGCCTACTATAACACTAAAAGTCGGTGAATTTTCA
Organism: Dehalococcoidales bacterium; assembly: GCA_028714335.1. Taxonomy (GTDB): domain Bacteria; phylum Chloroflexota; class Dehalococcoidia; order Dehalococcoidales; family RBG-16-60-22; genus RBG-13-51-18. Next base: position 11,059 of record JAQTMM010000001.1, read on the forward strand.
ATACCTCCTGAAACATTGATTGGAATTATAGTTTCTATATTGGTCGTAGTAGCACTAATGGCTCTCTTTCGTTATGCCAAAATTGGGCTTGCCATGCGGGCTACGGCTGAGGATGAGCAGGTTGTGCAAAGCGTTGGGATTAAAGTAACCAGCATCTATACAATTTCCTGGATGATAGCCTGTGTAGTGGGTGTCGTTAGCGGTATTATACTCGGTGGAGTATCTGGCGTAATGGTTTCCATGTCTGAAGTAGGCATGAAAGCTTTAGCTGTCGTGCTACTTGGAGGAATTGACTCCATCGGCGGCGCGATTCTGGCAGGTATTATTATCGGCGTATTAGAAAATGTGGCCGCGGGTTATCTGGACCCGCTATTGCCTTCTGGCGGCGGCCTCGCCAATGTTTTCCCATTTATTATTATCATTATCGTGTTGATTTTTAAGCCACACGGCTTGTTCGGCTTGAAGAGGATAGAAAGGATTTAGTCATGAGCTTACCCAGTGGGATTTTTCAAGAAAGCTATGGCCAGGACATGGCTATCCTCCGTACCAAGCAACAATGGATTTGGCTGCTAATTTTCCTTGCCGTGCTCTTTACTATGCCGTTATATTCCAGCGACAAAATTATGACCCTAGCAACTATGATGGGCATTAGTGTTATCAGCGTACTTGGTCTTAATATCCTAACTGGCTATTGCGGCCAGATTTCTCTTGGTCACGCCGGTTTTATGGCTGTCGGCGGTTATGTTTCCGCGATGCTTACTGCCAATCTCGGCTGGCCTTTCTGGGCAGCTTTGCCCTGCGCCGGTCTAGCCGCCGGGTTAGTGGGGATTCTCTTCGGACTCCCGTCGCTGAAGATAAAAGGTTTTTACCTCATTATGGCCACTGTAGCTGCCCAGTTTATTGTCATCTGGCTTATCCTCCAATTCCGCGGTTTTACCGGCGGCACTGATGGTCTTGCAGTCCCCCGGCCAGAGCTTTTTGGCTATGTCATAAAAACCAAGGGAGCATATTTCCTGCTGGTGATGATAATCGCCTGCCTGGCGACATTTTTCGCAAAAAACTTGGTGAGGACTAGGGTAGGGCGGGCTTTCATTGCCATTCGTGATAATGACTTGGCAGCGGAGGTCATGGGTGTAAATCTTTTATCCTATAAACTGCTGGCTTTCTTCATTGGCTGCGTCTATGCAGGAGTAGCTGGTTCTCTACTAGTTCACTATTTTGCGTTTGCCGACATTAATATGTTTCCTTTCGGTGATTCTGTGTGGTACCTAGCGATGTTGATTGTTGGTGGCATGGGCAGCACTACCGGTGCTATTTTCGGGGTTATTACTCTAAAGTTACTGGATGAGGCGATGATACTAGCTGGTCCAGCTTTAGCTGCAGCTTTCCCCGCTATCGCCGCCCAGGCAGCGGCTTCATTGAGTCTTATTATGCGGGGGTTAGTAATTGTCATTTTCCTGATTTTTGAACCTAGGGGTTTGGTGCACCGCTGGGAGTTGATTAAAGCTTATTTCAAACGTTGGCCTTTTTCTGTGTAATACCGAAACGAAATACTAAAGGAGGTGGATTTATTAGGGAAAAAATGATTATTGTCCAATCGATCGATCTGTCAATCGTAAAAAGGAGAAAATATGAAAAAATTTAAGCCGTTTTTAACCGTTTCACTCACTCTTCTACTAGCATTAATTTTGGTGTTGACTTCTTGCAATGGTGAAAGTACAACAGTTACAGCCACAGTCACCACCTCTTCAACATCAACCACAACTACAGCCAGCCCAGTTACACTCTATATCGGAGGGACTTTTGCTCTGACCGGCGCTTACGCCGAAGATTGTGCTGCGGTTCTCGCTGGCTTCCAGGATTACGCCAAATACGTCAACGATAATCACATTATCGCCCCTTGGTATACAGATAAAACAATACCCAGCAATATTACCTTTGAAGTACTCTGGGGAGACGATCAGTTGGCGCCAGACAAAGCCCTGACTATATATGATGACCTCAAATCTCAGGGCATGCTGGTTGAACGAATCACTGGTTCGCCCGAAGGTTTAGCGTTGAAAGATAGATTGAATGAAGACCGCATCGGCGCTACCAGCCAGTCCACCTCGCCTTCTTATCTCTCACCGCCCCAAACGATCTTTACCAACGCCCCGATTTACACCGACCAGATGGCTGCCGCCGCCGAATGGTTCCTTGAACAATGGATTGCGGCCGGCCATACCGAAAAACCTCGTGTAGCCTATCTCACTGCCGATAGCTCTCTTGGCAGGGGCATCGACATTCCGGAAATGCAGGCATACTTGGAAGAACTCGGCTATGAATTTGTCGGTAGCCAGTTTGTACCGATGGTTCCAACTACTCCGCCGACCACCCAACTGCTTTGGTTGAAGGATAACAACGTTAACCTGACTCTCGGGTGTATGATCAATCCCGGCTCTCAGCCGACCATCAAAGAAGCCGTCAGGCTTGGTATGGGTCCGGACCTCGAGTACGAAATAACCTTTGTTTTCGCTAATCCTTCTCACCTCCAGGTCTTTGTCCCGGCGATGGGTGAATTGGGCAACGGTGTAGTTGTCACCGGCGATTTCGTCGCTCTGGATGCCGACGTTCCCGGTGTCGACTTTGCCAACATGCTTCAGGATGAATATCGTCCAGATAACAAAATCAGCCACGTGATGTACCTAGACGGCATTATCGAGGCTATGACCCAGATCGAAGCGTTAAGATTAGCCATGCTGCAAAAACCGGCGGACCAATTAACAGCGCTGGATGTTTTAGAGTATGGTTTCTACCAGATTGAAGACTTCAACGTGGGCAATATCACAATATCCAATCTTACATATGGCCCGGGTGATGTCGAAGGCGTCGATATGGTACGTATTCAACAGGTACAGGACGGAGTAATTGTTGAGGTTGGCTCTTACCCACTCCGACACATCTATAAGCACGAATAGCTAGATAGTGATAACAAGAATTTAAGAACCTTACAGAAAGGCTGGGATAAAACCCAGCCTTTCTGTTTCTAATAATGGGGTGTTATTTATACGTGTAAAATATTTAAGTTTATTATACAATTATGAATTAAAACTGAAGGAAAGTTCAAAGGTTCTGTCTATTATATACTGCAGTCCACCATTTTTCTCCTCCCACTATTTCCACAAAAAAATCAACAGGGTATTTTTCTTCTTTTATTTTTGGTACTATGTATTTACACACTAAGTGATGAAGTAGATATTAGGAGAGAATATGCTGGAAAGAAAAACGGGGATATCCGCATTTCCTGACAAGCTCGACGTGTACAGATTAACCGACAGTATACGTACGGTACAGTGCAATTTACATCAGGAAGCTCATTACGCCTACGCAAGCTGGGTCATTACGGATGACGGAGTGGTCGTCATCGATACCGGCGAACCATCTATCAGTTCCCTAATCAATGAGGAAATCGCCAGGGAAACCGACAAACCGGTGAAATACGTGATATATACCCACGGACACGCTGATCATTCCCGCGGTACCTATGCGTTTATGAAGCACAATCCCAGGATAATCGCTCATGAAAATCTGATATCCCGGTTTAAACGCCACGAGTTGACTGCCGAATACATCAACAGGATCATGAAAATCCAGATACACTTTGATCTGCAAAGCGAGCGTATGCCGAAGTACCCCTTCATTTATCCTACTGAAACATACACGAACGAATATGAATTCCGACTGGGAGGCAAGACCTTTTATTTGTTTCATGGCAAGGGAGAAACGGATGACCACACACTCGTCTGGATACCGGAAGAGAAGGCCGTATTCTGCGGGGACTTGCTGGAAGCTTCGTTTCCCAATCTGGGCAATCCCTTTAAAGTCCAGCGGTACGCTGAGGAATGGGCTGTTGCCATGGAAAGAGTACTCGCGCTTGACCCGGATATTGCCATCGGCGGCGATGTCGTCCTTATTACTAAGGAAAAGATACTTGAAGTGCTTGGTGAGAATATTGAACTCCTGAGATTTCTCCAGGATTCGGTAGTAAAAGCAGCCAATGAAGGGAAAAGCCTGGAACAGATAACCGAGGAAATCCAGCTTCCCCCTCATCTGGAAAAAAGCCCTAATTTACGGCAGATATACTCGCGGCGGGAGTTTGCTATCTACAACATATGGAAACGGTATTGCGGGTACTTTGATTTTTCCCCCTCCAGTCTCCTGCCCCGGCCTAAAAAGGAGCTATCCGGCGTAGTACGCGGCCTCATAGGCAATGATGAAGCTATTGTAAGAGCGGCGAAGAAACTCATGGCCGATGGGCAGTTGCAACTCGCGCTTGAGACGTTGGATATTATTTTGAAAACAGATTATGAATATGTGCCTGCCCGCCGGGAGAGAATGGAGATACTCAAAAAGCTGTTTGATACTGATATATGCCTCATGTCACGTAATACGTGGCTGTATTATCTTGAAGAGGACAAACGCTTTCTTGAACAGCACTCTTAGTGCTATTCGGTTATGGCCTATTCGTTAAAAACGTAGCATCAGACCAGTTCCCCTGCCTTGAGCTTCCTGATGAAGCCTGGGATACGCCAAAGCTGTTGTCTGAATGCCCACTTTGCCACAAAACACTAAAGTTTAACCCATTCATTGTGGACAATAAAAGGAGATATAGGCGTAATAATCAAAGAAATTATATCGAGTACTACACAAATATCCAGAATGTATGATGTTTGTATTTTATTACACAATTATGAATTAAAACTGAAAGAAAGTTCAAAGGTTCTGTCTATGGTATTCAACCTTCCGCGGTGAGATATTTTGTTGTACCGCCATCGCGGAGTCTACCCCCTATATTGATGGCTGGACTATAGGGGTAGTGTAAAATGAATTTTTTATTGTGCTTCCCATCCTTGCGCCCTCTCTACAGCACGTTTCCAGTTGTGATATAGAGTTTCCCGTTCATCCGCATTCATCTTTGGCTCAAAGGTAGCGGTGCTGTGCCATTGTTTTCCGATTTCTTCCACATCTTGCCAAACCCCCACAGCTAAACCGGCCAGATAAGCCGCCCCCAGTGCTGTTATTTCGGGGATTTGTGCTCGTTGAATGGGTATACCAAGAATGTCTGCCTGGAATTGCATCAAGAGGTTATTAACACTGCCGCCACCATCAACACGGAGTACTGGAATTTTAATATTTGACGCTTCTTTTATAACATCGATAACATCACGGGTCTGATAGGCGATTGCTTCTAATGCCGCTCTTGCCAGATGCCCTTTACTACTGCCTCGGGTGAGACCGAAAATAGAACCACGGGCATACATATCCCAATGAGGAGCGCCTAATCCCACGAAAGCAGGTACAAAATAGACACCGCCGTTGTCAGGAACAATGCCCGCTAGTGTCTCGCTTTCGGCTGCGGTCTTGATCAGCCCCAGATTATCTCGTAACCATTGAATAACCGCCCCGGTTATAAAGATGCTGCCCTCCATCGCGTAAGTTGCCTGGTTCCTGAGCCCCCAGGCTACCGTGGTGATGATGCCTTTGTCAGAGAATATCGGTTTTTCGCCCGTATTTACCAGCACAAATGAACCCGTGCCGTAGGTGTTTTTTGCCATACCTTTTTGATGGCAGGCTTGACCGAATAGACTTGCTTGCTGATCTCCAACGATACCCGCGACGGGTATATGCGCATCATCAAATATTCCTTCGGCAGTTTCTCCGTACACGAAACTCGATGGCAATAACTGAGGCAATATGACGCTCGGGATGCCCAGTATTTGAAGAAGATCAGTATCCCACTGAAGCGTACTGATATTGAGCAACATAGTACGGCTGGCGTTAGAATAATCTGTAACATGAATTTTCCCTTTGGTGAGATTCCAGACTAACCAGGTATCAATCGTACCGCAAATCAGGTCTCCTTGTTTTGCCCGTTCCCACCCGTGAGGAATATTATCCAGTAACCACTTAATCTTGGTGCCGGAGAAATAGGCGTCGATTGGTAGCCCAGTCTTTTGTCTAATTAGCTTTTCCAGTCCTTGTTTCTTCAGGTCCTCGCACAAACCAGAAGTACGGCGGCATTGCCAGCAGATTGAGGGATGGACCGGTTTCCCGCTGGATCGTTCCCACACCACCACACTCTCTCGCTGGTTGGTTATGCCCAGAGCACTTACTTTAGAGAAAGGAATGCCGGCTTTGTGCACAGCTTCATTCCCCACCGTAACACAGCTTTGGAAAATCTCATCAGGAGCATGTTCCACCCATCCCGGTTGTGGAAAGATCTGGCGTATTTCCCGGTATGCCCGGGAAACCACATGGCCTTTTTCGTCAAATAACAAGGCGGTGCTACCGGTAGTGCCTTGATCTAAAGCTAGAATATAACTTCCTATAACCATCAGGCAACTCCTTTACGGAAGCTCTGACTGAGATCAACTAAATCCAAATATTCCCGGATTTGTTTTTGTTTTTCTTTATTATTCCAACCTAATAATAATCCCATTTCTTGAGCGACTGATTCAACCGCGTTCCGGCCTTGGTTGTGACTCAATCCGAGAACGCTACGGCGTAACATAAAATCACTAACAGTTAGGGCTTCTTCCTCCAATATTGCATGTTTTATTTGAGCAAATATATCCGGATATCCAGGTATGATATTTTCCCCCAGATGATTGTCCTGGTCAACATAAGCCAGTACTGAAGCTAGCCTTGAACCATAAATACTCGCGAGGTAACTGATAGTCTCGAAAGGGATGTCTTTTTTTCGGGATATTTTCAGTACATCCTCTTGACCGATTGCCGGACATCCGGGAAGCGGAGTCTGTGCCGTGGTGCAGGGGATATTTTTCAATAGCTTTTTACACACCAGGTTGACAGCTTCTTCAGCAATAGCACGGTAGGCAGTTATTTTACCTCCCAAAATCGATATTAAACCTGTCACTCCGTCTTTGCGTTGATGATCTATAAGTTTATGAGCTCTGGAGGTATTAGATTCTTTTTTCTTACTAGCTGTTACTAAAGCTCTTAATCCTGCCATAGTATAACAAATATCATCGCGTGTAAATTGGGGAAAATAATTACAGGTCTCCGATACAAGATAATCGACATCCGTACTCCCAGCGCTTACTCTATCCAAATCGTCTGAATAGTCTGTATCAGTTGTTCCGATTAGTGAGTAGCCGTTCCAGGGGATGACAAAAAAAACGCGATCGTCGCTTTTAGCAAACAGAAACAACGCCTGGCTAGTCAATTTCCGGGTTACCAGATGGATACCTTTTGTCCGGCGGAGATTATTCTGGCGGCTGAGGTGGACCTTATTCCAGATAAGATCAGCCCACGGTCCTGCCGCATTAATTACCATGCGTCCCCGTGCTATATATTCACGTCCCGTAATAATATCCCTAAGATTAATTCCCCTGATGGTATTACCATCCACTAGGAAACCGGTAGCTTCAGTATGGTTCAAGATGCAAGCGTTATTTCCTGCCGCACTAAGAGCGTTTTCCAGACAAAGCCGCTCCATATAGCGGGCTTGGCAATCATAAAAAAGATAAGAACCTACTAAATCCGGAATACTGGCTAGAGCCGGTTCCAGATTTAACGTTTCATCACGTGAGAGACGCTTACGAGACGGCAGACTTTTCCCCGCGGCTAGAATATCGTATAAGCACAGACCGAAAGGTAACGATATCCGGTATAATGGTTCACTCCGTAGCAGAGGTATGATGAAGGCGAGGCGGTCTACTAAGTGAGGAGCGATATGCAGCAGAGTTTCCCGCTCAAGTAGGTCTTGCCTGACCAGTTTGAAATCGAGCATGCGTAGATAACGTAGTCCGCCGTGGATCAGGCGGGTAGAGCTCGAAGTCGTACCGCAGGCGAAGTCCTCTTTTTCGACTAGTAAGGTATCTAGTCCACGGAGGGCGGCATCACGAACGATTCCGGTTCCTATAATACCTCCCCCAATAACTATCAAATCGAACGTTTTATTTTTCAGGTTTTTAAAATTTCGTTTCATAAAGCGTCCTTTCTGATGCGAGACTAAGTATTCTAGGCGTATACAGGAATATTGGCTGATAGACTAAATATGTTTTTTTAACCACTCCTCCATATCGGCCATAACTTGAAGATACTCGGGCTCATTAAATATCTCGTGTAAAAGTCCGGCATAGGGCTTATGCGTCTTATCCGTAGAACCTATCATATCGTACAGGACCTTACTGCGTGCGCCGTCCTCACCGCCGGCGCCGGCCATAATCAGGACCGGTAGATGAATACTCGATACCTTGGCTGTCAATTCCTGCATTCTGTTCCGCATAGCATGATTTACCGGAACTGGCCCGTGATATACCAGAGGGTCATTGACATAAGCGGCTATTACTGCGGGGTCCCGGCTGAGCGTGGCAACGGGCAAAGGTTGGCCAGGAGGTGGAGGTTGCATTGGCGGGGTGCCAGGTTTGACTAGACCTCCACCGGATGTGATTAGTCCGGTGAGTTCACTCTGGTACTCCAGGCAATAACACAGGCTAATTATGGACCCCATACTGTGTCCGATGAGGAATATTTTTTCCTTTGGATTCTTCCGGCGTATAATATCGAAAAAGGTTTTAAGGTCTAAGACGTAATCATGGAAATCATCCACCTGGACGCGTTCGCCATCCGATTTGCCATGCCCCCGGTGATCTAGAGCATAAACAGCAAAACCACGGGGAACGAAGTAGTTAACCACATTGTCATAGCGCCCGCTATGCTCTGCAAAACCATGGGCAATCAGCAAAATCGCCTTAGGTTGGCCTTCCGGCAGCCAGTACTGATAATAGATATTGAAGTCTCGGTATCCTTTAAAATTTGCTTCCTGGTGCTTCATTGAGATATCACTCCTCTATTAATTTATATATTCACCTGTTCAGTGGCGTACGGGGAATATCTGCTATTATCCAAGGTATACTAAATTGACAATTATTCTTAACTACTGTTAAGTATTAGTGAAATATTGGTTAATATTTACATATTTGACAAATAATGTCAATATGTATAATTATAGTATAAACAAATAATTCACGAAAATGGAGCTTGTAGATGAAAGATAAAAGAAGCATCACGCGCAAGCAAATAATTGATGCAGCATCTGCCTGCTTTGCCGAGTACGGTTATGACAAGACGACCTTTGATGACGTAGCCAAAAGAGCGGGGATATCAAGAACGCTAATATATACTTATTTTAAAAGCAAGCAGGAATTTTTCTTTACCATGATGGACGAAAAACACAAAAATTACCTGCGTCAATCTCAAGAAGTGCTCAATTCTAGTCTGTCAACCAAGGAAAAATTACGTAAAATAATCGATATTTGGATAATCGACCCTCACCGGATTATATATAAATCTCCCCTGCCCAATATCTGGCTTAAACCGGTTAAAAGTATCCAGGAAAGTGAAAAGCTGTTAAGGGGAGACTTCATAAAATCACTTGTCCCTTTAGTCGGTTATGATTTAGCAGAGGTGATTGTCTTTTCTTACAAAGGGCTGCTGGATGATAAACCCTCAATTGAAATTTTAGAAAAACGGACTGATATTCTGATTAGCAGCTTAAAGATGCTCCCGAACGATGAATAACTATTAAAGGTAACGTCAAGCCCCAATCATGACTATGTAGTTATAGATTTAGAAAGGAAAGTGGATTCCATGCAAATTGTTAAAACGGATAAAGGCAATGTTTCAGGAACAACGATTGGTGAACCCGGGAAAGAGGTATCCGTTTTCAGGGGCATTCCATTCGCCGCTCCACCGGCGGGAGAATTCCGCTGGCAGGCACCACAACCAGTTAAAGCCTGGTCAGGAGTGCGTGATTGTACGCAATTCAGTCTAACCGCTCCCCAGAATCCCAGGTTCGGCGATTTATCGGCCGGTGCCAGCGAAGACTGCTTATATCTCAATGTCTTGACACCGGCTGAAACTTTTGAAGACAAGCTGCCGGTGATGGTCTGGATGCATGGAGGGATGTATGCGCTCGGCTCGGGTAATGATCTCCTCTCAAATCACTGCCGGCTGCCGCAGCACGGCATCGTGCTCGTCACCATCAATATGCGGCTTGATGTTATCGGTCTCTTAGCTCATCCCCAACTTTCTGCTGAATCGCCCAACAGTGTTTCCGGTAACTATATGTTTCTGGATATGATAGCCGCATTACAATGGGTACAGCGCAATATCGCCGCCTTTGGAGGCGACCCTAAAAATGTCACCATCTTCGGTGAGTCCGGCGGCGGCGCCAAGGTTTCAACGCTTGTAGCCTCACCACTGACGAAAGGTCTATACCATAAAGCTATCTGCGAGAGCGGTACCGCTACCGCGAGGACATGGTGGACCGGTCAGCCTTTGGAAAAACTTGAGGCGATGGGAGAAAGGATTTTTGAAATACTCGGTGTCAAAACAATTGAAGCCGCTCGGGCTATCCCCTACAAAAAAATATACGAAGCCAACGCTCAATTAATCCAAGAGAGTGGCAGTCAATGGGGTATTGTCGACGCTGCCGTGGACGACTGGTTCCTGCCCGATACTCCGCTTAACATCTACCGTGCCGGTAAAATGAATCCGGTCCCGTTAATTAATTGCGCCAATGCCGGCGAATTGACGACCATGTTCCCGATGCTGGTGCCTGGCTATGTTGAAATGTTTAGTGGGATGGAAAAAGCTGGCACTAGCAGCTACGCCTGCATTTTTGATCAGGTACCGGCAAATTGGCGGCAGGAAGGTATGGAGCACGCACCCCATGGCCTTGAGTTGCTGTACGTTTTTGGAGACTATGACAATACAACCGGATGGTGGGAAATGACATACGGCATGATGTCAATGATGGGTTCACCGCTCAAATCGAAAACCCCAGGGCTGAACGAAACAGACAAGTACGTATCCGAGTCGATGATGAGATACTGGACGCAGTTTGCCCGCAACGGTGATCCTAACGGGAACGGGCTGCCAGAGTGGCCGGTATATACTACTTTAAATAACAGTTATTTATATATGAATGAGACACTTGAAGTTAAAACCGGTTTTTCTGAAATATCCAAGTAACAAAATGGAGTGTTTATGGAAAGAATCGTTGACGAGATAGTGTATCCTAATCCCACTCCTCCCGGCGTTAACCTCGAAAAAAATGTGTATGCGACTATGCGTGACGGCATAAAAATAGCACTAGATATCTATAAACCAGCCGATGAAAAAGGACCATGGCCGGTTATATTAGCCTATTCTCCTTTCCCCAAGGAGCGCATTTTCGAAAGTGCCAAACCCGGTTTTTATTGCTCTCATGGTTATGTGTGTGTGCAGGCTAGCGAGCGTGGCAGCGGTTTTAACCAGGGTAGATTCAATTTACACGGAACGCAGGCTGCGCAGGATGGATATGACCTGGTGGAATGGATTGCCGGGCAACCATGGTGTACTGGGAATGTGGGTATGATGGGCGCTTCCGGTTACGGCGTTATGCAGTGGCTAACTGCGCCCCTGAATCCGCCTCACTTAAAAGCGTTGGTAGTGCTGGCTACCACGGACAATTACCGGGGCCTGTGTTACCCCGGCGGCGTGTTACGTAAACCGTTTGTCTTGAACCTGGTTTCAGGATTGACGCAAGGAGCAATTTGGCCCGGCCCTATCTCCGGCAAAGAAATGCCCATGAATGTCATTGCGGAAATCCTGGCACATACGGAAGACGGGCCTTTCTGGTGGGAGCACGGCGGCGGCTGGAAGCGGATAAGCGAGATAAAAGCTCCAGTATTGAATATTGTCAACGCGCCTAATCGTTTACATGCCATCTATCATTTAAGATCGTATGCGGATATAAAGTCCCCGAAGAAACTTATCGTGACCCCGTGGACTAACGAGAACTACCAGCCATGGATATTCGAAACAACAGCCTTCAATATGCAAATATTGCGATGGCTGGACTACTGGCTGAAAGGTGTCGACACCGGCATCATGGATGAACCGGAAGTAGCTATCTTCGATAACGGTATTGGAACCTGGCGGTATGAAAACGAGTACCCGTTAAAGCGTACCGTGTGGACGAAATTCTATCTACATGATGAAGTAATCAACCAGACGCAACCCCTAGCAAATGAACAACCTGATTTCTACGAAAATATCAGTCTGAATACTGCCATGTTGGCTTCTTACGGTATCGATATGCCAGTTTCTCCAAAGAAAAACTATATAACGTATCTTTCATCACCTCTGGAGGAAGATATCAAGGTGTGTGGGCCGGTTAGTTTTACGCTATATGCCTCGACTACTGAAGAGGTTACTAGCGACTGGTCGTTCTTCATAAAAATGGGAGAGATGGTGTCTGAAGGAACTCCTCTTAACCCCATTACCGATCAGCCAGAAACAAAGCCCGAGGTTAACGATAGATTTACACCAGAGAATGTTCAGATATGGAGCTGGGGTTCACTCAAGGCAAAGTTCCGTGAAATTGACGAGAGACTGTCTCGACCCGGCTCTCCGTGGCACTCGTATCAAAGCTCCCAACAGCTGGAGCCCTGTACTATCTACGAGTTTCAGATTGAACTCCAACCGGTCTTTAAAACTTTTAGAAAAGGCTGTCGTATCTGGCTAAAAATCGCCAGTGACGATGTTCTTTATGCCACGCTGGATAGCGCATCGAGGTATGTAGAAACACCAATTTCACCGGAAAACAGCCAGATTTCCATTTATCATAACGTTAAGTATCCATCGCATATATTGCTGCCCGTCATTCCAGACGCTCCTGAAATCGCGTCTGTAAAACCACCACTATGCGACGCCTTACCGGGAGCACCGCGTTTTACGGAATAAAGTTAATGCTAAAAGATAATATGGCTAGAGCGGTTTCCCAAACACTATTATTTATTGGCGCCACTTAAAAGCTAAAAGATTTTTGTTAAGGAAGGGCTGATAGAAAAATGAATGATTATGAGAAAAGACTAAAGAAATTAGAGGATATCCAAGCCATCAAGGATTTACATAGAGAATATGTTTACTGGGTTAATAACTGTGAATGGGATAAAGTAATTGAGTGTTTCACAGAAGACTGTTCTGTCAATATCGGGAGTTGGGGTTTACGCAATGGCAAAGATTCGCTGCCAAAACTCTTTAAAGAAGATATCGCCCATAATAACAAAGGCAAAGGCAGGGATGGCCATTTTGCTATTATGCCCGTAATTACTGTTGACGGTGATAAAGCCAAAGGCCATTGGTTAATGTATATTATGATATCAGACCCGAAAACCGGGAAAGCCCTGAAGTGGGCAATCGGAAGACATGACGTAGAATATGCCAGACTCAATGGAAATTGGAAGATTCATAATATTATTTGGGCTAGTCCTTGGCCGGCGAATCTTTAATTATTTTTTCAAGGCAGGATTCACGGTTTTGTTGTCTTTATTACATCTCTGCAATATAATCAGGTACGGATTCATAGTGATTTAAAATATTACCTGCAGATTACTGACTCTACCATAATCTTGTAAAAAGTAAAGTTTTTAGAGGCGAAAATGGGTAAAAAATGTCTGATTACGTATTCCTCAATCACAGGCCACACAGAAAAAGTGGCGCTTAAATTCAAAGATACATTTGAAACACGCGGCTGGCAATGTGATGTTTTCAAAGTACGTAAAAACGCTGAAGATATTCTCCGGCCTCCTTTTGATATCCGTTCCTATGATTTTGTATGCGCCGGCTCTGGACTAAGGGCTCATCTACCTTATAATGAAGTACTAAACATGTTAAGAGGATTTAGAACGGGGATGGATCCTCGCATTACGTTAAAGTTCAGGGATGAAACCATTTCCTATATAAATGAACCCGTACCTGAAATACCTCCACACAAAGACCCAAAGATTGAACATAAAAAAATAATTCTGGGACCCGATTCACCTAAGGCAGTAGTATTCATCACCTATGCCGGCTACGAATTCGGACCTAAAGAGGCAGAGCCTGCTTCAACGTTACTGGCATTAGAACTGGAGCATATCGGTTTCCAATGTATTGGTCATTTTTACTGTCCGGGTACGTATCTTGATAATCCCATGCCCAGGACTTTCCATGGAGATATCCGCGGCAGACCTGATGAGAAAGATTTACTGAAAGCACAGATGTTTATCGAAGAAAAGCTTGAGGAGATAGCTGACCGGAATAAATAATCCCGTCGGCAGAAAGAACATTGACGTTATGAGTACGATAAATTCCGTTCTCGGCCCACTAGATACTAAAGACCTAGGTTTTACGTTAATGCATGAACATGTGATGTGTCAGGCCTTCGTTGCAGATAATTATCCTGAACTCTTCGGCGATGGTTACATGAACCATATTATTAATGGCGTAACAGCGGCTAAGAAAGGCGGCGTTGATACCATCATTGACGCTACTACTTTCGACCTAGGGCGAGATGTAACGAGACTGGCTGAAATTGCCCGGCGTACTAAGGTTAACATTATAGCCTGTACCGGATGGTGGATGAATGCACCCGAGCACATCGCTGGTAATTCTCCTGACTTATATGCCGACCTGTTCGTCCGAGAGATTCAACAAGGTATTGCCGGCACCGGAATTAAAGCCGGCATCCTTAAATCCGCGGCCGATTTTGGAGGTGTAACGGCAACAGGTGAAATAATGTTGCGCGCTGTGGCTAGAGCCCACCGCCGGACTTTAGTCCCTATCATGTTGCATTCATACGCTCCTGAACAGGTAGCCAGACGGCAGTTAGCTATCCTTAAAGAGGAGGGGGTTGAACTGAAAAGGGTCGCGGTTGACCATGTTAATGACACCACTGATTTTGAATACCTTAACTGGCTTTTAGAACAGGGATGTTATCTTGGTATGGACCGTTATCCGGGGCTCAACTTAAGTTCATATGCCCGAACAAAAACCCTGAAGCAGTTAATTGATGATGGATGGATTGACCGCCTGCTTCCTTCGCATGATTTATGTTTGGTTACTCCTTTAACATTTTATCCGCCTGAAGTAAAAGCAAGTATTGATAAGGAGAATCCCTATGGATATCTTTACATCAAGGAGGTTGTATTCCGCCAGCTTGAAGATATGGGAGTATCACAAGCTGTGTTGAAAACGCTTTGTATAAATGGTCCGAGGAAGTTTTTCGAGGGCTTATAGAGTATTTTTATTCAACGGTAATATACTAGTATGATTAGACCACAACAAGAGAAAAAGATAATCAATACCCGGGTTGGCTACCTGCCGCCCCTGAAACCGCCGCCTGTTAAAAACAGAAAAGACATAGTCCCTGAGAGGATTTATAATTTTGAAATTCCGTCTGATCCCGTTCCATTTAGTGAAATCAAGAAATATATAGATGCTGAAGTTGTGGTAGTAGGGGCTGGCATCGCCGGATTAAGTGCGGCTCTTTCTGCAGCCGAAGCAGGGACCAAGACTATATTGTTAGAAAAGACGGCTACAGTCCAGGCTCGCGGTCATGATAACGCCTTTATCGGCAGCCGGCTTCAAGCGAAGTTAGGCATAAAAATTGATAAAGACGAAATCATCTTGAATCTCATGAAATACGGGGCTAACAAACCCGATCAAAGATTGATAAGGATGTGGGCAGAGGGAAGCGGAAAAACTGCAGACTGGCTGATGGATATGACGGATACTGCGGGTATCGAGGTGATTATAAAACAATATCCTCCCCCACCAGCATTCAATAACACTACCGAATATTATCCTCAATACCACGTTACGCACCATTATCGTAATGAACGTCTGGTAGCAAAATGCTTACTAGATAATGCAATAAAAAAAGGCGTTGTCACGTATTTTAAGACTCGTGCTAAGCAATTGTTGCGAAAAGGAAAAGACCGGGTCACCGGCGTCATCGCCCAAAATGAAGCTGGAGAATATCTACAATTCAATGCTGCTAAAGCCGTTATACTCTGTACCGGAGATTACGGCAATAACGCCGAAATGATGGCTAAATATTGTCCTCAATCAGCCTATCTCGCGCCAATGATACTTACCTCTACCGGAGATGGGCATATAATGGCTATGTGGATTGGTGGCGTAATGGAACCGGGACCGCATACACCGATGATACACGGCCCCGCCGGTCCCCTGCTTAGTGCGGCCTACTTACAAGTAAATCTCCTTGGGAAAAGATTTCAAAATGAAGATGTACCGATTCAAAGTAATGTCAATGCCGTTGAACGACAACCCAATAGAATAGCCTGGCAGGTATTCGATTCCAAATATCCGGCTGAACTCCCTTATCATGGGCTGGGCTTGGGTAAAATTATCATTGCGACGGGAAAAATACGGCAGGAAGTATCCCAAGTAGCTATCGCAGCCAACTCAATCGAAGAACTGGCGGTAAAGATGAAACTGCCCATCGTAACGTTCAAGGCTACCGTAAAGAGGTACAATGAATTGGCACGTTCGGGGAAAGACCTGGATTTTGGGAAACGGTCTGACCGGATGTCTCCGATTGACAAGCCACCATACTATGCCGGTAAAAGTGGTTATTCTTTACTTACCGTCCTGGGTGGTCTGAATATCAATGATAGGTTACAGCCACTAGATAAAAACTGGGAAGTCATTCCTGGAATTTATCTTGCAGGAAATACCATGGGTAACCGTTTCTCTATCGATTACCCAACTATGTGTCCCGGGCTTAGTCACGGTATGGCCATACACTATGGGCGGATTGCTGGTTTAAACGCAGTATATCAATAAGGAGGGACTTGATGAATCAAATTAAATTAGATACTGGTGATATTACAGGCTCTAAAGTAAGTCAATCGGGTCGTGATGTCTATATCTATAAAGGCATTCCTTATGCCGCCCCTCCGGTTGGTGAATTACGCTGGAAGCCGCCGCAGCCGGCAGCATTGTGGTCCGGTGTCCTGGCATGTACCGAATTCAGTGTTCAAGCCGCCCAATACCCGGACCCCAATGGTCCCGGGACAATGAAAAGTGTAGCAACGAGTGAAGATTGCCTTTACCTAAACGTCTTGACTCCAACTCAAAATAAAAACGATAAGTTACCAGTGATGGTTTGGTTGCATGGCGGCGGTCTTAGATATGGAAACGGCAACTTTCCTTTAAGTGTCAATCTCGGGCTGCCACTCCATGGAGCCGTGCAGGTGAATATTAATCATCGCTTAGGGGTCATGGGCCTACTGGCGCATCCCCTGCTTACCAGAGAATCTTCCCAACACGCTTCAGGTGATTACATGTTCCTCGATATGATAGCTGCCTTACAATGGGTAAAACGAAATATTGCCGCTTTTGGCGGCGACCCCAATAATGTGACCATCTTTGGCGAGTCCGGCGGTGGACTGAAAGTTGCCGCCCTTATGGCTTCACCATTAGCTAATGGGTTATTCCATCGGGCGATCATCGAAAGCGGCGGACGTTACTTCGATTCAGAACCACTCAAAGAAATGGAAACGTTCGGAGAAAGACTATTTCACAAACTCGGCATTGATAAAGAAAAAGACCCTCTAGCCGCAGTACGTGAATTACCCTGGGAAACGATTATTAATACCGATCAGGAACTTAATACTGAGATGGGGCCGGAATACCTGTTCATGGGTCCGTGGCAAGTTGTTCACGAAGGCTGGTTTTTGCCGGAGAACTTAGTCGACATGTTCCAGAACGGCCGGAGGAATCAAGTACCTTATATCGTGGTAGCCAACAAAGGAGAGTTGACCGGTCCCGGTTCGCTGATTGCCAACATGATGATTAAAGACTACTTAAGGTTATTAACCGGGCAAAGTACTGCTAATTCGCGGGGATACGCCGCGCTCTTTGACCAGGTGCCGGAAGGTTGGAAGCGCGAAGGCTGTGTGGCGTCTCATGGCATGGAACTGCATTTTGTATTCGGCGCTCTCGATGATACAGAATCCTGGGCGGCGAGTAAGGGCGGGTACGCTTCTTCTGGAGCACAGTCTCCGATTCCTACGATATCTAATTCGGATAGGGTAGTTGCTGAAACCATTCTGACCATATGGACTACGTTTGCCAAAACCGGTAATCCCAGCGTGAAAGGACTCATCGAGTGGCCGGCCTGGGATGAAGCTACTGATAAATATCTATTAATTACCGATCCTCTTCAGATAAAGCAAGGATATTCTGACCTCATGAAAATTAAACCTGACACATCGAAATGGACCATTGTTTAGTGATAACGTTGTTGAGGAATCGTATTGTATCCCTAGGGAGAAAATATACAAAAGTCTATCCAAAAAAGTTCAATATTACGTATCAGCAGTTAAATAAGTCATAGGAGAGGCACTCATGAAAACTAGCGGTAATACAATTTTGATTACAGGAGGAGCCACCGGTATCGGTTTCGGCCTCGCTGAAGCTTTTATAAATGCAGGTAACAGAGTGCTTATTTGTGGGAGAAGACAGGCTAAGCTAGAAGAAGCCAGACTAAAATTACCGGATTTACAGATATTTCAATGTGATGTCACGTCAAAAGATGGTCGCGAATCTCTCTGCAATTGGGTAAAAAATCAGCATCCAAGTTTAAATATCTTAGTGAATAATGCTGGAGTTTCTGGCCTTATCGATTTTAAGAAAGGTGTTCCGGAAGCATTTAAAAGCGAAGATGAAATTGAAACCAACCTTAAAGCTCCGGTATTGTTATCAGGTTATTTTATACCTCTGCTACTAGGGAAAACCGACGCTGCGATTATCAACATTTCTTCAGGTTTAGCTTTCATTCCCCTGGTTTCTTCACCTTTATACGGTGCCACTAAAGCCGGGCTCCATTCCTTCAGCCTCGCTTTAAGATTCCAATTGAAAGACACAAATATTAAAGTCTTTGAGCTGATGCCGCCAATCTGTGACACGGATTTAGGCAAGGATGCTTCCGACGATGCCCCAAGACCATCGTATCTTAAGGGAATCCCGCCTTCCGAATTTGCTAAAGATGCGTTAACCGCTATAGAGAATGATCAATATGAATTTGCCTCCGGTGAAGCCAAACAGCTGAAAGATGGTTCCCAGCGGAACTTTGAAGAGACTTTTCAATCAACTAATAGCCGGTAATACGCATTATATATTGTGGTTCAAACAGAGTCCGACTCTCCCCAGACTCCTTACTCAGCTAAATAAATGTCTATTTTGTTGAATATCGGTATTTGAGTGTACAATTATGAATTTAAACTGAAGGAAAGTTCAAAGGTTCTATCTGTTGGACACTGCAGCCCATCACTAAAGCCAAAAGAGGCTTTTAGACCTCTTGGCTGAAGCTGGAAGAGGTTTCCAAATCCCCCAATAAAAGCTGAACGAGTTTTCTAGATCCCCCTATTGTTGTTCAATCTAGCGCAATTGAACAAAACTGATATTTGTGCAATGTCGCCTCATTGAGCTATAAGTTATATTGAATAATTTCAAGAATTAGCTTGTTTATCATCCCTGCTTCTCTATAGTGAAAATAAAAAAGTAAAATGAATCATATGACACTCGAATGAATAAGCAGAAAAAATGATGGAGCTTTATCCAGGAATTATCTAAAAATATATAGAAAGAACAAATGAGTCGTCCGACTATATTTGTGAGAAAATAGCCCAGGTGATTTTCGGGGTAGGACCTTTGTCAAATATATTTAAAAAATCTTCTTTATCCTTAAAAGGACAAGCCTCTTCTGTCTAACAAGCAAGGTGAAGGTCTCTCTCACCGGTTTTCCGTGCTTATCTTGAATCCCGGGTTGGCTTGGTGTAGCCTGAGTCAGGCAATCTCAAACGAGCTGTAGCAAAGGCATTTCTATCCAAATCCAAGTATCTGATCATTTATCAGACACAAGAGCAACCGAGGATGTATAATAAAGAGAAAAGCTTTTATATCTCGGTAAATCCTCATCAGCATGGAGAAGACGAATGCCAACGGGACTCAAAATAAACTGCAGCGATCCATCTAAAGCCGACATCGTAATTTTATGTGCTCCTTATGACAGAACTGCTTCGTTCCGCAAAGGCGCAGTGAAAGGCCCGGCTGCAATAGTATCGAGCCTCAAATATCAGATGGAAACATACGATCGATTTGCCGGTTCAATGCCTTCGCCGGAGCGCAAGATTTCCATGTGTGAATTAAGAAACCTTAACCGACGTTCACCGTCTGCCATGGTAAGCTGCGTTAAACAGGAATACGAGAGGTATATCAATCATGGAGCTTTTGTCTTGATGATCGGTGGTGAGCACTCCGTTTCCACCGGCGCTCTTGAGGCACTGGCTTCGCTTAATAATTCACGAGAGATCACTGTTTGCCAAATCGATGCACACTTGGATCTGCGACATGACGATTCCGATTATAGTGACAGTCCGCATGGCATGTACGCCCACTGCACCGTCATGAGGAGAGCTGTTGACCTCGGATTTAAGTGCGCCCACGTGGGTGTTCGGGCATACGCCAAAGAAGAAATGGATTTCGCCCGGGACAACGGGCATAAAGTATTCGAATGGGGAATAAGTCCGGTTCCCAATCCGGAAATTATCGTGGAATCAATCACTACAGATCTGGTTTACTTGACGATCGATGTTGATGGTATTGATCCTGCGTATATGCCTGCCACTGGAACTCCAGTTCAAGGCGGTTTAGAGTGGTACTATACCTTTAACCTGCTCCGAAGTCTTTTCCAGAATAAGGAAATTATTGGCGCCGATGTGGTTGAAGTGGCGCCACGCCCCTTCGATGTTTTAACAGAATATGGCGCGGCTCAACTTTGCTATACAATTCTAGCTCTCAGGGAAACCTGTAAAAAATAACTCCCTATAATCAACAAATTTATCTGATATATGCAAACAGGAGGACCGATGAAAATACCAAAGATGATGTTCCTAACCAAGGGCGTCGGTATTGATAAAAACAGGCTGTCTTCTTTTGAGCTTGCCCTGCGCAGCGCTGGTATCGAGCGTTTTAACCTCGTGCATGTATCTAGTATCTTGCCGCCTCTCTGCAAGGTTGTCCCCAAAAATGAAGGTGTTCTGGAATTGGTAGATGGACAGATTGTTTATTGTGTGATGGCTAGGAATGAAACCAACGAACCCAACAGGCTGATATCCGCTTCAATCGGTGTCGCCATGCCGAAGAACAAAAAACACTATGGCTATCTTTCAGAACATCACGCCTTCGGTCAAACTGCGGAAATTGCTGGAGATTATGCCGAAGATCTGGCTGCAACTATGCTGGCTTCCACCCTGGGGATACCCTTTGACCCGGATCAAGCCTGGGACGAACGCAAAAAATTATATCGGGCTACTGGCATATTTTTCAAGACAAGCAATTGTTGTCAATCGGTTGAGGGAAATAAGGACGGACTCTGGACTACCGTGATCGCAGCGGCTGTTTTTATCACGTAATTCTTTGAGCCAGGCTATTCCGTTAACGCCTTTTATACGCCCGGTGAGGTAGTATCCCCTAGGTTATTTTTACAGCGATATCACTTAAAGCGTTTCCGGCTACATCAACGCGGTCAGCGGCGTTGCTAAGGTGGCGGTAAATTTCACGCAGTTTCAGGATATAAAGCACCTCAGTAATATCCTTGGCTTCGTTGAAGAGTTTAGAAAGCGCCTGATGATAAATCAGTTCCACCTGGTTTTCCAGTTTTTTAGCGCGTGAAGCGTGCTGTAAAATATTCTTGGGATTATTCTTTAATTGGAAAATCGCCTGGTTAATCTCGCCGGTGGCTTCCCTCAAAGTGATGACCATGCTGGTGAGGTAATCGTTGGGTTTAACTTCTAACGTCGCCATCTCGTCAATAGTCATGTAGGCGTAATCCAGGATATCGTCCACTGCCCGTGAGAGGGCAAAAATATCCTCGCGGTCAATGGGGGTAACAAAGCTCTGGTTGATTTCCTGTATCAGGACACGCCGCACCTCGTCCGCCTCCTTCTCCACACTCTCAACCTCTTTAGCCAGAGAAATATTAGAAGTTTTCATGAATTGTTCCAGAGCGTTTATCCCCTGCAGCGTTTTTTCCGACTGTTCAACCAACAATTCAAAGAAGGGGTCCTTCTTTCTCTGAAAAATGCTTAAAAAACGTGAAAAACTCATTGTTCAACTCCTAAAGTATTCTTGAACTATACACCCATTAAACTTAAGAAATACGTAACCAGCAAATAGACAAGATAGGATATTATAGCAGTTGCGGGCATTGTAATAAACCACATGCTCAACACCTTAATGCCTACGTTCCAACGCACCGTCTTGATTCTTTCCGCCGCCCCTGTGCCTAAAACCGAGCTGGATGTCACCTGGGTGGTGGATACCGGCATACCGACAAAGTTAGCCACCTGGATAATACCGGCGCTGGCAAGCTGGGCGCTTAAGCCGTTAATGTGTCGGACACGGTAGTAGCCCCTCCCCACTGTTCTTAAAACCTTGTTGCCGGTAGAAATAATACCCACGCCCAAAGCCAATCCGCAGGTTAGAACCACCCACAAAGGTATATCGCCGCCAGTCGAGGATTCGAGGATACCGGCGGAAATTAGAGAAAACACGATGATGCCCATGGGACGCTGGGCGGCATTAGCGCCGGTGACCAGCGCCAGGCCGAGCGTTATGATTATCTCTAAAGTAATTATCAATTGGTTGATTACCGGTTTGGCACGGCGGACCGCCAGATATGCCAGTTTGGTGACGATGTAGGAAAGAAAGAAACCCATAAAGGGCGACATTATCAATAATCCAAAGATTATCAGGACGGTGCTCCACTGCACGGCGATGAAACCTGCCGCGGCGATGCCGGCGCCGACAAAGCCCCCCACCAGAGCCATTGAGGCGGAAATCGGGAAGCCAAAAATGGTACACACGACATTCCAGCCGGTGGCGACGAGCAGCGTTATTAAAACCACCACCATGCCGTACTCGTTGTGGCTGACGACGGAGGGGTCAATGATGCCGACGGCGAAGGTTTTAGCTACGGTCGTGCCGAGGACGCACGCCCCGAGGAATTCCAGCACGCCTACGACGAAAAGAGCCTTGCGCGGCGAAATCGCTTTGGTGGAAATGACCACTGCCGCGACATTCGGCTCGTTATAACCGGTGGAGAATGAAAAGCCTAACGCGGCCATCACCACCAAAATAGAAAAAACTAAAGTCATCGTATCCATTGGAAAAAAACCTCGTTGAAGCCAACTCAACGATTATTGCACTATATGTAACTTGAGTTGACAAATAAATATGATATACCATACATATGGGATTAGTCAATTTAACCGATTTGCCTAATGGGCAATTCCAGATATGTTAACTTGACAAAACAGAGCCCTATGCTTTTAGAATAATAAGTACGATAGTTGCATATATTGCGATTTTTTGTCGTTTTCTAAAATCTAGATTGGAGTGGATATATGCCTAAAGTCACCGAGAAGACAAAAACAAAAGCGCCGGCATTTAAGTCGGTGTTTAGGGTTGCCGCGATACTAAATTGCCTGGATAAAGGCATCGGCACGGTATCGGAAATAGCCAACGTTTTAAAAGTTAACAAGTCCACTGTTTACCGCCTATTGCAGGCTATGGTCGCGGCAGAAATCACACTGCGCAATCCCATCAACCGCCGTTACTACATCGGCCCGTTAATCGCCCAGATTGCCACCAACCCCAGCGTTACGCACAATACCCTGGTGCTAAACGCTATTAACGAAATGGAACGTTTATCTGAACTGACCGGTGAATCCATCGCCATGAATGTATTGGTCGGCGTAAATACCTACGTCTTGCATGAAATCCCCAGCACACAAGACATCCAGATAGTCGCCAAGAAAAGCGTCGGGTACAACCTGCACGCCGGGCCCAATTCGCGGGTGCTGCTGACACAACTCAACAACAAAGACCTGAAAAAGGTTATCGGGAACATCAAGTTTGTAAAACTTACAGAGCGGACAATCACCAGTAAAGAAGCCCTGATGGAGGAACTGAAGAAAATCAAAAAGCAGGGGTACGCCGCGGGCTGGGGCGAAAGAGTCCCCGGCGCGATGAGTATATCGGTACCCATCAAGAATTACGTGCTGCCGGCTTCAATAGGCATACTAGGGCTGGAAAGCCGCATGAAGCCCAAACTCGAGGAATATGTTACCGCGCTGAAGAAAGCCGCCGCGAACATCGAGAACAGCCTTACCAAACAAGACACCGGCAACGATTAGCCGGATAATTTTTTAGTTAATATCAGTGCTGCGACAGGCACCAGGCTTTGGTTTTAGCCGCGTAATCCAGCACCTGTTCATCGGTGCGGAAATCCCCTACCCCGCATCTATTGTAGTGCGTCATCCCGGCAACGTCTCTGATTATCTTAGTGTCGGCTGGAGCATCAGGATAGCCCAGCACCATCATATCGTAAATCGTCAACGCTCCGGGGATGCCGATGATTTTCTTGATAGCGCTTTCGGCGTCGGGGCGGGAGGTGGC
Organism: Dehalococcoidales bacterium; assembly: GCA_028714335.1. GTDB lineage: Bacteria > Chloroflexota > Dehalococcoidia > Dehalococcoidales > RBG-16-60-22 > RBG-13-51-18. Next base: position 35,422 of record JAQTMM010000001.1, read on the forward strand.
GGTGTACCACTGCGACGCCAGTCCCAGTGAAGTGGCGGCGAGGTGCATCAATAAAAAGGCGTTAGCCAGGCTGGAAGCATAGAGTCCGGCGGCGCGCGCTTTATCCGCCCCAGCATTGCCGGGGAGTCCGACGCTGGCACGCCAATCGCACAAAAGCAGAATAAAGACCGGAGCGTCCTTAAAGCTTCTGCGGGCGACGGCGGCTTTGGCGGGGTCTTTGATGGGCGGGCCGTGCCGTTCTAGAGCGGCAACGACTTTGTTTTTAACGTCCGGGTCTTTAACAATAACAAATTCCCAAGGCTGGGTGTGAAACGCCGATGGCGCCCAGCGCGCCACTTCTATAATTTTAGTGATGTATTCATCAGGGACAGGATCGGGTTTAAACTGGCGGATGGTACGCCTTTTCCTGGCAATATCCAATAGGCAATCATACTGGTTTGTGCTGTTCATCGGCGGACTCCTATGCGTGTTTTCCTTCATCACAGACCACGAGGGGAATCTTTTGTTCGACTGTATGAACACTAAGCCGTGACGGTTGCATTATAACAATAAAAATTGTTTTTCACCAAAATTATCAGGGGTGATATATATTTATTTTTGTAATATAATACGGGGGAACGTTAAAGACAGGAGGTGAACTTTGGTGAAAAAATCTATTTCCTTTACTATTTTAGTTTCTCTTCTCATTCTAGTATTATTAACCTCAACATCATGCGACAAGATATTTAATACGACATCAGGCCAACAAACCACGACTACTCAAGGCCAGACCACAACCACCACGACAAGCCAAACCTCAACGACCCAAACTACCACTACAACCACAACTACAGCGCAAGCGGGCACCTGGTCTTTTTTGGGGCCATCCAACGTGGACGGCACGGATATCGCCATCTCGCCCAATGATCCGCAGACCATTTATCTTGCCAGCAACGGCGGCGGTATCTATAAAAGCACGGACGGCGGCGTAAGCTGGACGACTAAGAACAGCACACTTCTCAATGCTAATATCTGTGCTGTCGCTGTTGATCCGTATAACTCCAATGTAGTTTATGCCGCTTCGGTGGAATACCCCATCATGGGGCTGTTCCGCTCTATCGACGGTGGTGACCAGTGGTCCACAGTGATTACCGATTCCCCGGTTAACGAAGTATACATCGACCCATCAAACAGCAACATAGTTTATGCCGCCATTCACGCCCAGGGACTCTGGAAATCCACCGATGGCGGTAACACGTGGGCAGTAACGGGCATCGCCAGCGCGATTGTTAATGCTGTTGCTGTTGACCCTAACAACTCTAATATTGTGTACGCCGGCGGGGAAAACTGGGGGGATACGGAGTTGGGTGGTCTTTTTAGGTCCACCAACGGCGGCGCTACTTTCCAGTCTAATGGGCCGTATGGTAAATTGATCTACTGCATTGCTATTGACCCTTCGAACACCAACCGAGTTTATGTTGGGGCTAAAGGCCCGTGGGACATCCCCAGCTCCGGACTCTGGAGAACCAACGACGCCGGAGTGTCATGGCAATCTATCGCTTTTGGCAGCTATGAGATACAAAGCCTGCTGATCAACCCCTCGTTGCCGAATGAGCTATACGCCATAGCCATCACCGGCAACCGGGAAGGCGCCATGCCCAACGCCGTCCCCTACATCACGGTGGACTACGGTATGACATGGAGAGAAATTTCCGTGGGGTTATCAACAACGTCAACACTCCGCCTGGTATCTGACGGTCACGGTGAGATATACCTCGGCGCTTATTACGGAGTTTATAAACTCAATTAACGAGAAAGGACACTGAAATGGGCCAGTACGATAAATACATCTGCACGACGCTAAAGAAAAGAGACCAGCTGCCGGGACCCAATCCGGAAGAGATTGATAAACTCCATGCGGCGGGCAAGCGCATCAGCATGGAGCACACGCTGTGGATTGACAGCGATATTATTCCGGGGGCATTCTACGGCGAGGCGACCTGGATATGGCCCGGTACTTATCCCGGCATAATCTCGCGTGAAGACCAGATGAAGCTGCCCACCAACGATAAACCGATGTTCCCTCACGCCCATGACTTTCCCGAATTGCTTTCGTGGTGGGGAACCAATCCAGAAAACCCTGCCGACACGGGCGAGATGGGGATGATTATGGGAGATGAACTCGTTCCTCTGCCCAACAGCTGGGTGTGCTATATACCCGCCGGCATGAAACACATGCCCACGATGGGCAAAGGCACCAAAAGAACGACCAAACCGGTCTGCCACTGGACGTCGGGACCGGGGTTTTACGACCGCGAACACGAGGATAAAGAAGATATCCATGACCTGAAGACGTTTGAGATGCCCAAGGAAAAACCACTAGCAGAACTGAATGCCACCAAATACTTTGTTTACGGCACTAAGCCGGGGCAGGCAAGGCAGAGATACATGCTGCCCTACGACCCGCAGTACGTCAAGCCGATGGCGCTGGTTGACGATGTGGTGGTGCCGGGCTGCGAGTTTGGGTGCGAGACGCTGTGGCTGCTGCCGGGTGATAAAAGCCAAGCCGGCTACAACATGATACAGGAACAAAGCGTACCCTACGGCAGGTCAATTGTTTTTCAGGCAATGAACTTCGATGACATCACCGACCTTTGCGCTGAAGTGGAGTTATGGATAGGCGGTGAAAAGCTCGTCATCAACAAGACCTTCGGGGCTTACATACCCCCGGACATTAAAGCCGGCCCGATGATTATCCGCAATATTCAAAAGCAAGTATTCTTTATGATTTCCTATCCGGTGGGGGCGGGGTTAACTAAATGGCGGGGCGGGAAGTAAAAGATAAACATTATCGTGCCTTGAATGGTGGATTCCCGCCTCCGCGAGAATGACAGAATAGAGTGAAGGGGTGGGGAACAAAAATCCCATCCCTTTTGCTTTTGACAATTGATGCAGGAGTCAATCACCTGTTGCTTAATACCGTTACATAACGTATACTTAAGATATAGTTCCAGTTTAGGTTAGTACAAACTTCTTAAAGTTTAATCAGAATAATATCAAGTATTGGATGACCTTAGCTCTAACTAAATAATAAGAGAGGAGGCCATCCAATGAGTTTTACAGACAAAACCCTCACCTGTTCCGATTGCAACACTACCTTTACCTTCAGCGCTGAAGAACAGGAGCAATTCCAATCGCGAGGTTACACCAACGAACCTAAACGCTGCCCGGAATGCCGTGAGACCAGGAAAGCCAACCGTTTTAACAACGAAGGCAACAGCTACGGGAATAACAGTTACAGTAACCGCAGTTTTAGTTCCGCACCCCGCCAGATGTTCGCGGCAGTTTGCTCCGATTGCGGCAAGTCAACCAGTGTACCATTCGAGCCCAAACAGGGCCGACCGGTTTACTGCAGTGATTGTTACCGCAAAGTAAGAGACAGCCGGTAACTTCCAACAAATTCACGAAAACGATATGGGCTGTGTATATCTTCTCAGCCCATATCCACTAAATCCTGTCAGAACTCACCGTAAAGGAGCATTATTATGATTGCCAAAGCGCCTACTAAAAAAATGGAATTCGGTGAACATGACGAAGGTTTCATCAAACAACTTGCACAAGACATCGGCTGCTATTACTGTAAGTCGAATCAGCGCACTTATAGCCTTAACAGATTTAAATCGAAAACACAGGGAGAAATGGGCGTCTTCGCCTGGGTTCATAAAGAAGGAGACGATTATTTCTGGGTATCTACCCGAAAAATCTGGATAGAAGCAGCTAAAGCCAAAGTATTAGCCCGCCGCAAATCCGCCAAACCATCCTGCTTCCCCCGCGATAATCAACACGCCGATGACAGCGTATGTTTAGACGCTAAAGACAATTACGATAAAACCGTAAACTCGTTAAAACTTGTGCACAAGATGCGGTAAACCCCGGACGGCTGTGTTTTACTCGAACTTTATGATATTGCGCAATGCCTCGCCCTTTTTCAGGGAATCTACAGCTTCGTTGATTTTCTCCAATGGGTAGTAGGCGGTAATAAGCTCGTCGAGCTTGAGTTTGCCAGCCTTGTAAAGCGAGATAAGGAACGGGATATCAACGCTGGAGCGGATAGAGCCGCCGCCGGCACCGGTCAATATCTTTTCCCCGAAGATGAATTCAAGAGGAGTAAATTCTTTTAAGTCTCCCCCAGCTAGTCCAATGATAACCGTCATGCCCATGACACCGGACATAGAAAAGCCCATCCTAATCGCCTCCACCTTGCCCACCGTCACAAAAACGTAGTCTGCACCCCTGCCATTGGTCATATCCTGCACGGCTTTTACGGGGTCTTTTTCCTTAGCAATGTTCACGGTATGCGTCGCGCCGAATTCGTTAGCGGTTTTCAGCTTGCTATCGAGGACGTCCACAGCGATAACAGGATAGGCGCCGGAGAAAACCGCCCCCTGGATTGAATTAAGGCCTACACCACCCGTCCCGACGACTACAACGCTGCTCATAGCGGGTACTTTTGCCCGGTTGACCACCGCCCCGAAGCCGGAAGTCACCCCACAGGCCAGGAGACAGGCTTTATCCAGCGGCATGTCTTTGGGGATGGTGGTAACAAGCTCCTGAGGCACGGTGGTATATTCCACAAAGCCGCCCACAGGCCCTGCCATCAGCGCGAGGGGTTGCCCTTTGGCGTTCTTGTGCTTGGGCCGGCTAAAAGCGTCACGTTCCACGCAATAATGGGGTTTACCGATTTTACAATAGTAACACCTGCCGCAGCCGGAGGTCACCGTCCCGATGATAACGGTATCGCCTTTTTTGACCTTATAGACGCCCTCCCCGACCGCGTCAACGTAGCCGGAGGTTTCGTGGCCGGCCAGACCGGGCAACGGCGAAGGAATCTCTCCGGTAAAAAAGTGGAGGTCGCTATGGCAGACAGCGGTATAGGCAACCTTGACTTTAACCTCGCCTTTGCCGGGGTCATCCACCGTCACGCCGTCCTCAACAACCAGTGGCTTATTGACTTCGTATAAAATCGCCGCTTTCATATATTTGCCTTTCATCTAACTTTATGTCTACTCAAACATGATTACGTTACGGAAGCCCTCGCCCTTTTCCGTCAGGGCCATAGCTTCATTGATTTTCTCCAGCGGGAAGTGGCCGGAAACCAGCTCATCCAGCTTAAGCCCGCCGGTCCGATACAGGTTGATAAGGTCAGGAATATCCTGTTGGAGATTGGTGGCGCCCATAAAGCTGCCGATGAGGTTTTTCTCGGTGGGAATCATATCCAGCGGGGTCAGGCTGACCTGGCTTTTATAGTTGGGTAGGCCAATCATGGCAACAGTGCCGCGAATGGCGGCAAAGGTAACGCCCTGGCTGATGGCGGCGGTACTGCCCACAGTCACGAAGACGTAGTCCGCCCCTCTGCCATGAGTCAGTTTGAGGATTTCGTCTACGGCTTTTTCGTTTTTGGCGTTAACTGTATGGGTGGCGCCGAACTTCTTAGCCAGTTTCAGTTTGCCGTCCAGGACATCCACCGCGATGACAGGATAGGCGCCGATGTAAGCCGCACCCTGGATGGAGTTAATGCCCACACCGCCAACGCCCATCACCACGACGCTCTGGAAGGGCCGTACCTTGGCGCGGTTGACCACGCCGCCAAAACCGGTAATAACACCGCAGGCAAGCAAAGCCGCCCTATCCAGAGGCATATCTTTGGGTACTTTAACTACCTGCGATATATCAACAACAACATGTTCCGCAAAGCCGCCGATGTTGCCCTTAAGGTCTAAAGGCTTACCGTTCTTGTTACGGACGCGAGGTTCCTGGGGTGGGTCAAAGCGGTGTTCACAGAGGTGGGGGTTGCCCGTAGTGCAGTAGTAGCATGTGCCGCAATGCGCCAGTAGGGAAACGACCACCGGGTCGCCGATAGCAACGGACGTTACACCCTCGCCGAGTTTTTCTATATAGCCGGCGGTTTCATGCCCCCCGATAAAGGGTACGCCACCGGGCATTTCTCCCTTCATATCATGGATATCACTATGGCAGATAGCCGTAGCCGCCACGCGTATCATAACCTCCCCTTTACCCGGTTCGCGCAGGCTAACCTCCTCCAGCACCATGGGTTTGTTGAACTCATAACAAACGGCAGCCTTCATGAAATCCTCCTTTAAGAAAAACTATGAATGTAATCTAATAAGGCCTGTTCAGAGCAAATCCTCTGTAAGAGGCTATAACATTGCATACAAATAAGTCAACTGCCGTTTTTGGGGCTATTGAAAGGCTTATAGACCTTTGTCATAATGTGATATAATCATCCTTGAAGGTAACGAGATATGAGAACGCGTCCAAAGTGCCCTAAATGCGGTCAGGACATCATCGGCCAATTTTGCCGCTGGTGTGGAGAGCCTTTACCCGGCAGCCGCGCCGCTTTAGATAAGGAAAGGCAACAACGAGAAAATCCTGAGCCAGCAACTCAAGCGACCGTTACACCCGACCCGAAAACTGCCGAACCGGTTAAAAAAGTTGAGGAAGCATTACCAAGGGCTCAAAAGGTTGCAGACCCGATGCCTAAAGTGGCGAATGAGTCTATGGCTGAAAACGAAGAGTTTGAAGACGAGTTGCCGGAAATTAATGAGGCGGCGGAAGAAGATATCGAAGCACCTATAAACGAACCTCAAGCTATTATCGCCGACGCCCAGGAAGAAGCCCGTCAAATATTAGAGCAGGCGGAATTGGAAGCAGCGGAAATCACTGCTAGAGCTAAAAAACAGTCCGAAGAACGCGCCGGCAAATTACTCGCCGAGGCGACGAATACAGCGGGGCAAATCATCCGGGAGGCGGACGAGCAGACCAAGAAACTGCCGGACAGAGAAATCGTTGAAGCGACGGCGGAAAAATTGGTTGCCGAAGCGCGCCAGAGAGCTGACGAAATTGTCAGCGTTGCCGAAAGCACTGCCAGAGATCTGATGCAGCAGGAAAAAATCATGACCGAGGCTAGAAAAGAAGCCGATAAATTAATTAAAGAAGCGCAGGCTAAAGTGGCGGAAATAATCCAAAAAGGCGAACAGGACGCCAGAGAAATCAAGGAAGACGCTGAAAAAGTCGCTAGTGATATTGCCGGACGGGCAAAGAACAGAGCCGACAAAATTAAGTATGAAGCAGAACTTGCCGCTAAAGAACTTGTATCTAAAGAAAGCGTATTGGCCGCCGCCAAAGTTGAAGTGAACAAAATAACCGCCGAGGCTAAGAAAAACGCCGCGCAGATTATCCGTGAAGCCAAGCGCACCGTATCACAATTAAGGACCACAATTTCGAGCCAGGCGGAAAAAGAGGCTGCTGCATTCACCTCTAAAGCGGAAAAGAGCGCCGCGGCGGCGACGGCAAAAGCCAAAACTAAGGTCGAGGAAGAATCCGGTAAACTCCTCACCGAGGCACAGCAAAAAGCCAGGGAAATCGTGCGGAACGCCAAGGACACCGCTAAAGAAGCTTTGGGTAAAGCCAAAACACCTTCAAAATCGCGCACAGCCCCGGCTAAAAAATCCAGCCCGGCGGCAAAGCCAAAGTAAAGTAAAAAAAGCTACACAAAAGCCGATAAACACCCCATCTTCCCCACCAAAACATCCCCTTTTAGTTCAGTCACAATTTAGCCGTTTGCCTGATTTTTCACCCGAATTACTATTGATTTTGTATTAACCCAGACTTTCGATGTATGGACAATTAGCATAAATGTGCTTATAATTTACTAAGATGTTTGCTCGTTTTGGCAAATTCGCTCAAAAATACAAGTATTACATCTTAGCCTTCTGGCTGGCATTCACGGTCTTTATGTTCATCCAGGCGCCAGTACTGTCGGAGGTCGGCGTCACCGACCAGAGCCAATTCCTCCCCTCGCAAACTGAATCTGTTTACGCACGCAATCTCGTCACAGAAAAATTCGCCACTACATCGTCCGCCGGCAGCATCATCGTAGTTTATAACCCCACCGGGCTAACCGACGAGGACATGGCCGACGCCAGGGCGTTGCATGACTGGTTACTTTCCGGCCAAGGCACCCAATATGTTGACTTCGTCGCTTCCGTGTACGAAAACGAAGCATTAAAGGCATCGTTAATCAGCCAGGACCAGACGACGATGTTGATAAACGTCGGTTTTTCCACGGAAGTGCTGAACGACGTAAAACAGGACATCATAGCAATCAGGGAAGAATTTACCCAGTACCCGAATACGATTTTCTACTTCACGGGGAGCGAGGGTTTTCTGAACGATCTGTTCGAATCCGTTCAGCGCACGATTGATAAGTCTACCTGGGTAACGCTCATACTGGTCGTTGTATTACTGTTATTCATCTACCGCTCGCCAATTGCAGCGCTGGTGCCGCTATTGGCCATCGGTATGAGTTTCTTAGTCACGCGTGGTGTCATCGGCTACCTCGCCCAGGCGGGCATCAGTTTCTCCACGGTAACCGACGCTTATATAGTGGTAACTATCTTCGGCGTCGGCACGGATTACTGTCTCTTTATCATTTCGCGCTTCCGCGAGGAGATGGGGCAAAGGGAACAAAAACCGGGGATAGAAACGACGATGAAACGCATCGGGCCGGTTATTCTGGCCAGCGCCGTTACGGTAGTCATCGCTTTCCTGTGCTTAAGCGTCTCGAAATTCGAAATGACCCGGACCAGCGGCCTGGCGCTGGCTATCGGTATCGGTGTTACCCTGTTGGTCGGGTTAACGCTGGTGCCATCATTGATGGCAATCTTCGGGAAGAAGCTGTTCTGGCCATCTAAAACTATGGGCGCGGTCAAGCAAATCCCCTCCCCTGTTAAAGCCAAGAAGGGATGGATTAGCTGGGATAAAATCGGGGCATGGGTATCGCAGCATCCGCTGTGGGTAGCGATACCGATTATCATGTTACTGGTCTTGCCCTACATCGCCATACCCAGGCTAACGTTATCCGCCAACGTATTAACTCAGCTATCGGAAGAAGAAGAATCATCGAAGGGCTTGAACGTTATACGTGAACACTTTCCCGTGGGCGAGCTATCGCCAATGGTGTTGCTGATACAATCTGAAGAAGGCTCCATGTATACGCCGGAAACGCTGGTGGCCATTGACGCCGTAACACAGGACTTATCCAATACGGCGGACATCAGCCGAGTGCAATATCCATCGGTGCCGGCAAAAGAACTAATTGCTACAAGCGCACAGATAAAGAGCCTTGGGGACATGATATTGACACCCAATTTTAACTCGACTATGCTATCTTCTTTAAGTCCCCTCTCCACCCAGCTGGAGCAGCTGGCTTTAAACTACAGCGGAATTGTTTACAGCCAAAACTTCAATCAGGCGATGGGCAACCTTCAGTATATTTCAACACTAAGCGGGCAATTAGCTGTAACGCCACAGGCAGAACTGCCGGTATTGTTATATCAGCTGCAGAGTGAGGTTTATAACCTTAGTGATAGTCTGGCGGGGCTGGGCAATGAATTTGCTTTTAATAGCACCGGCATATTCAGCAACTGGCTGAAATCGGTTTACTTCTCAATCGACTATAGTATAGCCAGGATATATTTGATTCCGAGCGTAGATCCATATTCCAACGAGGCGAGTCTGGCCGTGCCGAGAATCAGGGATGAAGTTAAAACCGCAGTTGCCGCAGCCGGTATTGAAAACGCTGACGTTTACGTGGGCGGCGATACCGCTATGTATGCGGACATGCTGACCACCAGCAACGATGACCTGACGATAGTTATTATTGTGACATCGGTAGGTATAATGGCGGTTATTTTCCTGCTGTTGCGCAGTCTGGTTGCCTCTATATACATGGTGATAACGGTGCTGCTAAATTACGGCGCCACGCTGGGCATTACGGCATGGATTTTCCAGGATTTGCTGGGCTACAAAAACCTCATCAATATGCTGCCGGTCTTCCTCTTTGTGATACTGGCGGCGGTGGGAGCCGATTATAACATCTTCTTAGTATCGCGCATCAGGGAAGAAACCGAGACCCGGTCCATCAAAGAAGCGGTACACAACGCCGTGGCGCATACCGGCAACGTAATAACGTCGTGCGGTATTATTCTGGCGGGCACTTTTGCTACGCTGGCGAGTTCATCGTTCCCGATGGTGGCGGAAATCGGGGTGGCTATTGCCATCGGCATAATAATAGACACCTTTGTGGTCCGCGCCCTGCTGGTGCCGTCGCTGGCGACGTTATTCGGGCGGTGGGGCTGGTGGCCTTCAAAGCTGTTCAAGACTCTAAAGAACAAATAGCCCCATAGTCAACATACCGCAACCTTAATCATCGTCGTCTTTTTTCCGGAAAGTGAATTTACCCTTAGGCTTTTCTTCTTCTCCACTGTGTCCGGTTAAAAGCTGCCAGCTGGAAATCTCGGAAACATTGCGCACTTCCTTAATTTGACGCAGCAGGAAGACCACCACGACGGCGCGCAACACGCCGGAGATGACGAACAGGGTGCGCAGCGGATAACCCAAAAGCGGCGGCAGGTGGGGCGCAATAACGCCGCCAATCGTCGCTCCCAGGCAGCATGCTAGCCCATCCATCGCTCCAAAGACCGCCAATTGCCTGGTGCGTTCCTGTGGCACCGAGGCATCGTAAGTGAAATTAATGCCGGAGAGGCTAAAACCCGACCAAACGAATCCGCTGATGATGTTGGCACAAACCAGATAAATGATATTGTCGCTGAAGACCCAGAAAATAGGCATCAGCCAGATCAGGCCGGTAGTGAGGCGCACTACCTTAAGGTTGCCCCACTTATCGGCGCGGCGGCCCCAGAACGGCAGGAATACCAGCACCGCCAGCTGGCTGGAAGAACTGACGATGCAGTAATACAGGTAATTAAAGTTTAAGTCCCGGAACATGAAAACCGTAAAGAACGGGCCGGAAAGCATCGTGCAGAAATCAATCAGCGCGAAAAACAGCATGAACTTGCCGAGATTCGTTGAACTTATGCTCTTGATTATCTGGAGCAAGCTACGGCTCTTTTTCCGGCTGACTATCGGTAGCGGTTCATACTGCTTGGAAATAAAAACGCCGGAAAGGATGCGGAACAGCGTAGCCGAACCGAAAAGGATGGCGTAGCCGATGAAAATGTTGCTGGAAAACAATAGCAAGATACCAGCCGCCGCATAAGAAAACACCTGCGTTATAAAACCAGCCACCTGCCCCCGGAACCCGAAATACCTGCCCCGCAAGCGCATCGGAACAAGGTCCGCCATCATGCTGCCCCAGGCGGGGTTGGCTATCGCCCCAAAGGTAACGCCGGCCGTGACAAAGGCAATCAGCCACCACACCGGCGAGATGTGAAAAACAAATGGCACCAGCAAGATGGGAATAAACATGAGGGCGTGCATTAAAACCATCGGTAAAATAAAGCCCTTGCGGCTGCCCGCCCGGGTGGACAGATAGGGCGCTGAAAGCTGGGAAACAGACATCGCCAGGCTGGGGATGCTGGAGAGCAAACCTATCTGGGTGGTGGAGGCGTTAAGCTCCAGGGCAAGCGGGGATATATAATTCTGGGTAAGCCCCAGCATCACCGAATAAGACGCGGCGTCCATGACGCTGTATCTTAGGCTTTTTCTTACCTGGTGCGTTTCAAGTTGAGTGTTCATGTGTTTTTGTTAATTAAAGAGATAAAAAAACCCCGGGCGATTCGCACCGAGGCACAATTAACGAAATAGTTAAAAACAATCGCCCTTTGTTTTCTTTACAAATATTTCCCCCTATTGTACTTTTCAATGAGCACTGTATTTCTCCCAACACATTATAATAACGGCCAATCTAGTTTGACGATAGCGGAAGGGTCTTAATAAATACATATCTTACTCCAACGGCGGTGAAAACACAATATGGACAGGCGCCGGAGGAATTTTCGCTTTTACCATTCACAATATATTCCTAAAAAAGGGCGACAAAAGATTCAGCGGCGGATTTTCTGTTGCTTTATTATGGACAATATTACCGGTGTCACTGGCGCAGATGGCAATAACTATTTACTTGCTGGTTACTTAGCTAAACCCATAGAAAGTCGTTATCTCATCCTGCGGGACACGGTCACGGTAATCGTCGTTAACTTCGTTCTCCCAGTCCGGATAGCCGATAGCGATACCTAAAGCAATCACCTTATCCGCGGATATACCTAGTTCCTTGCGGATGATGTCCGGATAGACGACGGCCATTGCCTGCGCGATGGTCCCCAGACCATTATCCACCGCCAGCAGCATGAGGTTCTGCACCGCTGAGCCGGAGTCGTAAAGCGACCAGACGTTGACGCCTTTTTCCTGATAGACGAAGTTCTTGTTGATGACAAGGTAAATACAGCAAGGCGCACCGTAATGGCGGAAGTTCAGGTTCATGCGGGCGGCCATTTCTTCCGGCGTAGCCTGGCTGGTGCGTCCTTTATTCTCCTTGACCTGCATGGATTTGATGCGGGAGATGTAAGGCTCGGGGAAATCGTAGGGACGGGCGACCTCGGACTGGGAAGTCTGCATGCCCTGCGGGCCGCGCTTAATAAAAGCGTCCTGAATGGCTTTAAGCTTGGCGCCGGTAACAACAACGAATTCCCAGGGCTGGGTATTAGCCCAGGAAGGTGCGCGCTGCGCCTGCTCGATGATTTCTACGAGCATATTCTTTTCGATGGGGTCGGGCTTAAAAGCCCTGATACTCTTTCTTTGTCTTATTGCCTCTACAAGGTCCATATTAGCAATCCTCCTTATTTAACCGCGTGAGTCATTTTTTAGCTTTGGGCGGTATCTTCCTCTCCGGGTCGAATACACCGCCTACCTCAATTTCCTCCGGTTTTTTCTTTCTACCCTGCATTATAACCAGTATTGAGGTTAATACGATGCTGATGATAATCACACCGTAGGTCACGTTTTTAATCATTTCGCCGCCGGGTATACCTTCCTGTAAAGGTATGCTGGCTAAAACGACTGCTGCCAATCCCTTGGGTACCATCGCTGTCATCAGGTTGAGGTCACGCCTGGGGAGTTTCTTTCTGATGCAAAGCCTGACAGCGGGTACGCGCACCATAAAGGCGGCAACGACCATCAACAACCCCACCCAGATGTACAGGCTGCTGATGAATTGCAGCGAAAGCCCCATGTAGATAAAAAAGAAGGTTTTCAGCAGGAAAGACACTTCGCTGAAGAATACCCGCTCTGTCTCACTTAATCCTACCGCTTCAACGTGCTTTTTAAAAACAGGGATGCGCAGTCTTTCAATGTTGCCGATGGCAATCCCGAAAGCAAGGGCGGTAATGGGGCCGCTAAAGCCAAGCATTTCCACGGCGCCAAAGAGGATAAAGACAAACGCGGGAGTGGTAAAGATGGCATTTTTAATAACGCGTATGCGGTTCAATAACAGCGACCACACAAAGCCACCGGCAACCCCGATAGCCAAAGCCGCGAGGAAGGAAGCCGCCAGGTGGGCGGAAATAGGCCCTATTTCAAAACTGCCGTTAGAATACGCCTGAATTAAAGCGATGGTGATAACGATGCTAAGGACATCGTTAACGGTAGATTCCACCGAAAGTAGGGTCTCGGTTTCTTCCTCGACGTCAAGCTGTCTGACCAGCGGAATAACCACAGCCTCGGAAGTGGAGCCGACAATCGCTCCAAGGATGAAAGCCGGGATGACATCAAGGTTTAAAAGCCATATTGCCAAACCCGCCACCACTCCCATCGTTAGGAAAAAACTCAAAGGGGCAAGGAGCATTGCGCCACCCAGCACGGAACGGAGCGTCCGCAACTTTAAAGCAATGCCGCTTTCAAAGAGGATGATAATCAAAGTAATAGTAGTAAAAACCGGGCCCACTGACCCGAATAAATCCGGCGTTATTAGTCCGAAAATCGGGCCAATGAATATGCCGATGAGTATCAAGAAAATGACATCGGGTATTTTGGTGCGGCTGAAAATGCCGGTAAACAGGTGGGCTAAAAATACAATGATACCGATAAAACCGATTACTTGAGCGACAGTATCCACCCGATATTTCTCCTTAATGGGAAAAAAAGATATATAAAAATTATGCCATTATACCCCGTAAACTGCAAGTTAATTGGGTGTCAAGACGCGAGAATTGCATAGAAGTTAGCCTATTAAAAAATGGTATAATTATTGTAATGAATAAAACTAAGTCCAAGCCCCTCATGGGCACTGTAAAATACCGTGAAGGCGAGGATTTCTGGAAAATCGTCAACGAATCTCTGACCGTGTTTTTTAAGGACGCGCTGCGCATTTCACTTAAAGACCCGGGGCAGGCTTTGTATTTTTTACAAACGGCAAAAAACCAGCGTAAAGCCGCCGGGTTACGTGCCAAAGCGGAAAAAGACGGCATCCGCGTGCCGCCCATCATGGTTTTCAGCGTGACCGACCGGTGCAACCTCAACTGCAAAGGCTGCTACAACAAAGCGCTGCGCCAGATATCCAGCGATGAGATGAGTGAGGAGAAAATCAGGGGCATCCTGACGGAAGCCAGGGATATGGGCATCTCCTTCGTGGTGCTGCTTGGCGGCGAACCGCTGGTACGCCGGGAAATCATTTCCATCACCGCTGGCTTCCCGGAGATTATCTTCCTGGTAATTACCAACGGCACACTGCTTAACGATGATATCCTTGCCCAGCTAAAGGGGCAGCGCAACTTCGTGCCGGTAATCAGCCTGGAGGGGTGGGAAAACGATACCGATGACCGCCGGGGCAAAGGCGTTTATGAAAAACTGCAAAAGGTTATCGCTAGAGTTAAAAAGGCCCATCTATTCTGGAGTGTTTCAGTGACAGTCACCCGCTCAAACTTTACCACGGTTACCGACATCGCTTTTATTAACTTCCTCTACAAGTTGGGGTGCAAGCTGTTTTTCTTCGTGGAATACACCCCGGTGGACGAGGGCACCGAGGATTGGGTAATCACCGAAAAACAGCGCGACGAGTTATTGAAGATAAGGGATAAACTGCGCCGAGATTATAACGCGTTATTCGTCGCCCTGCCGGGAGATGAGGATGAAATCGGGGGCTGTCTTTCCGCCGGGCGCGGTTTTATCCACGTTAACGCCCGCGGCGACGTCGAACCGTGCCCCTTCGCGCCCTATTCCGACGCCAACCTGATGAAAATGTCGTTAAAAGATGCCCTTAAATCGGACTTTCTTAAAGCCATCCGCGAAAAACGCCAAAACTTCCACGAACCAAGCGGCGGCTGTTCTTTGTGGGCTGAACGGGAGTGGGTTAAATCTATACTGGTAAAAGACTAAACCGGTAACACTCTGCAAATAAATACAACGATAATTCCGTTTTTTACGTATCTATCATTTTGACATATCATTGCTTTTGCGTTATTTTCATTCCTTGACAGAAGACAATGTAAATGGTAGAACTATTCGTATGTTCCCTGGAAAATGAAAACACTAACACAATGGAAGATTCTATTAAGTCCAAAGAGCAATTAATCAAAGAGCTTGATAAAGCCCGCCAAGAAATTGAGTCTCTAAAAACCCGCCTGGCGGAACGCGAAAAAGAAAATACGTATAATAAGCAATGGGTGCAAGCATTTAATATTGCTTTTGCTAACCTCCCCGTTCCTTTATCCATCTCCAATATTGAGGACTCTAAATTCTTGGTGGTTAATGATGCCTTTGTCCAATTCACAGGCTACACAAGAGAAGAAATCATTGGCCGTACCTATAATGACCTTAACCTTGCTGTAAATCCCAAAGATATGGAATATATGGAAAAAAGCCTTAAGACGACCGGGAAACTGATTAATACCGAAATTCTCTCCCGGGCAAAATCCGGCGAAATGCGTACAGGCCTATTCACCGCCATAGATGTCCATATAGAAGACACCCAGTATTTACTCATCCTGATTGCCGACATTACGGAAATAAAGAGGATGGAGGCTTCGTTAAAAGAATCGGAGAATATGCTGGCGATAGCCTTCCGTGCCAGCCCCCACGCACTCCTAATTACATCAATTTACGAAGGAAGATTTATTGAGGTCAACGACAACGTCTGCCGGATGGCTGGGTACAGCCGCGAGGAGTTAATCGGCCATACCTTCACTGAACTAAATATCTGGAATGATAAAACTTTATTCGAGAGAATGGCCAAAGAGCTCTTTGAAAAAGGGCGCATAACGAACATGGAGTTCGAGTGGCAGACTCGCAATGGTCAAAGATTAGCGACGTTGTTATCTGCAGAAATTGCTGAAATCAACGGGCAACAATGTGTTGTTGCCTCGGTAACCGATATCACGCAGCTGAAAACAATGGAACAAGAACTCCGAAAATCCGAAGAACGCTTCGCCAAAGCCTTCAGTTCTATGTCAGGGATTTTAAGTATCTCCAAAATTTCCGACGGTACGTTCTTAGAAATTAACGACAGCTTTACCCGCACACTGGGGTACACCCGCAAAGAAACCATCGGACATACAGCAACGGAACTTAATATATGGGTAAATCCCAGCGACAGGAAAAAGATGATCCGCCAACTGATAGAAACCGGCAGTATCAAGAATGAGGAATACTTTAACCATACGAAATCTGGCGAAGTGCGCACCCTCCTCTTTTCAGCGGTGCAAATCGAGTTCGAGGGAGAACCATGTGTACTGGCGACAACCAATGATATTACGGATTACAAAAGCATGGAAGCGGAAGCGCGTGAAGCCGGTAACCTAAGAGAACTGGATAGATTGCGCACCGAACTTCTGGCAAACGTTTCACACGAATTGCGCACACCGCTGGCGGGGATTAAGGGCTTCGCCACAATGCTTTTGGACTACGACAAGAAACTCTCGGTAAGCGAAAAACGCGAATACCTGGAAACGATAGACAAAAACACCGACCGCATGGTGGAACTTATCGAACAGCTGCTGGAAATGTCGCGATTGGGCAGCGGGATGCTCTCAATTCAAAAAGTGCCCACCGACATCATCAGTCTCTGCCAGGTAGTCATCAAAGAAGCCCAGGTCAGGGCGCCGAACCATGTCTTTAGTTTAGATTTACCACCAAGATTACCGACGATATACGTTGATGACAAACGCATCCGGCAGGTGCTGGACAACATCATTAACAACGCCGTTAAATATTCCAACGCCGGCATGGAGATTAAAGTAGCCGTCCGCACCGTAGAGAAAGATATGCTCTTTTCCATCACCGACCACGGCGTGGGTATACCGAAACAAGACCTGCCCAACCTGTTCCAGCGCATGTTCCATCCGCCGCATTTACAGAAGATGGGAACGGGCGGCGCGGGGCTGGGGTTATCTATTTCGAAAGGGCTCATTGAAGCGCACGGCGGTAAAATCTGGATTGAAAGCAAGGAAGGCGTGGGTACGAGGTGCTACTTCACGCTGCCGATTAATAACCGACGCAAAAACTCCACGGTGAAAAAAAGTAAAAAAGACAAAGCCTAGAACTTGCCGATTAGCAAATCGTAGGTGTCGGATAAAGCCTGCGGGATTACCTTGGTATCGCCGAGCACCGGCATAAAATTATTATCCCCCTGCCAGCGCGGCACGATGTGGCTGTGAAAATGGTCCTCGATGCCGGCACCAGCTACCCTGCCCAGATTCGCCCCAACATTAAAGCCGGCGGGATCATATACTTTTTTCAGCACAACGACGCCGTGGCTGACTAATTCATAATGCTCGTTACGCTCGGCTTCGCTAAGCTCTTCCATGTTGCCGGTATGGCGGTAAGGCGCTATCAAAAGGTGGCCGGGATTATAGGGGTAGCTGTTGAGCATGATAAAGTTGTGCTTGCCGCGGTAGAGGATATAGTTGGCATTATCAGCGGTTTCTTTGGGCTTATCGCAAAGTATGCAGCCGGCAGGTTTTTCGGCGCGGATGTATTCAATGCGCCACGGCGCCCAGACGTATTTCATCGTAAAATCTCCACAGGGTTTCGCTCCTGATATTCTAGTCGCTTGCCAGGCTGCGCGTCAACAAGCTATATGACCTGATTTGCTTTTAACTTGGACATCTCTGGTTTGGTAAGCCCAAGCAGTTTGCCGTAGACATATTCGTTATCGGCGCCGGGCGAAGGCGCGGGTTTTTTGTATTCGGCTCTAGCCGCTGACATCCTAAACGGAACTGCATCAACCAGCGGCGCGATGCTGCTCTTAATAAAGAAACCGCGCGCTTTAAGCTGGGGGTTTTTAGTTAAGTCTCTAGCGTCCTTTATAATGCCTCCCGGTACGCCGCTCCTCTGGAGGCGGGACATCACCTCCGTCGCGGTATATTGCTGTGTCCATCCGGTTACCATTATATTCAGTTCTTCGCGGTTGTTCAGGCGGCCGGATAACGTGGAAAACTTAACGTTTTCCGCCCAGATGGGATTCCCCAGGGCTTTTTTAAGACCGCGCCACTGCGCCTCGTTGGTGATAGACAAAACGCACCAGCGGCCGTCACGGCAAAGATAAATGTTTTGGGGCGCTGATAGCGGCGAATTATTCCCGAGGGGTGTAAATTCATCGAACGGCAGCATTTGTATCATTATGTCAACTTCTGAAAGGTCGATGTGCTGCCCTTTGCCGGTTTTGCGCCGTTGCTCCAGAGCCTCCATCAACTTTATGGAAGCATACAGCCCTGCCACGTGGTCGGCGTAAGAGAATCCGGGGCCAAGGGGCGGCCCGCCGGGGAACGATGTAAAGTGCGTCATGCCGGACAAAGCCTGAACAGTAGCGCCAAAACCGTTGTAGCTGCTCTGTTTGCCCATCACCGACAGGCTAACCAGAATTATCTCCGACTTCGACTTTTTAAGGTTATCATAATCCATGCGCCAGTTGGCCAGGACACGCGGGGAAAAGTTCTCCACTACCACGTCGCAGATTTGGGCGAGGCGGCGGGCTAAAGCGACACCCTCCAGCCGATTGAGGTTTAGAGTGATGCCCAGCTTGTTGCGGTTCCATGTTTTATAATAGCCGCGGGCAAAAGCGTTATTCTCCATCGCCATCACCGGCGACTGGACCTTAATGACCTCCGCCCCAAAATCCGCCAGCAGCCGCGTGGCATAAGGGCCTGCCAGCGCCCAGGTGAAGTCTAGTATGCGGATATTATTTAATATACTCATATTATGTATCTAGTCTTAACTGCCCCATCTATGTTATAATAAATAGCTGAAATACGTTTAAGGATATTTACATGGCCACCAAACAAGCTAAAACCGAAAAACCTCAAAAAGACCTGAAAACCTTTATTGAGAACGTCAACAAGAGAGACAAGACTAACGGCTTAAAGATAACCTTCGGCTTTACCAAGCGCAAGAGGAAGTAAGCCTTTTTAAGTTTTTACCCTCCTTTTTCTTTTCTTTTTACCCTCAAACGGCTGTTCGTCCATAAAGTCCGGGCGGTAAGTATCCGTTGATTCCATGTCCTGCAGCCAGCCGTTTTCTATGCCCAATTTCTCCGCCAAATCAACCACCTGCTGGTATTCCTGCGGTGTTATCTTGCGATTCAATTCTTCGTATTTATAGGCGCGGTGGGTGGGGTAATACTGCGCCATGATGCTGACTGTCATATTAGGCGAAACCTCTTTAACCAGCCACTCTAAAGATTCGGTGCTGCCGGCGGTATCTTCAGGGAGGATAAGGTGGCGGACGATAAGCCCCTTTTGAGCGATGCCGTCTTCATCCAAAGCAAGGTCGCCGACCTGCCGCTGCATCTCAAGAATAGCGGCGCGGGCATGGGCAACGTACCGCCTGACGTGAGAATAACGCTTAGCCAGCTTGTTATCCGCGTAACGGATGTCGGCGAGGTAAACGCTGATAATACCATCCAGTTCCTTTAAAGTCTTTAACGAGTCGTAGCTGCTGGTGTTATAGATCAACGGCAGGTGCAACCCCATCGGGACGGCCTCGACTAAAGCGCCGATAATCTGGGGTACGAAGTGGGATGGGGTTACCAAATTGATGTTGTGGCACTTGAGTTCGTCCTGCAGGTAAAGCATATGCCGCGCTAATTGTGAGACGGAAATTTCGTTTTTCTTTTGTGCCAACGGCGATTGGCTTATCTGGTAGTTCTGGCAGTAAACACAGCGCATGTTGCAATTGCCGAAAAATATCGTCCCCGACCCCCTGGTGCCGGAGAGGACGGGCTCTTCGCCGTGGTGGGCGCAGTAGGAAGAAACGATTGGTAACGCGCCGGAATGGCAGCGTCCCAGCTTACCATTAAGGCGGTCAACGGCGCATTCGCGGGGGCAGATATCACAGGCGGACAGCCGCGCGTTAAGAGCCTCCGCGCGGCGCTTAAGCTCGCCGGACTTATAAAGGGCTAGATAACCCGGTTCAAATACCACGTTACTTTTTCCTGACCTCTAAAACTAAACCGTCAATCTTCACCACCTCCACCTCCTCCCCTTTTTCTATAGTTCCTTTGGCAACTCTGGCTTTCCAGTACTCACCCTTAATTTTAACCATGCCGGCGGGGGAAAGCGCTTCGGTGACAATACAGGTTGCGCCGACCATTTCTTCGGCGCCGGTAAGGACGCGACGCCGGATAGCGGGGATTACTGCTTTGTGCATGAGAAAGATAAAGACAAGCATCACAGCAACAACAATTAAAATCAGCTGCCAGGTAAATTCAACATCGAACAACCACAAGCCGAGGAAGATAACCGCCAGTATCAGAATGTCGTCCAACAGTGACGCGGCGACAATGATCCATGCTTTAAGTAAAGACATTTCACCTTTTTTGTTCATTTTCCGGTCCTTTAACCTGCGCCCAGGGAAAACGCATTAATTGCCCCAGTTCCTCTAATTCGCCCGCCTGATGATTTAACGTCCATATCTCAACTACCTCGATGATGTGGTTGAGGTGCTGGTCGCGGTAGCGTCTATCGCGCCATTTGGCGTCGGTGAGGTCGTCCGCCATGCCCTCGGACACCATCAGCTCCACCAGACTATCCCAGCGGTGGTGGATGGTCAATAATATATACCCGTCCCGGCAACGGAAGATGCGAAAGGCGCTGTTCCAATGCAGGCTGCCCTGCCGCTTGGATACGGTTTTTTCGACCAAATAGCGGGGCAGGATATAGTCAGTCGAAGCCGCCACGCACTCCATGATGGAGATATCCAGATACTGCCCGATGCCGGTTGTGTGCATCTGCCACAACGCCAGGAAGATGCCGTTGACGGCAAAGAGCGAGGCGATATTATATGACTGATTCCCAAAGAGCTTTAGGGGCTGTAATTGCTCGCCGGTAACGGAAAGCCAGCCGCCCATAGCCTGATTTACCAGGTCGCTGGATTTCAGGTTCTTGTAGGGCCCGGTCTGCCCGAAGTGAGTAATAGAGGCCATGATAAGCTGCGGATTGATTTTACTTAAAACGTCGTAGCCGGCGCCAAGTGAAGCCAGATAACCCGGCGGAAAGGTCTCGATAAGGATATCGGCGTTGGTGACAAAGTTGCGAAACCGCTTATCCTCCGGGGCGACGGTGGTTATATGGGCGCCCATATCCGAGAGGAGTTTAATACAGAGCTCGGCCTTTTCATCCGTCAGGTCAATAACAGAAAAACCGGTGAGAGTATTATCCTTTGACTTATCAAACATTTTCCAAGTCTATCAGCTAAGGGCTTTATTTTTGCTGCTTTTGAATCTTCGCCCATGTATCCCGCAGCGTGATGGTGCGATTAAAGACCGGTTTGCCGGGGGCGGTATCCGGGTCAACGCAGAAGTAGCCCATTCTCTCGAACTGGAAGAAATCGCCGGGTTTGGCGTCAGCCAGCGACGGCTCAAGGCGGCACGATTTTAGGATTTCCAATGAATTGGGATTGAGGTAGTCTTTATAATCGGCGCCTTCCTCAACGTCCATCGGGTTTTCCTTGGTGAAAAGGTGGTCGTAGAGGCGTACTTCAGCCTCGACGGCGTGCTTGGCCGAGACCCAGTGCATCGTTGACTGAACCTTACGCCCGTCCGGGGCGTCGCCGCCGCGGGTGGCGGGGTCATAAGTGCAATGCACCTCTACTACCTCGCCTTTGTCGTTTTTCTCCACACCGACGCAGGTAATCAGGTAGGCGTAACGCAACCTCACCTCACGTCCCGGCGACAGCCGGTAGTATTTAGGAGCCGGCACTTCCATAAAATCTTCCTGCTCGATGTAGAGGACTTTAGAGAACGACACTTTACGCGTTCCGGCGGCGTGGTCTTCGGGGTTATTTACCGCGTCGAACTCCTCCACCTGGTCGTCCGGGTAGTTATCTATGACCAGACGCAGGGGGCGTAAAACGCCCATGACGCGGGGGGCGCGCTTATTTAAATCTTCGCGGAGGCAGTGCTCCAGGAAGTTGATGTCAATGATGGTATTGGCTTCGGAGATGCCGCTGGACTCACAATATAGCTTTAGTGCTTCGGGCGTGTAGCCGTGGCGGCGCAGGCCGGAAAGCGTAGGCATCCGTGGGTCGTCCCAGCCGGAAACAAAGCCAGTATCAACCAGCGGGCCAAGCACACGTTTACTTACTACGGTGTAGGTCAGGCTGTACCTGCCAAATTCGATTTGCTGCGGGTGGAAAATACCAAGCTCATCTAAAAACCAATCATACAGGGGGCGGTGGTCCTTAAACTCCAGCGAGCAGAGGGAATAGGTAACGCCCTCGATAGAGTCTTCCAACCCGTGCGCCCAGTCGTACATCGGGTAGATGCACCATTTATCGCCGGCGTGCATGTGCGTGGCGTGCTGAATGCGGTACATCAGGGGGTCGCGCATATTCATATTGGAAGCGGACATATCAATCTTGGCGCGCAGCACCTTGGCGCCGTCAGGGAATTCACCGTTGCGCATGCGTTCAAATAAATCCAGATTTTCCTCAATCGAGCGGTCGCGGTAGGGGCTATGCTTGCCCGGGGTTGTAAAGTCGCCGCGGTTCTTGCTGATTTCCTCCGCCGACGAATCGTCAACGTAGGCTTTGCCTTTTTTAATTAACTGGACGGCGTATTCATACATTTGCTCGAAGTAGTCCGAGGCGTAAAAGATACGGTCTTTAATGTTCCACCCCAGCCACTCGATGTCCTTGATAATAGCGTCAACGAACTCCTGCTTCTCGGTGATGGGATTGGTATCGTCGAAGCGCAGGTTGTGATAACCGCCATACTCCTCGGCTAAAGCGTAGCTAATCCAGATAGCCTTGGCGTGCCCGATATGCAGTAAACCGTTGGGCTCGGGGGGAAAACGCGTATTCACCTTGCCGCCGAACTTGCCCGTCTCGATATCCTGGCGGACAATATCCCGAATAAAGTCTTCTTGTTTTTTCACGTTGTCTGTGTTCATATTGTCCTCCTTCTTTTAGTTTTTCTCCAAAATGGATATCGCAGACTGTATTCTCTTCAGGCATCTTTCTTTACCCAAAGCAGCCATCGTTTCAAAAATGGGCGGGGTGGCATCGCTGGCGGTGATAGCAACACGTAAGGAATTAAAGAGTTGTCCCGCTTTTATACCCAGTGCTTCAGCGAGTGCTCTCAATGCGCTTTCCAGCTGGTCTTTATCAAAGCTCGCCAGCGGCGTGAGTTTTTCTTCGGCGCTTTTTAAAGCCTTGAGAGCCATTGCTGTATCGGTCTTTTTATCAACAAACTTGGCGGGGTCATACTGCAGCTCGTCAACAAAGAAGAAGCTGGCATAGTCCGCCGCGTCTTTGAGCGTAATAATGCGTTCCTTTATCAGCGGTACGATTTGTTTAATGTAGTCAACGTCCAGTGGCCGCTTAACTTCCGGCGGCAGGTATTTCTCTAAGAAAGGCATAAGCCGGTCGGTCAATTCATCAGGATTCAGGTTGCGGATATAAACGCCGTTCATCCAGTCCAGTTTTTCCTGGTTAAAGGCGGCGGCGACTCTGCCCATCCGTTCCAGCGAAAAATTCTCCACTATTTGCTGGTGAGTCATGATTTCCGTCTTGTCGTCCAACGACCAGCCGATAAGCACCAAAAAGTTAAAAAGCGCTTCCGGCAGGTAACCCATATCACGGTACTCAAGGATAGAGATAGCGCCGCGGCGTTTGCTTAACTTGGCGCGGTCGGCGCCGACAATCATCGGCATATGCACGTACACCGGTGGGGTGTAGCCGAACGCTTTATACATGAGGAGGTGGCGGGGGGTGCTGGAAATCCACTCCTCGCCGCGGATGACGTGGGTAATTTTCATCGCCGTATCGTCAACGACGTTGGCGAGGTGATAAGTGGGATACCCGTCCGACTTCAGCATGACAAAGTCGTCGATGTTTTTATATTCGAACGTGATGTCGCCGTAAATAAGGTCGTGAAAATCGGCATGGCCTTCCAGCGGTACCTTAAAGCGCACCACGGGCTTGATGCCCTCGGCTTCTTTAGCCTTACGTTGCTCGGGCGTCAGGTCGCGGCAGGCGCGGTCGTAACCCGTCGGCTGTTTACGCGCTTCCTGCTCTTTGCGCATCGCCTCAAGACGTTCCGATGAGCAGTAGCAGTAATAGGCATCCCCTTGTGCTACCAGTTTTTCGACGGCTTCTTTATAAAGTGGGAGGCGCTGCGATTGGTAATAAGGCGCGTAGGGGCCGCCGATACCGGGGCCTTCATCCCAATCCAGCCCCAGCCACTTTAGAGCCTCCATCATGTGCTCTACGGCGCCTTCTTCCTTGCGCCCGACGTCGGTATCCTCAATGCGCAGGATAAACGTACCGCCGGTGTGCCGCGCCAAAAGGTAATCGAAGATAGCCGTATGGATATTACCGGCGTGAACCTTGCCGGTGGGGCTGGGCGCAAAACGCACCCTGACGGGAACAGCCATTACCAAACTTCCTCCACAAATTTATGTATTTATTCTACCATTCCATCGTAATAAATTGCTATGGAGCGACAAATACAACATAGCGTAAATGACATTATGTTATATGATACAATATAAAGAGAGACATTAAGGGAGGAAGGAGCAAAGGGTATGGCTAAAGCAGAAAAGGACATGGTTATCAGCGGCGTCAAACCCGTCACTATAATTGTCAGCCGCCAGGTATTCCCCGGCAAGGAAAAGGAATACAATGAGCTGGCCCGGCAGATGATTGAGGAATCCGCCAAAGTACCCGGCAACTTGGGTGTGACCATGTTAGCTCCGGAGCCAGGCAAAGGGGGACTACATCACCTTATCTGGCGCTTCGCCGACGAAAAATCCATGCACATCTGGGAAACTTCTTACATACGCCAAAAGCTTTCCCACCAGGCGGACGCCTTTTCACGCCGCATCCGGCAGGAAGCTACTGGGCTGGAAACATGGTTTGCCATACCGGACTGCCCGGAACTGGAAAGCCCCAAGCCCTGGAAGATGGCGGTAGTTACGTGGATAGGCGTGTTTTTCGGCTCCTGCCTTATTATATATTTACTGGAATTATTCTGGAAAAGCCCGAATTTCTGGCTATTTAACGGGGTAGTCGGCGCCATACTGGTAGCCTCGCTAACGTGGGGGATAATGCCGGTTTTGAGCCGGTACGTTTTCAGGAAATGGCTGCATAAGTAGTTAGCGTTAGGAAAAAATCCTTCGACTACGCTCAGGATAAATTAAGAGGGGCTTTACGCCCCTCTTTTATTTAGTCCTTCTTTTTTGCTGGCGGGGGTCCGGGAGGCCCAATGGGCACGTCGGAGTAAAGCGCTTCGTGGGCTTTTTTCAGCCAGCTGGGAATATCAATCTCCTGCGGGCATTTTGAAAGACATTCGCCGCATTCGGTGCACTTATCGGCGCGCTGGTCCTGCGGTATGCCAAAAGCGCTATTATAAATGAACTTACCATGTTGTACATCGTCGTACATAACAGCGTCGTTATAAATCTGAAAGACGTTGGGGATTTGCACACTGCTGGGGCAGGGCTGGCAGTACTGGCAGGCGGTGCAGGGGATGGGGCTTAAGCTCCTGTAGGCTTCGGTCATTTTCTTGACCACCGCCAGGTCTTCCGCCGTCAACGAACCGGGGCCTTTAAAATCACTGGCCAGTTTAACGTTTTGCTTCACCTGCTCCATAGTGCTCATGCCGCTTAAGGTCAGGGAGATTTCCGGCTGATTCCAGAGCCAATCCAGCGCCCATTCAACCGCCGGCATCTGGCGTTTGGCTTCTTTGATGACTTTAGCGACGGGGGCAGGCATGGGGTCTTTGGAGAGTTTGCCGCCGCGTAGTGGCTCCATAATTACAAGGGCGATACCTTTAGACGCGGCGTACTGCACGCCTTCGCGCCCGGCCTGCTCGTTTTCGTCCATATAGTTATACTGGACCTGTGACAGTACCCAGTTATCATAGCCGTCAACGATTTGCTTAAAAACATCGGTGGTGTCATGGAAGGAGAAGCCAAGTCGCCCGAACTTTCCGTCCGCCATCTGCTTTTCCGCCCAGTTGAGGACTTTCCACTCTTTAACCTTGCCCCAGCCTATTTTGTTCAGCCCGTGCAGCAGATAAAAATCTATCTTATCAACATCTAGTTTCTTAAGCTGTTCATTTAAAATTTTATCAATGTCATCGGGTTTTTCCATGAAATTTACGGGGAGTTTAGTCACGAGCTTCATCTTCTGGCGGTAGCCATCCTTAAGCGCCTTGCCAACGACGATTTCACTCTGTCCCTGGTGATACATGTAAGCGGTGTCGATGTAGTTCACGCCGTTATCGGCGGCGTAGCGAATCATCTTGATGGCTTCCGATTCGTCAATCTTACTCTGGTCGCCGTCAATGACGGGCAGGCGCATAGCGCCAAAACCTAATGCCGATACTTTCCAGTCTAACTTTCCAAATTTACGGTACTGCATGGGTAACTCCTTGTTATTAAAATATGGGGTTCATAATAACGCGATATATCGGGATATTCTAATTCTCATTTTCGCACGTTTATTGGAAAGATGCAACCGTAAAAGTAAAGAATTAACCGATTTCTTCTAAAGCTTTTTGTAAATCTGGCGGGAGGGGCGATTCAAGGGTAATTTCCTTGCCGGTGGAGGGTTGTTTAAAGGTGATTTTGGCGGCGTGGAGGAACTGGCGGGGAAAGCGGGAGGACTTTAATCCGTAGGTAATGTCGCCGGCTACGGGGAAGTTGATAGCCGCCAGGTGCACCCTAATCTGGTGGGTACGCCCGGTCTCCGGTTTGATTTCCAGCAGAGTGTATTTGCCGACATAATTAACGACATGGTATTCGGTACGCGCCTCTCGCCCTTTAGCGACGACGGCCATACGCTGGCGGTGGGCGGGGTCGCGGCCGATAGCGGCTTCAATAGTGCCCCTCTCCGGCGTTAGTTTGCCATGCACCAGAGCGATATAAGTCTTTTTAACGACGCGGTCTTTGAATTGCCTGGAGAGGTTCGCCTGGGCAACGCGGTTCTTGGCGATAATAATCAGTCCGGAAGTGTCTTTGTCCAAGCGGTGGACTATGCCGGGGCGGAGTGAATCGGCGTCTTTAACGAGGGAGGGCAAGTAGTTCAAGACAGCATTAGCGACAGTGAACGAGGGGTGGCCGGGAGCGGGGTGGACGGGCAGACCCGCCGGTTTATCCACAACAAGTAAATCGTCGTCTTCATAAACTATTTTTAAAGGGATATTTTTCGGTTCGAGGCGGGAGGGGAGTTCGGGGGGAATAGAAATATCTACTTTATCGCCGGTGTTGAGCTTTAGGCTGGGTTTTGCCGGTTCACCGTTGACAGTAATAAAGCCGTCACGGATAAGCTGCTGGGCGTGGGTGCGCGAGAGTTCAGGGCACCTGTCCCCGGCAAACTTGTCGAGGCGTACTCCGGCGGCATCGGCGACGAAGGAATACTCCTTAGTCATCTTTACTTTTAAACAAACCCGAATAAAAAATCAGGCGGTAAGCAATAATAATGGCGCCGACTACGGTACACATATCAGCCACATTAAAAGCCGGCCAAATTTTAAAATCGAGGAAGTCGGTGACATGCCCCTGGCGGATGCGGTCAATCAGGTTATTACCGATAGTGCCGGCCGTCACCATCGCCATTGAAACGATAACCCAGTTGTTGCGCAGGAAGGCGATGCGATTACGCATGAATAAAGCCAGATACATGATAACCAGAACGCCGATTATGGCAATAACGATAATGAGTAGTGAATAACCCTTTAAAATCCCAAAGGACGCGCCCGTGTTCTGGATATGGTCAATCTGGAAAAAACCAAAATCAACAAATACTTCACCGGGGAGCAGGCTTGCCCGGATTAAAGCCTTGGTAACCTGGTCGGCAATGACGACGAAAACGACGACACTGCAGAAGATTATATCCCGCCACTTATCTCTGGCGGGGCGCAACTTTTCCATTCTTTGCTAATGACGCTTTACAATTTAGACACAGGACCGACTGTGGACGCGCCTCTAAACGCTCCGGGTTAATAGGCTCGCCGCAGCTTTCGCATAAACCATAGGTGCCTTTTTCTATTTTGGATAAAGCGTGCTCGACGGAAGCCATCTCCTTGCGGACGCGATTCTCCAGAGCGAGGCGTTTTTCCAGCTCCAGAGTCTCGGTGGCTTCTTCTTCGCGTTTGCCAAAGGGGCTGCCCTCGCGCCGCTCTTCAGCGGTGGAGGCATTGTTGTGCAATGCCTCCAGTTCTTCGCCAAGGCGCTTATATTCAATTTTCAGTTGTTCTTGATGTTTTTTGTACTGTTCCACGATAGCCCCCTGCATCCGCTTCTTTTGCACATAGTGTGAAGCTTTTTGGAATATCACTATATTCGACTATACATATGTGTTAATACACAGGGAATAAGATGAGAAGCGAAAAGGTTTGCGATAGGTTAGTATTAAAGCATCATTGGCCGGCTACTGATGCCAAGCAGCAGCCGGCATCGTATAGCCACGGTTAAGACAGGACATTTAGCTGATTTTTCCCCCAGCCAATAAAGCATATCAACAGTGTAAACTATTTATTCCTTTTGGTCAATGGTTTTCTGGCAAAATTTTTGAGTATATATTGACGTTTTATGGCAATATGCGAAAAATGGTAGCCCCATAGCGCGTTTTTAGGCCTTACGCTGCCCGTATTTGAACTTGGTGAACAACAGCCAGCCGTTTAAAACGATGCCGATGGAGTTCCAAATAATAATAGCCGTGAGGTTCAGCATAATGCCGTAAACTAACCAGATAATGATGCCAAGCAATAACGACGAGGTGAAAATAAGGCTGATTTCATGGGCGCTTTTTAGCTTGTAAACACGCATAATCTGTGGAATAACCGCAAATGTTGTAAAGACTCCGGCAATAATACCCAGATATTCTGGTGGGGACAAGGGACTTACCTCCTATTTCGAGAATCGGTCATGATTAATTTTAACATAACCACCCTGTTACGCGTAATTAAACGCTTAAAACACCCCAAATTCAGGGTTAACACCCATATATTATGGGAAATAGCCTCCTCCGAAAGTCCTTAGGAATAAAGTAACATATGATTGCTAAGTTAATTATGGGAAAATATTAATAGGGACAATGTCTGTAATTGGCCAACGGATAGAATCAGGAGAATACTAAATGGTAACCACTACTAGAATTAATCGAACAGCTGCGCCTAAGGCTAAATACCTCAAGCCATCAGAGGACGTTTTAACCTACACCACCGTCACCCAGTCGCTAAAGCGGATACTGGCCTGTGCCCAGGAAGAACTGGAATTCATCCGTGAGATGAAAGCCGAAGCAATTCAATACCGTCAGGACGCGCTGAAAAAGGACGATTCCGAAGGCCGTCAACTAATCCTGAACGCCAGACTAATCAAACACCGCGAAATCGAAGAGGTTGTCCGGCAAGCCGGCGAAGAGATACAGAAGATACTGGCGGACATCAGGATAACGCGCATCAGCCTGCAGGACGAACTTATTAGAGAAAGCGAAATCGCCGAGGCCAACCGACTCAACGTTATTTTCGACTCGATTAAAGAGGCGTTCCAGAAACCTGAAGGAAAAAATTTGGCAAAGAACCTGCAACCCTTAAGATAAAAACCAGATATACCATTCCACGCTTATTAACTTCCCTGCCAAAAACAGGGAAGTTTTATTTTGTCGTTATTTAGGACATGGAGTAAAATGTCAGCAGAGAGGCAATCAATGGGCATCAAGGAAAACGTAAAGCAAATACTAAGTGAACTGCCTCCCGGCGCAGAACTCGTCGCCGCCGCCAAGACAAAGACGCCGCAGGAAATCATGGAGGCGGTGGCAGGGGGCGTTAGGATAGTCGGGGAGAACTATGTGCAGGAAGCCGAAGCCGTCATCCAAGTTGTAGGTAGTAAAGTGGCGTGGCACTTCATCGGGCACCTGCAGCGCAATAAAGTAAAAAAAGCCGTTGAGCTTTTCGACATGATAGAGACGGTGGACTCCTTAGAACTAGCCGCCGAAATAGACAAAAGGTGTTCCCAAAGCGGCAAGATGATGCCGGTACTCATCGAGGTAAACTCCGGGCGGGAGGTTCAAAAAGCGGGCGTCATGCCGGAGGAGGTTTTAGGGCTGATTAAGGCAGTAGCGGAACTGAAGAACATAAGGGTGGAGGGGCTAATGACCATGGGGTCTGCAACCGTGGACGCCGATGAACTACGTAAGAACTTCCGCGAGACCAAGCAACTATTCGACCAGCTAAAGCAGTTACAAATCCCTAACGTGGAAATGAAATACCTTTCAATGGGAATGACGGACTCGTATAAAATAGCCCTGGAGGAAGGGGCTAATATGGTGAGGATTGGGAGTAAGATATTCGGGGCGAGGGGCTAACGGCCGCGGGTTTTAGGGCGGCGGGGGTTAGACTTCAAGTTGCGCTTAACTTCATTACGGAAGTCCGGCGCAATAATGGCAAAGATAACGCTGATATTGCGGTCCACCAGGCGCGAACTGATAGATGAGTCAACGTCGTTCATGATATCGTCTAAAGTCAGGCGGGTAGTGATAATGGTGGGCAACCTGCTGTTATAGCGGTAGTTGATAAGCTGGTAAAGCTTTTCCTTCACCCAGGAGTTGGTGGACTGTTCCCCAAAGTCGTCCATAACCAAAAGCGGGGCAGTCTTAACGCTCTCAAAAAGCTGGTCGTAGGAGATCTTGCTTTCCGGGTTGAAAGCCGAGCGCAGGTGGTCAAGGAAGTCCGGCACAACGACGAATAAAGCGGGTTTACCCATCTCGTAGCGGTGATTGACAATAGCGGAGGCGAGGTGGGTCTTGCCACAGCCCGTCTCTCCCATAAAGACCAGCCAGCCCTCGGGGTTCTTAGCGAAATCGAAGGCGAGCCGGTAAGCGGCGTCCATATTATCCTGCTGCTCCATAGATAAATCGGTGCGGCGCTTATAATTAATAAAGGTCATGTTCTTCTGTAATTCAAACTCCGGCGACCAGGCATAAATAGATGCCGTGGACGCTTCCTCTAAAGCGAAGACGCGGCACAAACGCGTATCGGTAAGGCGCGTTCGTAAACGGTCGTCCAGTTGGTCTAAAGACACAGATGTGACGATAATCGTCGGCAAGGTAGCGTTAAAGCGTGAGGTCAGGAGCTGGTCGAGTTTTTCCTTTGCCCAGTTGGTACCGGACTGTACACCAAGGTCGTCCAGAGCCAGCAGCGGGGCGCTTTTAACCTGCTCGAAAAACTCGTCGTAAGGCGTCTCGCTGTCGGGATTGACTCCAGAGCGCAGCTTATCAAGCAAATCCGGGGTGGTGATATAGAGGGCGGGAAGACCATTTTCAATGCACTCGTTGACGATAGCCGCCGCCAGGTGGGTTTTACCAGAGCCGCTGGGCCCACTAAAGACCAGCCAGCCTTCCGGCTTTTCGGCAAACTCTTTGGCGGCTTTAAACGCCTGACTAAAGCGCTCCTGCGCCTGCGTGCTGGCGGTCCTGCCTTCCGGGAGAAGATTCTCGAAGGTGAAACGAACTAAAGAGCCGAGGTTGGAATACTTCTTAAGGCGCGTAAAGCGTTTATCGTCCTGTTTTTGCCTGACGCATTTACAGGGCACAGTGCGGCTATAATCCGGCTGCCCTGATGGCAAAAGGGGATGCACCACCCTGGCTCCCTTGCAGATAGGGCAATCCGTAGCTTTTTGCTCCGGCTCTTCAATGCCGAACGGCGTGTCCGTACTTTCCTTTGAAGTACTTTTGAGGCCCTGTTTCTTTAGTATCTCGCTGATATGTTCCATCACTGCGGCCTTCTACCGACCAATTCTCCAAAATCTTAGTGATATATCTAATACTTCTTTTATTATGTAAAACTGCCTCTTTAATAGCGTCATGAATCCAGCCGGCGGGGTAACGGCTTTCGGCGTCGCGGAGCTCTTCTGATATCATGGGAGTCAACATGCCGATGTTCTGCTCGTAAAGGGTAAAGATATCCGGCAGCGGTTCGGCGGTAACGGGGATGGCTTTAGCGGCTTTAATCCCCGCCATTTTAAGTTCGCCACTTTTGATTTTCTCCACCACATGGCGGTTCTGTTCGTCATTGAGGAAGTAGATATCCTGTTGGTTCCCCCCCCCTTCCGTCGTCACACTCACTAAAGCGCCATGGTCAACCGCCAGCTTTAAAGCGCCGCGCAGTTTTTCCTCCGAGTTATCAATCCCCTGCATCAGAGCGGGGTTTTCCAGTAATTCACTAAAGGCAATAAAGCGCGGCGAGCCTTTCTTAACGTAAAGCGACGCCATTATATATAAAATGGTTTTTAGTTCGGTAACATCCGTAATCTGCGGCAGTAAGCCGCTAAAGAAAGCGTTAGGCACGGCGGTGTACTGTACCCTGCCGCCGGACGGGAATCCCTCGAACTTTGTCATAGCAGTGTCGGCTCCACGCTGCCCAGTGATTCAAATTTTGCCAGTGTATGCCGGAAGCGCAGTTTAATACGCCCGGTGGGGCCGTTGCGGTGCTTGGCGATAATGACGTCGGCTTCCTCGCGGGGGTATTCGCGGTCGGGATGGGCGGCTATCCACTCTTCTTCGCTCTTATAATAATATTCGTCGCGGTAGATAAAGAGAACGACGTCGGCGTCCTGCTCGATGCTGCCGCTTTCACGTAAGTCGGAGAGCTGCGGCTCGTGGGAGGCGCGCCATTCAACGGCACGGCTTAACTGGGAGACGGCAACCACCGGAGCGTCAATCTCACGCGCCAGCGCTTTAAGAGAACGCGAGATAAGGCTGATTTCCTGCACGCGGTTTTCGCCGCGGCCGGAGCTTTCGCCCTGCATCAACTGGAGGTAATCCAAAATAACCAAATCAATGCCCCGCTCGTAATTAAGCCGCAGAGCTTTAGAGCGCATTTCCGCCATGCGAATCATTGGCGTATCATCAATATAAATCGGGGCTTCGGAAAGGACGCCAGTAGCCTCCATGACCTTGCGCTCTTCATCTTCCGTCTTGTGCTCGCCAAAGCGGATGCGCCGCGCGTTAATGCCCGATTCGCTGGAGACCAGACGCGTTACTAACGAATCGCGGCTCATTTCCAGGCTGAAAAGGGCAACCGTAGCGCGGTGCTCGACGGCGGCATTGCGGGCGATGTTCAAAGCCAGACTGGTCTTGCCCATACTGGGGCGTCCGGCAATAATAACCAAATCGGAGCGCTGCAGCCCGTTGAGCATTTCATCCAGCCCGGCAAAACCGGAGGGGATGAAGGTCAGGCGCTCGGTGCGGTCTTCGGAGGGCGGTGTGACTTCAAAGTATTTATCCAGCACCTCGCGGATGTGGGTGAGGTCGTTAGAGCCGCCGCCGCGGCGTAAACGGAAGAGAACACCTTCGGCTTTAGCTAAGCCTTCCTCGACATCAGGCGCGGCTTCGTAGCCGATGGCTGAAATCTGCTGGCCGGCATTGATGAGCTGGCGCATGATGGAAAGGCGATAGACAATGCGGGCGTAATGCTCGATGTCCAGCGAGGTAGCGGGAACGGATATTAAATAGCTTAAACGTGCGGCGCCGCCTACTGCATCCAGCTTGCTCTGGCGGGAAAGCTCCTGCGCCATGGTAACGTTGTTGATAGCTTCGTCGCGCTGGTAAAGCCCTATCGCCGCCTCATAACACAGCCGGTTCGACTCAAAGTAGAAATCGGACGCCTTCAGAAAATCGGCAATCTGGAAGATAGACGTGCCGTCAATCAGCAATGAGCCGACAACCGCTTCCTCGGCGTCATTGTCGGTAGGCGGGAGTTTGACATCGTTCACGCGGAATTACTCCTTAATTATTCTGCTGTATCTTCTTTTTTCTTACTCTTAGCTTTAGTTTTCTTTTCTTTTTTAGCTTCAGGAGCAGATTCTTCCGGTTTCGATTCTTCTTCTTTTACAGCCTTGGGTGTGGGAGCTTCTTCTTTAGCCTCTGCTTTAGCTTTCTTTTGCTTGGCGGGTTTTTCAGCTTTAGCTTCGGCGGGTTCTCCAGCTTTTTCAGCTACAGGTTCTTCTTCCACCTTGGGAGTTTTTTCTTTCTTGGGTTTCTTTTCTTTCTTAGCTTCCGCCGGTTCTTCTTCCTTGGGCTTGCGGGTGGGAACCTCGGCGCCTTCAGCATCTGACATGACGGTAACGACGATGCCCGCAGTGATTTCATGAGAGAACCTGACGGTTACGTCAAAAACGCCGATATGGCGAATCGGCTCAGCGAGATCAATCCTTTTCTTATCAATCTCGTGGCTGGCAGTCTTATTCAATTCCTCGGCAATGTCGGCGGCGGTAACCGAGCCATAGAGTTTATCTTTATCGCCGACCTTGGCTTTAAGGGTGATTTCAGTGCCCTTTATTTTATTCGCCAGTTCGGTCATTTCGGCATCTTCAAGTTCGCGCTGCTTGACGAGTTTCTTCAGATGCGATTCGAGGGCAGCCGCAGTGGAAGAGGTGGCTAACACCGCCATTTTCCGCGGGAATAGATAGTTACGGGCGTAGCCGTTAGCGACCTCTTTGGTCTGACCGACCCTGGCAACTCTGGGGACGTCTGTTAAAAAAATGACTTTCACAATATTCTCCTTTTTGGGTGACAAGTTATTATGACGCAAAGCATAGTTGCACGTCAATATTTACTAACAAAATATTTTGAAAAATCCGGCACAACTGTTAACCGCTGATGTATTTTCCCGCATTAATGGCGGCTACAGCGCCATCGCCGGCGGCGCCGACGACCTGCCGAATGGAGCCGCTTCGGATATCGCCGGCGGCGTAAATGCCGGGGACGTTGGTCTCCAGCTTTTCATTGGTGACAATAGCTCCAACGGCGTCCAGCGTCACCAGCCCCTTAAGATAGCCGGTGGCGGGCTGGGACCCAACAGCAACAAACACGCCGGAAACATCGAGGTTGGACTCCTCATTGGTAACAACGTTGCGGAGTTTAAGCTGTTTGACCAGTTTTTCACCGACTATTTCCAGAACCACCGTATCCCAGAGCACGTTAATCTTTTTATCCGTCAGGACTTTTTCCTGCACAATCTTGGTAGCGCGGAGTTCGTGGCGGCGGTGGATAATGGTTACTTTCGTGGCGAACTTGGTAAGCTCCAAAGCCTCTACAGCCGCGGCGTTGCCGCCCCCAACGACAGCTACCGCTTTATCGCGGAAAAAAGCACCGTCGCAGGTGGCGCAGTAAGAAACGCCCTTGCCGGAGAATGTATCTTCGCCGGGCACGTTGAGTTTCTGGCGTTCCGCGCCGCCGGCAATAATCACGGCTTTAGCCACAAAATCGCCCTGCGGCGTCTTCACGACTTTATCTTTACCGTTTACTTCCAGTCCAACGACTTCATCGTAAAGCGTCTCCGCCCCAAACTTTTCCGTCTGCTGGTGCATTGCCTGTGTCAGCTCGATGCCGCCGATGCCTTCGGCATAGCCGGGGTAGTTCTCTACCTGGCTAGTGTTGATAATTTGGCCGCCGACGGCCGCTTTCTCAATCAACAGCGTGGACAGGCGGGCACGGGCGGTATAGATACCGGCGCTTAAGCCGGCAGGCCCGCCGCCGATAATGATAACATCGTATTTCTTTGCGTCAGCCATTAAAATCCTAACCCGCTAAAGCGGTGTCAATGCTCTTTTTAAGCTCCGGCTTGGGGCGGAAGCCGACAAGGTTGGAAACCGGCTGGCCGTCTTTAAAGATAATAAGGGTGGGGATGCTCATTACGCCGTATTTACTGGCAATTCCAGCATTATCGTCAACGTTGAGTTTCATAAAGGAGACTTTGCCGTCGTACTCGTCAGACAGCTCGTCAACGATTGGGGCTACCATGCGGCAGGGCCCGCACCAGGGCGCCCAAAAATCCACGAGGACAGGCGTTTTTGCTTTTAACACCATTTCATCAAATTTCGCTTCGTTCACTTCCGTTGGTTTGCTCATAACGTTCCTCTCTTATCTTTTCTATAATACCATGTTCAACTGTCTCTTTGGCCAGGCCGATAGCGTTTTTAATCGCCCGGGCTTTACTGCGCCCGTGGGCTATGATGACCGCGCCGTTAACGCCTAAAAGACAGGCGCCGCCGTATTCGCTAAAGTCCAGCTTCTTTGTCCAGGCGCCCAAGCCGATATCCTTAAGAAGCTCGCGCGTTCTTAAACGGGAGACACTGGAAAAGATATGGCCAAGCTCCTGAATTGAGTTTAAGAAACTATCGTTAAAACCTTCAATCGTTTTCAGGACGATGTTACCGGTAAACCCGTCAGTAACTATAACGTCGGCGGTCTTGCGTGAGATATCGTGCCCTTCGATATTTCCGATAAAACTGATGGATTTATCCAGTTTTAAGAGCTCATAGGCTTCCTGCGCCAAACGATTGCCTTTACCTTCTTCGGCACCGTTGCTTAAAAGTCCGACCCGCGGGAAGGGAATACTAAGAATATACTTGCTATAAAGACTGCCCAGACGGGCAAACTCCAGCAGGTGCTCGGGCCGGCAGTCGGTGTTAGCGCCGGCATCAATCAGCAGGCCGGGCCGGGCGGTTAAAATATCAATGAACGCACCTATGGCCGGGCGGCTGACGCCCTCGACCTTACCTAAAGTTAATAAAGAGCAGGCAACTACCGCGCCGGTATTGCCGGCGGAAACAAAAGCCGCGACATCGCCTTTTTTAAGCAGATTGACGCCGATGACAATCGATGAGTTAGGCTTGCTTTGAAGGGCCTTAATGGGGTGCTCGTCAAAGTCTATAACCTCGGTGGCGTCAACAATTGTGATTTCAGTTTTTGCCGGGGACTTTTCTAAAAGCTTACGCAGGACGTTTTTCCTACCGACTAAGACGACTTCTATGTTATATTCCTGAACAGCTTTAATGGCGCCTTTGACCATCTCGTGCGGGGCGTAATCGCCGCCGGCGACATCAAGCGCAATTTTTGTAGTTTTCAATTTTTCTCCCTTTTAACCGTCGGTGCAGCCTCCCATATATCGCACTGGCCCCCCCAGGTTGCAACGACATTGCCGTTTTGTGAAATCCTGGTAACCTCACAGGAAACGGGGCATGATTTACATTCAAACGACGAGGTGTCATAGACCGCCTCGCTGATATCGAAGCCGCGAAAACGGCATTCACCCTCCATCTGCGCCGCGGCTTCGCGGGCGAGGATGGCGGCGCCGATAGCGCCCATAACCTCGTGGTGGGGCGGGACGATTATCTCTGTTTTCAGTTCTTCTTTTAACGCCCGGACAATCCCCTCGTTAAAGGCAACCCCACCCTGAAAAACAATGGGTGACTGGATGTCTTTACCGGAGGCAACGTCGCTTAAATAGTTACGCACCAGCGTGCGGCACAAGCCGTAAATTATATCATCAACATTATGGCCCATCTGCTGTTTGTGAATCATATCGGTCTCGGCGAAGACGGTACAGCGGCCGGAAATATGCGCTTTATCCCTGCCTTTCAAAGCGCGCTTGGAAAATTCCTCGATAGTCATCTTCAAGCGCCCCGCCTGGTGGTCAAGGAAGGAGCCGGTGCCGGCGGCGCAGACCGTATTCATCGCAAAGTCCGCCACCATGCCGTCGCGGATAAGAATCAGCTTGCTGTCCTGCCCACCGATTTCTATTATGGTGCGGACTTCCGGTTTATAATGCACTGCGGCAATAGCCTGGCAGGTAATCTCGTTTTTTACCAAATCGGCACCCACTAAAGCGCCGGCCAGGTACCGGGCGCTGCCGGTGACGGCAACACCTTTAATCGAGACGTTTTTGGGCAGTTCGCGGCGGATTTTGCCAAGCCCCTGCTGTACGGCTACCACAGGCTGACCGCCAACGGGCAGGTAAAGAGATGTGACAAGTTTTTCCGACACATCGAGGGCAGCGAACTTGATAGTGACCGAGCCGACATCAATACCGAGATATACTTCCATAACTACTTCTAATGTTATCTTGTTTTCAGAGAAAATACCATCACTAGAGGAGGCAACGACTAAACTTTTTTGCTTTTTTCAAACTCGGCACGAACGGCGGCGAGCGTTGCGGGATTAGCTAAAAGGTCGGCGGCAGTCATCGCCATAGCTTTAGCGGCGTCGAGGATTACATTCAAGGCTTCTTTAGTACCCGCCACCCGGCAAAAATCGTCGGAGTGGATAAGCACCTCATCCGAAGCAATGGCGACCATCGGCTGAATCGTGGGTGTTAGCTGGCTGACGTTACCGACGTCGGAACTGCCGCTCCAGGTGTTGTCCTCGCCGATGGGTATATCACGCCCCAGCAACTTGAAATTATCACGGAAGAGGTTGGCTAAAGCAAGGTTATTATTCAGCGAGGCGTAGCGGACCTTGTCCCACTGGTACTTTAACGTGGCGCCGGTGGCAACCGCGGCACCGGTAAAACAGTTCAAAACTCTTTCCTTAAGGTCGTCCAGATAGGCGTCGTCCTGGGCGCGGACAAGGAAGGTTCCGGCGGTATGGGCAGGGACGATATTAGGTGCCTCGCCGCCGTCGGTGATAATGCCGTGAATACGGGCTTTTTCCTTGATGTGCTGGCGCAGGGCATTAATAGCATTAAAGGACAGTATCATAGCCTCCAGCGCGTTAATACCGGCCTCGGGGTCAGCGGCGGCGTGGGCGGCTTTACCGATAAATTCAACATCGAGGGTCTGGCAGGCTAAAGCGTTCATGACAACCTGATTGCCGCCGCCGGGGTGGGTTATCAAAGCGGCGTCCAGCCCTT
>JAQTMM010000002.1 GCA_028714335.1 Dehalococcoidales bacterium
ACTGGTTGAAGTGGGTAATTATCAAACAGGATAGTGGCAAGATGAAGCTTACAACACAGCCGATACCAATAGATAAGTATAAAATCAAACCCACTGATTAACCACAAATAAGTCTCTACAACAAACGGAAAGATAGAAATCATCCGAGTATATTTTGGATATCACTAAAAGACACTATGTTACAATCGGTATAAGCTGTTATAATTAACCGAAATTAAGTTAGTTGCGACAGGTCTATTGTGAAAAATAACAATCAAGATGAAATAGAAAAAATAAGAACGTCAAAGAAAAATGACCCCGAGGTAAATCTTTACATATTACTCGACCAGACCGACGGGATTGTGACCAGTGCGGTTGAGCTTGAAATCAAACATCTCAAAATGACTCAACCGCAAATCAGGGTCTTGACTATGCTTTCCAGGCAAGATAAACCAGCGACCCTTGAAGAACTGGCCAATTGGACATTGAAGGAATTTAACTCTGTATCAACTCTAATCAACCGCATGGAGAAGAAGGGGCTTGTCAAGAAAACCAAAATAAACGGGGACTTAAAAACATATATTTCGCTTACTGAAAAAGGTAGTGAACTATATCATAAACAGGTTACCGAACGTTCAATTCACTTGATATTCGACAAATTATCATCTCAAGAAAAGAAACAGCTTGACTCCATATTGAGAAAGGTTCGGGATACCACGCGCGATCTCCTCGGGTTGGATTACCGGCCACCATTTTTACCTTAGGTGTTTGATAAATATTCTTCTCGAATATATATTCGCCTTAAAATGATCCTGTATTGTTGGTTAGCTTTTGTTATAATACGTAATGTTACGATAAAGTATGGGAATTATTAAACAAATTAGCCCATAATTGGTAACTTAGTGTCTGTATATTCTCGTAGCGCTCAACAATCAAGTAGATTGTTGTATGAATGTCACTTAAGTCCACATTGTTAATGTCCACGAGATATTGCACAATTATGAATTTTGACTGAAGTACAGTTCAAAGGTTCTGTCTATTGTACACTGCAGTCCACTATAATGCACAGAATATCGAACCGGTATTTTCTCTTCTGTTTTTAACATCGCTATTATAATTAAATTCTTCGTCTAGCAACTTTCATTACAAGTAACAATTCATCTTAATGTTTCCTTTGTTCGCTAAAAAATAAATGGTTGACAAACCCTGTGCGAACTAAGTAAGCTTAACAGCAAAGGGAAAATATTCAAGTATGACTTGGATAGACGTAGTCAAGTTGGTAGTAAGCATAGTCGCCTGTGAAGGCGCTGGTGGTATTGGTGCCATTTTCACAACACGCGCAATCCCGACCTGGTACAAGAGTCTTAAGAAACCATCCTTTACTCCTCCTAACCGGGTCTTCGGGCCTGTCTGGATAACCCTCTACCTTTTAATGGGTGTAGCTGTTTTCCTGGTCTGGCGAGAAGGATTTAGTCAAGCAGGGGTAACGGTAGCTTTTACCGTATTCTGGGTTCAACTAGTCCTGAACGTCCTTTGGTCGGTAATCTTCTTTGGGCTTAAGTCTCTTTTCGGTGGAATGATTGTAATTTTTATACTCTGGATAGCAATACTGGTCAATATCATTTTGTTCTTTGGTGTGTCGTCTATAGCGGGCGGGCTTCTCATACCATATTTAGTCTGGGTTAGTATTGCGACTAATCTGAACATACAGTTATGGAGGCTAAACAGATAACTAATCCCACACATTGGTGGCAATACGGTGTTAACTACGAGGCTGATTTTTCAGCCTCTTTTTGTTCTCTGAGATAACAATCTGGACTTTTATGATAGTCACAATCTACTTTTTTATTGGATTGGGCCTATAATAACGAAGACTGTTGCTTTAATAGACCCGTCCCTGAACTAAGATTCCCATAATTAAGGTCGGATATCAAAAACTTTGTCTGTAGATAATGCTTACTAGTGGGTGTTCTCTATCTTTGCGGGCTTGACCCGCAACCTTTTTACGTTACACCAATTTCAATTTAATATCTTCTACGATTTTATCAAAAACCTTCTCTCGTTCCGTAGACGTATCATAAATCGTAAAGCCGTATTTCACTAAATGATCAGTCATAGATCGACTGGATGGAATGGCATCTTGACTAGCATACTCTCTTAGTTCATCATCATCAAAACCATATGTCCAATCGTCTTCCGTATCGTATTTCCTGAAATCGTTGAAATATTCATCAACCGTTTTCTTGTTTTGTACCAACCCTATAAGGGAAAACTTGTCTTTCAATTCTTCTATCCCATACATTTTCAGAATAGGTAATATCTTCTCAAAATTAAAATGCCCTCCTTCCAACACAAACCTATTTCCTTTTACAGCGTGCGCCCGCAGGTTTAGCTCGTATGCAACGCCGTGACTGGAAGAAAACGCACCAAGAAAATGACCAAGGAACGGCGCTAAATTGTCTGTGGTCTTCCTTCTATTCCAAGCAAGCTTAATATTCAATTGTGGATATGCCCCTTGAAACGTGGCGATAAGTTTATCGACACTGATGATAAAGTAATTTAGCTCTTCATTTATTTTTCTCGCTAATGTTGTTTTACCGGCTCTTCCCGGGCCTGCAATGATTATGTTTTTCATGTTGCATCCAGTTTACTACAATGGTTTGAGTAATACTACCTTGCTAGGTATGAATGGGTAAAAAGGGGTAAAGTCAAGACAGGTCAACTCATCACACAATCTGACGTTTTATGACCCAACAAAATGGACGTTTGATACTTTTAATAAATATTATTACTTTTTATAGAACGGTGAGAGGGGTAAGTCCAAACGGCATCTCACAATAAAATTTAAGTCCATTAAAGCAGAGGCATGCGTTGAGAAAGATAGCATTGCACATAAGTCAGAAATTTGCGTCAGCAGAATATTATGTAGCATAATAGCGGAATAATGTCCATAATTAACAACCTTGCCAAATAACAATACGACTGTCTCAAATAAAAGAATGGCTAAAATTGCCTATAAAATGAGCTAAAGGTTACGCGGGGATATTGTTTCGGGTGAAGGAAAAGAATAAAATCGGAATAACTGATGATTTTTACTTCATGGTTTTTTATAATATTTTTAGTAGCAGTATTAGCCGCCTATTTTGCTCTCAGCCGATGGTGGCGGTGGCAAAATGTCCTGCTTCTTGTGGCTAGCTACGTCTTCTATGCCTTCTGGGACTGGCGTTTTCTAGGGTTACTCATTGGCATGACCCTGGTCAACTATCTTGCCGGCGGAGCGATTAGTAGAGCATCGCGGCTTGACGGAATTGCCGCTACCAATAGGAAGCGTTTATGGTTGGGTTTGGCGATTGCCATTGATTTACTGGTACTGGCGACTTTTAAGTACTTCAACTTCTTTGACACCAGCTTCGTAAATTTCTTTGCTCTCTTCGGCATCCACTTTGATATCGTTAGCTTGAATATCATCCTACCGCTCGGTATCTCCTTTTTTACCTTTATGGCTATCACTTATCCTTTTGATATCTATCGCGGAAAGTTAACTCACACCAAGCACTTACACGATTTCGCCCTCTTTGTTGCCTTCTTCCCCACCATCGTCTCTGGTCCGGTCGAGCGGGCTTCTCATATGTTGCCACAGTTCCAGTCGCCCCGTCAGGTGACCAGCGAGAAAGTTGATGAAGCCCTGTGGCTCATTATTTGGGGCTTCTTCCAAAAACTCGTTATCGCTGATAATATCGGGCTGATTGTCAATCAAGTTTTTAACAACTATACCCAGTATCAAGGCCTTGACATCATCATTGCTCTTTTAGCTTTTGCCGTACAAATTCTAGCTGATTTTAGTGGTTATACAGATATCGCTCGAGGCATCGCACGTCTCTTGGGCTTCGACCTCCTGCTCAACTTTAATGTACCCTATTTTTCCATAAATCCCTCTGATTTCTGGTCGCGATGGCATATGTCGCTTTCTCAATGGTTCCGCGATTACCTTTATATACCACTGGGAGGTAACCGTAAGGGGAAATGGCGTACCAGCATTAACTTATTTATCACCATGGTCATGGTCGGTTTGTGGCACGGGGCTGCCTGGACTTTCGCTATCTGGGGAGCCTGGAACGGATTCCTTCTGGCGTTTTATAGGCTATTCGGAAAAGCCGGTCAAAGTACCGACCGCACTATTCGCGGTGTATGGTCTTTTCTCAGCGTTTTCTTCCGGACGGGTTTAATGGTAGTGCTGGTAGTCGCCGGCTGGGCAGCATTCCGGGCTACATCCTTCGACCAATTGGCTTATCTGTTCACTAAAATGGGTTTTTCTACATCAAGTACTACCCTGGACTCGCTTTGGCACCTTTTCGCTTTTGCGCTCCCGCTAATAGTCGTACAAATTTTGCAGCTGCGCCCCGGTTTTACGTCATTTTTAACAAAGCTCAACCCTGTTGTAAGAGGCCTGGTCTATGGTATCCTAATTGTCGGTATAATCATCTTCGGCCAGCATGAATTTAGTCGCTTTATCTATCAGGGGTTTTAGAAAATGTCACAGGATACACATAACGAGTCCGAGAATATTTATAATACGCTCTTACTTTATTTGAAAGAAGGTATGTGGAAAAGTGCTATGACGGAAGCCAATAGCTTGGCGGCTCGTCATCCCAAAGATAAAGTATGTGTGGAATTGGCTCAGTGTCTGCGTGTAATAAAAAGAATTGCAGATCGTTTACCGACCGGTACTAGATCTGGCGACATTGATAAATTAGAAAAAATTGAACACCTCCTGCCCGAATTATCGGGAATGGATTCATACCGATCCCTCAAAACACTGGTCAGTAAATCGATACAGAAACCAGTTCGGACCCTTTTTAAAAAATTAAAAATATGGCGAGTAGTCATCTCCTGCCTTGTCGCTATCGTCTTTATTCTTGTGTGCAATACCGCCGTATACGCCTACAATCAAGCGCAGCCTATGGTTACCAAGTCGGGAACAGATGGGCCTTATCGATCATGGGTTGCGCTTCAAAATCTGGATAAACCTGTTGATGTATTATTACTGGGAGACTCAGCTTGCCGTTATAATTTGGCATGGGGCGCGATAGCTGACAGGTTGGGGGGAGAGGTCATTAATTTAGCGAACAATATATATTCGTCTTTTTTGTCAGACGCCTGGATGCTGGCAGCCTATATTGAAAAGTTCGGCGCCCCGAAAACCGTTATCGTTTCACGTACTTCATCTGGCTATTCCTCTCTCCACAAAGTTGAATTTGTCGTTGGTGTTCCCCTTCCCTGGGCATATTGGGA
The DNA here is from genome assembly GCA_028714335.1 of Dehalococcoidales bacterium. Taxonomy (GTDB): domain Bacteria; phylum Chloroflexota; class Dehalococcoidia; order Dehalococcoidales; family RBG-16-60-22; genus RBG-13-51-18. Next base: position 5,272 of record JAQTMM010000002.1, read on the forward strand.
CTATTACGGGTTGGCACCAAGCTGGAAAAGGGGAGAAATCAGCGAAGCCTTTATAACTAAATTCGGCGTATTGTATTCCTATGCCGACATTTTACAGGAACGTCTTCTGGAGCCTTGGACTTTATTTGACCATGAAGTCGCTCCCAGAGTCACTTCTCATACCTACTACGAAGGAGACCCGTCCGAACAACAGGATATGGATGTTAGTACACGCACACCGAGTTACTACTTCCATGATTTCGACACTTGTGATGATACTGAGGCCTCTTTGCAATACATGTCTGATTTAGCTAGACAATACCATTTTCAACTCTATTTTGTCCTGCAGCCCGATTGGGATGAAGCTGTCCAGGCAGGCTTACGTGATGAAATTATAACGGAACAGAAAGAGTTTCTGTCACAGTATACCGACCCCACCTATGTCCACGTCGTAGAGCAGCTGCCAAAGACCTTATTCCGGCAGGACCAATTGAAAAATCCCAACCACCTGCGTCCAGCCGCATCAGCAATTTATACCGAAGAAGTTGTAAACGCCATTGCCAATATTCAAAATCAACAAACAGCCGGGCAGGCGCAGCCCTTGGAGTTGACTTCTATATCTCTTGATAAAGGATCTTACTCACTGGCAGAGAAACCGGTTATTAAACTAAAAATTGTGAATAATGGTGCCAGCGCCGTTACCGGGAGTGTGTCTTGCCTGATTAAGCCCGTAGGCGTTGAGGATGCTTATTGGGTAGCTCGTGGGCCGGCCATAGCAATGAACATTGCGGCTAACGGTGAGGTTGAGATTACTCTAGAAGCCTCTGCAGGTGAATTGACTGAATCCGGCACTTATGAGTTGGTGGTATTTATTCGCCAGGACATCGGTGGGCTTTTTTATGAAACTCGGATTGTCATGTCGAGTAAAATCATCGTACATTAACTGGAGAATTTTTAACTCAACTGCTTTTTTTTGGACTTCATCCAGCCACAACCCTTTTTACTATCGTTTAGTCGAAGGTGATATTCTTTACATACATTGTACGCATTAACTTTTAGAGATATCCAAACGGCTCTTCAGCGTCGATGAAGTGAACCGGAATTCCTCCCAACAGCGGTTGGAGACGTTTGGGCAGTTCTTTCATGCCGGGCTCCTCGCTGCGCTCATGGCCTACCACAATCATGGCTTTATTGAAGCCTAAAGCCGCCGCATCACGGACGTAAGCGCTTAAAGTCCATTCGGTAATCTCACCGCAAACCATGACGTCCAGCTGCTGTTCCTTCATAAGTTCGGCAGGCATCTCTTCGCGGCCAAGCCCTAGACTCCCACCGCCAACCAGTATGCCAACGCGGCTGCACTTCATCTTCGGGTCGCCAATGATTTGGATGACTTTCATACCAAGAGTCTTCTTAAAAAACTTTACCAGGTTAGAAACAGTCGTCGGGGGTATTACGTAACAATGCGGGTGCGGGAGACCTTTCACCAAATAGTCCTGCCATCTCAGCACATCCAGCAATCCATCGTAAATCAAGTCGCCGTTGCCCATGTGCATATGGTCGTGGTATCGCCAGATGGATATCTTGCTGTCTTCAATCAAAGCCTTTTTACTATAGTATATCGGGTCGTCTTTCAACCAATCGGTCTTATCAAGGCCGGAGAAATAAAGCGGCTCGTGGGTGATGACAAAGTCGCAGCCCATTTCTTTTGCCTTGCGGATAACATCAACGGTTGCCATGAACGTGGTAGCGATGCTCGTTACCTGCTGGCCCCAGCTGCCCGCGAGAAGCTGGTCGCAGGTTGGGTTAACTCTCTTATTGCCATTCAGCGTCAGGACTATTTCTGTCACTTCTTTTACGTTCATTCTCCTATTCCTCCAAAGCTTTAATCATTACGCATGCATTTAGCCAATACAATAGCGCCGAGGACGCCCGATAAGGCGACGTCCGACTTTTTGTTAACGAGAGCGGGCCGGACAATATAGCGGCGGAACTTTACCGGAGAATCCAGGGCAGAGATATATCCGCCGAGCAGTTTTTCAACTTTTCCCTGCACCTTTTCCAGCAAACCGGGGTGGCCCATAATTCCGCCGCCTAATATAATGCGCTGGGGGGATAATGTGCATATCAGATTGTACACTCCCAGAGCGATATAGTTGGCTTCAAGTTCCCAGGCGCGGTGGTAGTCTTTATCGTTTTTAAGGATTTTTTCCGGCGGTTTGCCCCAACGTAACTGCATGGCTTTACCGGATGCTAAACCCTCCCAACAACCATAGCCTGCTACGCATTTGTGAAACCGGCACGAACCTTTAAAATCCTGAATATCGTCTTTATCGAGCGGTATTCTGATATGTCCCATTTCCGGGTGAACAAGACCGTGCATCAAGCCACCGTTGATTACGCCACCGCCACCGATGCCCGTCCCCAGTGTAATGTAAATAAACGTATCCAGCCCTTTAGCAACTCCCCATTCCTGTTCGCCTAAAGCAGCACCATTAACGTCGGTGTCTATAGCCACAGGAATACCAAGAGCGTCACTTAACTTTCCTGCAAGATTAACATTACTCCAACCGGGTTTGGGTGTTTTAGTAATGTAGCCGTGTTTAGGTGATTTTTTATTAAGGTCGAGGGGACCAAAGGAAGCAATGCCAAGTGAGGCTATGCGTTTTTTTGCGTCTATATTGGTATAGGACTTAAAGAATTTAATAACTTCTTCAATGGTCTTTTGGGGTGTGGTAGTCTCGATACGTTTAATAATCAAGTCTTGGGGGTTAGTGCCAACAGCGCAAATGAACTTTGTGCCGCCAGCCTCGATGCCACTATAAATTTCATTTGGGGATTTCTGTAAACGAACCATTTACTGAATTGTAGCTAATATCGTACTTCTTGACAACATACAAAGCCCACCGCTAATATTTCTATAAGTAATCATGAATATTAAAGCTGGTTATCCCAAATGGCTGGACCGGGCGGTTTTTTACCAGATTTATCCTCAAAGCTTTTACGATACCAACAACGACGGCATCGGAGATATACCGGGGATAAATGAAAAACTGGATTATCTGCAGTGGCTGGGCATCAACGCAATATGGATTAATCCATGTTTCGTGTCGCCTTTTCAGGACGCCGGTTACGATGTTGCAGACTACTATAAAGTCGCGCCGCGCTACGGCACTAACCAAGACTTGTATAAACTCTGCCGGGCGGCGCACCGGCGGGATATTAAAATCTGCCTGGATTTGGTGGCGGGGCATACTTCTATCGAACACCCCTGGTTTAAAGCCTCCTGCAACCCTAAACAAAATAAATATTCCGACCGCTATATCTGGACAATTCCTAGTAAGCCTATTACCGACTTTCCGTTAACCCTTGTCAAGGAGCATGCCCCGGGAAAAGGCGATTATATCGCCAATTTTTTCAACTTCCAACCGGCTTTAAATTACGGATTCGCCAAACCGGATAAAGACCAGCCCTGGCAGCAGCCGGTCAACGCGCCGGGGCCGCTGGAGGCGCGTAAAGAATTAATCAAGATAATGAAATACTGGCTTAGCCACGGCGTTGACGGTTTCCGCGTAGACATGGCCTTTTCACTGGTGAAACTTGACCCGGGACATAAAGAGACAATTAAGCTCTGGCAGGACATCGCCCAGAAAGTGCGTGCGGAATATCCCGAGGTGGTTTTAATCGCCGAGTGGGGCAACCCGGAAGAATCCATCGCCGCCGGCTTTGATATCGACTTCATGATGCACATCGGGGTGGAGGGCTACGGCGCATTAATGCTCAACGAAAACTGTTTCTTCCGCCGTAACGGCGGCGGTAATATTGAGGAATTTCTTAAAGTCTACTTTACGCAAACCAAGAAAACAAAAGGCAGGGGTTTGATATCTATTCCCAGTGCCAACCATGATTTCAAGAGGCCGTATGCCGACGACAGGACAGCCAACGATCTAAAAGTTATATTTACATTTTTACTGACCTGGCCGAGTATGCCCTTTATCTATTATGGAGACGAAATAGGCATGCGCTATATCCCTAAAATGGAATCTAAAGAGGGAGGCTTCGGACGCACCGGCACCCGTACGCCGATGCAATGGGACAACACGAGAAATGCGGGTTTTTCTAAAGCCGAAAAAACCCAATTGTACCTGCCATTAGACCCGCGGAAAAACCGTCCGACGGTAGAAAAGCAGGAAAATGAATCGGGGTCGCTGTTAAACCACGTCCGCAAACTTATCGTTTTAAGAAAAAACTCCCCTGCCCTGCAAGCCTCAGCAAAACTCACACCTTTGCCGGTTAAAGCCAGCGACAGACACTTTGCTTATTTACGCGAGTCCGACAGCGAGAGATATCTCATCGTGCTGAATCCATCAGCCCAACCAGTTGAGGCAAGGCTAAACGTAACAAAGCCTGGTAACCTGACACCCCAAATTTGCCGCGGCGTTAAGGCTAACGTTGCAGGCGATGTTATTCAGCTTAATATGGGCGGAATTTCTTACGGTGTCTTTAAACTGTAAGGCAACCGCCTATATAATTCCGTCCCAGGCTTTGCGTTCACTATCGTAAGGGGCGGCTTCAACACGGCAATCTTTATCAAGAATCATTGTATGGCGTTCGCTACCGTAAACCGGCCATTTACCAATGCTCTCGCACGAAGGGTCGCCGGTGTGGACGAAAGCCAGCCAGGCATCCTGCATACACGTCGCCAGCTTTTCAGCGTCAGGCCCGGCGCCCGAAAACATCTCTATGAGGTTGCCAAAGACGAAGCTGATTTCCAATCCGTGGCAAGCCCCCAATACACCACCCATCGCCGGAGATTTCCAGGTGAAGAGGTAGTTGTAGGCGCTTTGTTTGTTGGCCTGCTGCGCTTCGATGAGCCTGACGCCCGGCATCCTGAACATCAAGTCGCCGAAGATAGCGGTAAATAACTCGGCGGGGGTGGTGGATTCACCGCGCTTGGCGCGGGTTTCACGGTAAGCCGACACCAACGATTTAGCCGCATCCGCAGACATTACGTTACCAAGACGCTTAAGCACCTCCGCTTCGTCAATCTGGTCAAAACCCGGCTCCATCATGGTAAACAACTTCCATTCGTTAAGGTTGGAGCCAACAAGGGTCTTGATTTCTTTGGAGTAGCCCTGTTTGGCCGATTCAAGAACGTCGGTGGGGATATTTTCTTTATCCACGACGGGCACAGTGACGGTGACTTCCGGATTTTTGCATTTACCGCGCCGGCTGGCTACTATTTTCTTTTCTATTTCCAGAAGTTCGGGCGGAGTGAGGGCATTTATCTTGTCTATATCGTCACTCTTCAGCCCGGCCATTTCCAGGAAAAGCTGGGCGTTGAAATTCGCTTCATCAGCCGTAATAGCAAAGCCGCCGGAACCGCTTTCCAGAATACCTTTCTGGAATAGCCCCCTGGCGGCGGGCATCGCCATCAGGCAGCCGATGGACATGGCGCCGGCAGATTCTCCGAAGACGGTAATATCATCCGGGTTGCCGCCAAAAGCGGCGATGTTATCCTTAATCCACTTAAGCGCCAGAACCTGGTCGAGCAGCCCTTCATTACCGGTAGAGGGTATTTTCCCGCCGGTAATATCTTTAAATCTGAAAAATCCCAGCATACCCAGGCGGTAGTTGATGCTTACCATGACGACATTGCCGCGCTTGGGATAGACTCCGGTATCATACGAAGGGTCGGCGCCGGAGCCTAAAGTGAACGCGCCGCCGTGAATCCAGACCATCACCGGGCGTCGGGCATTATCAAGCCCGGGCGACCAGATATTAAGGGTGATGCAGTCTTCCGACTGGGGGGGCTGGGGCACCTGCCCGAAAGCGCCCATCGGCATGATAGTCTGGGGGGCGATGTTGCCAAAGTCCTTGGCTTTTTTAACGCCTTCCCACTGTTTCACCGGCTGGGGCGATGCCCAGCGTAAAGCGCCTACCGGAGGCTCGGCGTAGGGAATACCTTTAAAGATATATAGGTCGTTAACATAGTTGCCTTCCACTTTACCGGATTTAGTAGTTACAACAGGATTGGCTTTCTCTTTCATGATATTCTCCTTTACGATGCTTTACTGAGAGATATATTACTAACAACCTTGTTCACTACGGTAGATAATGTCGTCCTGGATTTCCGGAGAAAGCATGACGAAGTAAGCGCTGAAACCCCCCACCCTGACCACCAAATCACGGTGCTTTTCCGGATGTTCTTTAGCGTCGAGCAGTTCTTTTGTATCCACCATATTGTACTGGATATGCTGCCCGCCATTCTTAAAGAAAGTATCGGTCAGTATTGCCAGCTTCTCACGGCTTTCCGGCGTCTGCATGACGGTGCTGGAAAACTTCTGGTTGAGGCACGAGGCATACGATTCTTTAAAGCCCGCTTTAAGCGCCGACCGGATAACCCCGGTGGGACCTAATTTATCCATGCCGCGCATCGGGGATATCGAGCCGTCGTTCAGAGGTTCTTTGGATTTTCTGCCGTTAGGTAAAGCGCCTACGCCAAGACCGCCGAAGTAATGCCATGACAGACCTTCGCGTGAAATTTTACAGGGCACGTCGAAGGGGTTTTTATACGCCATGATAACGCTACCGGAAAACTGCCCAACTTCCTTAACCATCAAGTCGGCTTCCTCTATATCGTTACCGAACTTTGGCGCCGCTAGGCACATCTGCCGGATTTCCTCGCCTTGGTCTCCGGCAAAGTTGCTGTCAATAGCGCTAAGTAACTCGTCCATTGTTAGCTTTTTCTCGTCGAAGACCAGGTGCTTAATCGCCGTAAAAGAATCCGCCGCGTCAACGATAGCGCGGTCGCTAATGCCGTAGCTGTGGTCGGCGGCAGTGATAAGGATATCCCGCCCCTTTTCCATACACGAAGGCCCGGCGATGCAGGAGTTAAACGGAAATCGTAGATATTTAGGCTCGACGCTCTGGGCTAAAGTGCCCATCCACAATACACGGTTGACGACATATTTATATTCCTTCTTGAATGCCTCGTACAAATCGTTAAAACTTTTAAAGTCACGTGGGTCGCCGACGTCAATGCCGACTTTTTTGCCGGTTATCTGCGACACGCCGCGGTGCAGCGTCAGGTCGAATAACAGGGCGACGTTGACCGCCCCTTTGCCTTCGCTGCCGTTATGGTCAACCTTGGTGGGGAGAATGGGGGTTACACAGCCCTGCCCGTACCATTCCCTGGCGTCGCCGGCGGGTGTTCCATCATTGATAAAGCTGGACACAACATGGTCGCTGTTCTCAAAGAGAGGAATGCCTCCCTTGGTTTTATAGTTAGTCTCCAAAGCCTTCAGCAATAATGAGCGCGGCGTTCCTGAATGCCAGTTAAGCAGAACAGTCGGCGAAGATATCTTAATCAAGCCTATCAGGTGGAGCACCAAATAGCTTAAAGTATTGGTGGCGTCTTTGCCCATCCTGTCCACACCACCGAGGTTGATGCTGTTAATGCAAAAACTAAACTGATGGGTTTCCAACTGTGTTTTACCGACGGGGAGGACAACTTTCATGCCCCAGAGTATCAAGGCGCTGCCTAATAATTCTGCCGCCCGTTCCAGAGTTAGACGCCCGTCCTGGAGATCTTTTTCCAGATACGAACCCAGATACTGGTCAACCCTGCCGACCAGGAGCGGATACATGGCTTCCAGCCCCCGACCGACCATGATGAAATTCATTAACTGCAAAGCCTCGTGGAAGGTTTGCGCCGGATTTTCCGGGACGCGTTCGCAGATGCCGGCGATTTCCAGCAATTCTTTCTTTCTATCCGCGTCGGATTCTTTTTCGGCTTTTTGACGCGCCAGTTCGGCATAGCGGCGAGCATAGGTAATCATCGCCTCGCAGACAATAATCGCAGACTGCCAGAAATAGAGTTTGTTAACATCATTTTCCTGCATCTCTCCAAAGCTCTTGATGCCGGCTTTGGCTTCTTCGATTAAGCCGCGTACGCCTTTGGACAACAGCTTTTCCCACAAGCCCCGGCAAGTAACACCCGGGTAGTAACCGGAATCGGGGGTGGGGTCAGCGCCTTTAGCTTCGGAGATATCCTGCGGCCAAGTGTTAAAGACGTCACGCCAAGTTTCAACGACGTAGTCGGGCGCTGTTTTTCCATCAAAGTAACGTGAGCATTTCCTTAATATTTCCTTATCTTCTTTGTTTTTAAATTCCATCCAACGGCTTAATTTGTCGGCTTCATCCCAGAGCCCGGCGACGGAATTTCCGATTTCGTCCACAAAAGCCGGCGCCCCGATGAGGTGCTCCGTTTCTCTGCCGACGATGACGTCGACGTCGTGGATGGCGATGGGAACGCCTTCCAAAACTTTTTTGAATACTTTGGCGCGGCGGAGTTCGATGTCTTCGCCCTCCGTTTCCTGCCAGGACTCCATCACCAGCCGGGCGCGGTCAACGGAAATCATGCGAGGGGCGCCGAACATGGCGTCCTTAAGCTGGAAGAGACGCGGGCTTAACGTTAGTTTATTGATTTTTTCTAAGAGTTCTTCGCCGGTATTTGATTTCACAACCATATCAACCTCCGTTGGTGGTACTTAGTTATTTTGAAATTGTACACTCTACCCCGTAAGACTCGAATGCTTTTACGATTGATTCGAGGTGCTGTGGCTCGGGCTGGAGGATATCGGGGAGAGGGTATTTTTTATCTAAAGATTCATACTTACCCTTGCCCAAACGATGATACGGCATTAACTCAACGTGAGGAGCTATTCCCAAGCCTTTTAAAAAGTCTGCCGTTTCCTTGATGTTTTGCGTATTATCGTTGATGCCCGGAATCAGCGGCATCCTGAAAAGCGTTGCCACACCACTTGCCGCCGTCGCTCTGGCGTTGGAAAGGATTAACTTGTTAGTTTTGCCGGTATATTCACAGTGCTTGTCCGAATTCATATGCTTGATATCGTAAAGTACATAGTCGGTCAAAGGGAGTACTTGTTTTAAAGCAGATTCGGTAGCGCAGCCTGAAGTCTCTATGCAGGTGTGGATACCGTCCTTACGGCACTTTTCAAATAATTCACATACCAGTTGCGGCTGCAACAAAGCCTCGCCGCCGGAGACGGTTACGCCGCCTGACGCCTCGTAAAACATTTTATCGCGTTCCACCGCGTCGTAGATTTCTTCAGCGGTCATCGGTTTTCCATAGAGAACAAGCGCTCTATAAGAACACACGTCAACACATTCGCCGCAGCCGTTACAGCGCGCTCGGTCAATCACGGGCAGCTTGCCCTCTTCATAAACCAATGCGTCGTTAGGGCAGACTCCGGCGCACTTGCCGCATATAGTACAAAGCGCTTTTACCAAGCCTATCTCTGCATGCGGCGAGATGCACTCCGGGTTGCTGCACCACCCGCACTCAAGACCGCAGCCTTTCATAAAGACAACCGTCCTGATACCCGGCCCGTCGTGAATCGAATACCCCTGGATATTGGTGACCAGACCTACCATTAAATGTCATCCCAGATTTTTTGTTATTTAAACGGCTCTTCTTTTTTAACGTATTTTGAGGCGATGCTGGTGTGGAAAAGAATGATGGGCTTATCTACCCGTTTAAAGACGAGCGGGCAGTGCACCATACCGGCGGGGATGTAGACGCTGGTCGGTTTAGTGAAGGTATGCATTTCCTGCTCCTCGCCCAACCCGATTACTATCTCCCCGAAGAGCTCATCCATGTTGTTATAATCATAAGAAACAAAGTGCAGGTACATATCAAAGTCGTGGGAATGAGGGGATTCTTCCATCCGGCACGGCGCCACGACTTTGGTAATCATAAACGTCATATTGGTGTCATAGTCAATATCGCCTATCCATTCCATCGTAGGATACGGTTCCGGCTTGGTTACCTTTTTACTGATTACATACTTCCCGTATTTTGAGTCTGCCATTGGTAGAATCCTCCTGTTATCATTTACTTAATACTTTTTTCATGTTGCCGATTTTTTGTTGAAACACTAGGTGCCCGGCGTCTTTAGAAATAGTTTTAACTGCTTCTACAACCAGGGGGCCATACTGCAAAGTTTCTTTCCCGGAAAAGAAACCGACGATTGTGACATAACCGACGGGGTAGTTGTTCTGGTCCAAGATAGGCGCCGCCACGGCGTTCATCCCCGGCTGGATATCACCCAGTTCTAAAGAAAATCCACGGCGGCGGCACTCCGCCAATTCATCTAAAAGCTTTTTTTTATCAAATTTCCCCGGAGTGCCGTAAAAGTAGAGGTCTTTACTCTTTAGTAATTCGTCCAGCTCGTCTTGAGGCAGAAAAGCGGCGATGGCTTTGCCGTGAGAGCCGTAGGTGATGGGGGTGGTGTAACCGATCGGCGAGGAAACACCCATGCCCGGCGCTCCTAAATACTCGGCGACGGTGAAGGTAACATCTTTAAAAATTACGCCCATTGTCACCGTAGCTTCGGTTTTTTTAGCAAGTTCGTAAAGCACCGGCTCGGCGAGGCGGGGGAGGCTTAACGTTTCCAACATCTTGCCGGCGAGGGTCACCAGCCCGGGTCCAAGCACATATCCCTTGCGGTTGGGATTCTTTTTCACAAAGCCGTATGCGTTGAGGGTGTTCAGGATGGAAAAAGCTTTGCTGCGGTGGATGTCCACTTCCTGGCAGATGTCGGTGAGGCTTTTGGGATTGCCGCCGTTATCCGCCAGGCAAAGCATAACGCGAATTGCCTGTTCAACCGATGGAACTAGATAAGTGTTTTTCTCCTGCTGGTCATTATCATTCATAATAGTTTTCTTGATAGAACTTAAGTTTTGTGGATAGAATAACAGAGTGCAAGATTATTGTCAAACTATTGCTTGACTTTCTGCTAGAAAAGAAAGCAAGAAGCCGGTTGCCTTTTCTCTATTATCTTTTCTTAACTATATTCAGCTGCGATACTTTTCAGCCATATATTGTCCAATATTATGACTTTTGCGTATTGTTTACTAAATATATATGCGCAATCATGTAGTATTATTTGACAATATGCACGGATTGCGGTAAAATGGAAACAATATATCAAAAAATATCGTACAGAAAACTTGAAAAGAATAGGATAGCTTGTAAATTATGGAGAAGATAATAAAAAGTAACTGCCGGGGCTGTCATGGAGGCTGCGGCGTATTAGTCCATGTTGAAGACGGACGTATCACCAAGATAGAAGGCAATCCCGATTTCCCTACTAATCACGGGGTCATGTGCAGCCGGGGGTTGTCCTTCCTTCAGTTGGTATACCATCCCGATAGGGTGACGCATCCGCTGCGGCGAACCGGTAAACGCGGCGAGGGCAAGTGGGAACAGATTTCCTGGAACGAGGCGCTGGATACCATAGCTGAAAAGTATAAAAAAATAATAGCAGAGTACGGCGCCGAATCTATCGCCCTGGGTTACGGTACTGGGCGTAATTATGAAGGCTTTTTATATCGCTTCTCCAACCTGCTGGGGACGCCCAATGTACTTACCTCCGGCCATATGTGCTATGGGCCGAGGGTTGCCACCAGCGGCATCATCAACGGCAAACTGACTTTATGCGATTATGAAAACAACCCCAAGTGCGTCGTCGTTTGGGGTAACAACGTCGTCATCAGCAACGGCGATGAATATACCGGTGAGAATCTTACTAAGGCTCTGGCCCAGGGTACTAAACTCATTGTTGTTGACCCCAGACTCACCTATCTGGCAGGACGGGCTGACGTCTGGCTGCAGCTACGCCCGGGAACCGACGTCGCTTTGGCAATGGGTATGGCGAACGTCATCGTGGAAGAAAAGCTTTATGATAAAAACTTCGTTGAAAAATACGTTTACGGGTGGGACGAGTTTACCGCCAGGATTAAAGAATACAACCTGGAAAAGGTAGAAGAAATAACGTGGGTGTCGGCGGATAAGATAAGAGAAGCCGCCCGGCTTTATGCCACTACCAAACCTGCGGGCATACAATGGGGCTGCGCCATCGAACAGAATATCAACTGCACGGACAGCGTCCGCGCGCTGGTGTCTTTAATGGCAATTACTGGCAACCTCGACGTTCCGGGGGGCAATATCTCTCCAGAATCGCCGCCATGGCTGCCTGTCAGCCAGTTTGCCATGCATCACGAATTGCCCGCCGAACAGCGTGCCAAACGGCTGGGAGGCGATACGTATAAGCTGGCAGACAGAATAGCCGTAATTACCCCCAAGGTCGTCTGGGACGCTATTCTGACCGGCAAGCCCTACCCTATTAAAGCGGTACAGATTCACGGTTCCAACCCGGTTATCACGCGGTCTAACGCCGCCGAGGTTTATAAGGCTTTAAGCAAACTCGATTTTTTAGTTGTGGCTGATTTCTTCCTGACGCCTACAGCCGAACTGGCCGATATCTTTTTACCGGCGGCAACCTGGCTTGAGATGGAAGACATCGGTGATTACTGGAAGCGCCAGAACTATATCTACCCCAGAACTAAAATCATCCAGGTCGGCGAATGCCGTTCGGACCATGAGATGTTCCTGGAGCTGGGGAAAAAGCTGGGGCAAAAAAACCAGTGGTTCGATACCGTAGAAGGCAACCTCGACTATATCCTCAAGCCGATGGGGCTTACCTGGCAGGAGTTCCGGCGCCTTGATTACTATAGGGTATCGCAAAAATACCGTAAATATAAGACCGAAGGCTTCCGTACGCCTACCGGCAAGGTCGAGCTTTATTCAACCATTATGGAGAAATGGGGTTACGACCCGCTGCCCATTTACCGCGAAACGCCGGAAAGCCCGGTCAGTAAACCGGAAATGGTCAAGGATTATCCCTTAATCCTGATAACCGGAGCCAGGTCGCCCGTTTTTTACACCTCCGAGCACCGTATGATTCCCTGGTTAAGGGAAATCGTCCCCGACCCTATCGTCGAGATACATCCAAAAACAGCTGAAAAACTGGGAATCGGTAATCACCAGTGGGTTTACATCGAGACGCCGCGCGGCAGAATCAAGCAGCGGGCTTTACTCACCACCGGCATTAATCCCGGTGTGGTAGCGGCGCAGTACGGCTGGTGGTTCCCCGAGGAAAAAACCCCGGGGCACGGCTGGGAAAAATCAAACGTCAATATCCTTACGGATAATGATACCAAAGGTTATGATGTGGCGATGGGCGCAGACAACCTTAGAGTATTGATGTGTAAAATATACCCGACTGGAGATAAAGATGAATCCTAAATCTAGAAAATTGGCGTTAAGTATCAACAATGATATCTGTGTTGGCTGTTATGCCTGTGAGATAGCTTGCAAACAGGAACACAATCTTCCGGTCGGCCCAAGGTTAATCAGCGTCCACCCCGAAGAACCACGGGAGATAGATGGTAAACCGCAACTAAGGAACCGGGTGGAATACTGCCTTCAATGCATTTCAGCTCCATGCCAAAGCGCCTGCCCGCAAAACGCCATAAGCACAAGGGATGACGGCATCGTTGTTATTGACGGAGAACTCTGCAACGGCTGCGGGGAGTGCATTAAAGCCTGCACCTTTGGTGTGATGCAGTTCGATGATATAAAGAAGCTCGCCCTAAAATGCGACCTTTGTGTAGAAAGACTGGACAAAGGCCTGCAGCCCGCCTGCATAAGCTCATGTCCCAGTCATTGTATTAGTATCAATAAACGGGGCTAGTTTAAGTATCAACTAACTGCTGTTACTATTTTTTCGGTGACGACTCCCCATAAATGTCTTTGATAACATTTTCAAGGTCGCCTACTCCCCGCAAAGATTCCAGGGTTGGTTTACCCGTTTCCCAATCCCAATCTAGAATTCTGTAGAAATTCTTGCCTAAGCGGTCATTATCAACTGTTACACCGGCAACGGGCCCTTCTTTCTGGGGAGGATTACCTAATGACCTTGGAGGCATGACAAAGTCAGGCCGCCTTAAACCTTCCCTAATATTAAAAGCCTGTCTCATGGTTAGAATACGCTTACCAACGGCAAAGAGGTGACGGGCCTTAAACGGCCAGCCGGTTAATGCCTCCATATAGTCGTTATAAGTACCTTCCGGTATAAAATCTTCGGAGAACAGACAGAAACCAGCGGAATTTAAAACTTCCTTCTTGAAGGTGTCATATACGTCCATAAAACCGGTCCCGTCGTAGTTGTATTCCTCGCCAGTTTTATTATTTTCTTGTATGTGGCCAAGCCCGCCCTTAACATGCCGGGCTGGTGTGGGGTCAAATTGGTAGCTTCGCCCAAAACCGGGGGCAAATCTGGGGTCGTGCATAGGAAACTCAACGCCCCGGACGGTCTGTAAATATTCGAAACCCTTGCCCCATTTATTTGCGGCTCCCTGCGAGCCTAAAGCCAGCACAGCGCCGCAGCCATCACCGTCTGCCATTTTCTGTGTGATTTTTACAATGGCTTCGCTGTTTCCCCATGTTAACTCAATCCCGTCCAGTTCTTCTTTAGAAAGAATGCCCTCATTGTAGCATTCCATCGCCCATGCCACGGTTGCCCCGGCTGATATGGTATCCAGGCCCATTCTATTGCAAATATCATTGGTTTTGATTAAAGATTCTGCATCAACGTTCAACAGCATACTGCCGAACGCGGAAGCTGTTTCGTATTCGGGACGGTCTGTCTTACCAACAGGCCATTTGCCCGTATTTACTTCATACTCGGCGCCGCACCCCAGCGGGCAATTCGAGCAAGCGTATTTTCCTATTCTGTATTTATCAAGTCCTTGAGAGCTAATGTTTTGAACATTAACTTCGTCATAGTCTATTATGCCGACCCCTCCCCAGTTTTTAACCGGAGAATTTCCATCCATGGCGGAAATAGTTGTGCCGACTCCCGTGCCAAATCCCCCGAGCATGGTAACGCCTTCTTTCTGCTCGTTTTTCATGTAACTGCTTACCCTGCGGTTGATTTCTTGTAGTTTTTCCGGGTTGGCTACAGGTATTTCGGCTTCTCCCCTAACCACGATTGCTTTTAATTTTTTAGAACCCATGACAGCGCCTCCACCACCCCTCGCCGGCGCGCGATGGCCCTCATTAATCGGGCAGGATATCAAGGACATTTTCTCGCCTGCAGGCCCGATTATTGAAGCCCGGATTTTAGTATCTCCGTATTCCTCAATCAGGGCAGTTAACGTGTCTTTAGTATCTTTTCCCCACAAATGACTGGCGTCTTTAATCTCGGCTTTGCCATCCTTAATCCAGAGATAAACCGGGCTTTTAGATATTCCAGTTACAAAAACTGCATCATAGCCTGCTTTCTTCAGTTCCTTGCCAAAGTAACCCCCGGAATTGGCGTCATTCCACCCACCGGTAACCGGAGATTTGCAGACTAAAGTATAACGGGAACCAAAGAAAGCTCCTGACCCTGTCGCCGGCCCCGTAATGAATCCCAGGATATTTTCCGGGCCGAGGGGATCGGCTCCCGGTTTCATCATGTCATATAGCAATTTTACGCCTATTCCATAGCCCCCGATGTAGTTCATAGCTAAATCATCGGAAATCGCTTTCTCTTCTATCTTTTTATTGGTTAGATTTACAAACAGCATTTTCCCCACGTAACCTTTAGCCATATTTTCTCCTTATCTGTTTATTCTCGTTATTTTATCATATTAAGCTAAACAATTTATACTTTATCCCTAACGGTTTGATGCTTCTTCCTAATTGAGTTATAGTTATTCCAGAAATATTACCTCAAAGAAAAGAGGCTACATGGAAACGTTAAGAATTGGATTCGTTCCCGCCCACCGCGAACCCTTCGGGGAGGACTGGGCAGTCAAAATGCGCCGCCGCTGCCTAGACGCTTTAGCCTCCCACCCCCTCCTTGAAATCGTCGTGCCTGATGAAAAACTCACCCGAGGCGGCTGCGTCCGCGACGACGCCGAAGCGGAAAAGGTCATCGCTTTATTTCAGGAAAAGAAAATCAACGGTTTGATTATCGGCACTGTTACCTTCGGCGATGAAGTCGCCGCACTTACCGTAGCCTCGGCTTTTCGTGATAAACCTATTCTCCTATTTGGCACAAAGGAAGGTCCCTTCACTAAAGACGGTAACCGCCTCTCCGATTCGTTTTGCGGCACGCTTTCCATATCTTCCGGCTTACACCGCCGCAAGATTCCCTTCCTCTTTGGCGGCATCGTCTTTCCGGAAGAAAAAACCTTTAAAAACACCATCGCCGATTTTGCCCGCGTCTGCGCTATTTCTCGCGGTTTTATCGGGGCGAATATAGGCTTGGTCGGCCCACGCCCAGAACGCTTTGAGACCTGCATCTTCAGCGAAGACCAATTGATGCGTAAGTTCAATCAAAGGGTCATCCCCATTGACCTCGCCGACATTATGAGTATCGCTGCGGCGCAGAAGAACTCTGCAGCAGTGAAAAAACTCGTCGAAAAAACCAAAAAGCAGACTAAAACGTCCGGCGTCGAAGCCGCTACCCTGCAAAACATCGCCGGGCTGGAATACGCTTTAGAGAAGTTTGCCGCTGGTAAAAACCTTGCCGCTATGGGCGTGCAATGCTGGACGGCCATGCAGAGCGTTTACGGCATCTCGCCCTGCTACGCCATGGGCTGTATGACCGATAAAGGCGTGATGACCGCCTGCGAGGTTGATATTTACGGCGCTTTAACGATGCTCCTCCAATACCTGGCGGCTCTGGGCAAGACCGTCCCGCACTTTATTGACTGGACGATAAAGCACCAGGAAAAGGAAAATGTATTCCTCGCCTGGCATTGCGGTAACGGCCCGCCCTCTTTAACCTGTAAAGGAGGCGATATAGAGCTTAAATATCACAGCATTTTAGGCACGTCTCTTGGTTTGGACCGCTCTAAAGGCACCGGCGAATTTCAGCTCGCCCCCGGCGCGGTGACACTTTCACGTCTGCAGGAGCACGACGGCGAATTCAAGCTGCTGGTGGCTAAAGGGAAAATCGTTGCCTCCAATCAAAAGCTGCGCGGTTCCTGGAGCTGGGTTGAAGTGCCTGACCTCGATAAACTCTATTCCACCCTCGTTAAAGAGGGCTTTACCCACCACGCCTCCTTAATTCACGGCGATTTTTCCAACGCTTTAATAAGCGCCTGCGACTTGCTGGGTATCAAAGTTGTTGTAGTATAAGTTCAAGAAAGGGGAAATATGTTTAAGTTCGGCGTTGATTCGCTTATCTGGACGGAAGAGTTCACAGAAAAAGACCTGCCGCTGATTGAGAAGGCTAAATCTTTAGGCTTTGAAGTCATCGACATTAACGTTAGCCACCCCGAGCGCTTTCCCGTCAAGGCTGTTAAAGAAAAAATCAAAGAGGTCGGCATTGAGGCGGTCACAACCATCGGTCTCCCCGCCGATTCCAACCCCATCAGCCCTAAGCCGGAAGTCCGGCGCCACGCTTTAGAGACGCTTAAACTAATGGTTGATATCAACAACGAAATCGGCTCTAAGATTCTGGGCGGTGTTTTATATTCGGCGTGGGGCTATCTTTCCGGCAAGTGCCGCACCGACGAGGAATGGGCATGGTCAGTGGCGGCTATGCGTGAGGTTTGCAACTACGCTAAAAACAAAAGCAACTTGATTTTAGCCATCGAGCCGGTCAACCGTTTCGAGACCCACTTTATCAACATCGCCGAAGACGCGGTGAGGTACTGTAAAGAGGTGGGGACGGGTAACCTAAAAGTCCACCTCGACGCTTTCCACATGATACGTGAGGAGACAAGCTACCGCGAGGCTGTTTTAACCTGCGGCAAGGAATATCTGGGCTACATTCACGTCTGCGAGAATAACCGCGGCATACCCGGCACCGGTATGGTGCCCTGGCAGGAGTTTTTCACCGCCGTCAAAGAGATAGGCTATGACGGCCCCCTCACCATCGAGTCCTTCGACCCCAATTTTGAAGAGCTTAACCGCCTCTGCGCCATCTGGAGAAAATTCGCCGACTCCGGCGAGGAGCTGGCGGTAAAGGGGCTGGCGAACCTTAAAAAAATCGAGGCAGCATTAAAGTAAGGTTGAGGCTGATATGAGTATAGACAAATTATTCGAGATTAAAGGCCGCAGGGCTTTAGTGACGGGGGCGGGGCGGGGCATCGGTAAAGTACTGGCGCTTACTTTAGCCGAAGCCGGATGCGACGTCGCTTTATTCGGCTTGCACTCCAATTATCTGGAAGATGTTGCTGAACAGGCCAATAAATTCGGTGTTCGTACCCTCATTCTGGAGGGCGATGTTTCCAAAAAAGCCGACGTGCAAAAGGCTTTTCAAGCTATTGCCAAAGACTTCGGACGGCTCGACATTTGCGTCAATAACGCCGGTATCAGCATGCAGGTGCCAGTCGAAGATATGGCGGAAGCGGACTGGGACCGCCTTCTGGACGTTAACATGAAGGGGGTGTTTCTCTGTTCACAGGAAGCCGCCAAACTCATGAAACCGCAAAAAAACGGCAGCATTATCAACATCGGCTCAATATCCGCCCGTACCGTTAATGTCCCCCAGAAGCAGGCCGTCTATAACACCACTAAAGCCGGCGTAGTCATGTTGACACAAACCATGGCCGTGGAATGGGCGCCCTATGGCATCCGTGTGAACTCCATTAGTCCCGGCTATATGAAAACTGAAATGGTGCTCTCTTCCATGTCGAAGCTATTCCCGGAATGGGAATCGTTGACGCCGCTTAACCGCCTGGGCGAACCGGAAGAACTGCGTGGCGCTTTACTTTATCTGGCATCGGATGCTTCAAGCTACGTCATCGGCCACGACTTAGTAGTAGATGGCGGCTACACAATCCGCTAGCTACATCTCGATGATTGTCTTCACCGAGCGTGGCTCCGGATTAGCCGCGTAATCGTACGCTTTAATGGCGTCGACGAACTTATATTTGTCAGTAACCAATGGTTTGACGTTTATCTTACCCGAACCCAATAGCGCCACCGCCCGCGGGTAGATATTGGCGTACCTAAAGACCGATTCCATTCTGGCTTCTTTAGCCTGCGCCGCCACGATATCCACCGGCACCGGTTCAACCGGCATTCCAATAAACACTACCTTGCCACCCGGGCACAACGGCTCGAAGATATTGGCAATGGCTTTTTCGTTGCCACTGGCTTCAAAGATAATATCGGTGCCCCATCCCCCGGTTTCATTTTTCACTACATCCACCAGATTTTGTGTCGTTATATTAACTGGAACCATACCGTACGCAGCCGCTATATCCAGTTTTGGTTGAATGACGTCAGAAATAATAACCTTGCTGCAACCACCCGCTAAAGCAGCTAAGCCCGTCACCAGCCCGATTGTTCCGCAGCCCGTTACTAGAGCCACGTCTCCTGGTTTGACGTTAGCTTTTTTCACTGCTTGCAACCCCACCGAAAGAGGCTCGACCAGAGCCCCCTCTGCGTAACTCACGTTGTCCGGCAGCTTGAAACAGAACATCGCCGGGTGCACCACCGTTTCCCGCAAACATCCGTGAATTGGCGGCGTCGCCCAGAAAACTACGTCGGGGTCAAGGTTGTATATTCCCTCCATCGTCGCCCGGCTGTGCAGGTCGGGTATCCCCGGCTCCATGCAAACCCGGTCGCCGGCTTTAAGCGACTTTACGTTTTCCCCCACTTCAATCACCGTGCCAGAGGCTTCGTGTCCCAGCACCATCGGCTCCTTAACGATGAAGTTACCTATCTTCCCATGAGTGTAATAATGCACGTCGCTGCCGCAAATGCCTACGGTGTGTATCTTTATGCGTACATCGTCCGCGCCCAGCGTTTCGTTAAAATCCATATCCAAAATGGCGAGCTTGCCCTTTTCTTTTAAAACCATCGCTTTCATAACACTCCTTTACGGGACCGTATTTCCTACAACTGCATTTTTTAACATTACTTTCATATATGTTATTATACAATAACACACCGGATATCACTCAAACTTAAAGAGGAGTTTTTTATGCTACGCATCACGAAAACGGAAAACGGCACGGTTCGCGGAATTGGGGCGGCTGACCCGAGGATTACGGTTTTTAAAGGCGTGCCTTTTGCCGCGCCGCCTGTACGCGAATTACGCTGGCGGGCACCGCAACCGGCTAGCAACTGGAAAGGTGTGCGTGACTGCCTTGAATATATGCCCATAGCCATGCAGCGTATCCCGGGCGAAGACCCGCAGGCTTTTTATGCAAAAGAATGGCATGTGGAACCGGAAGTGCCAATGGATGAAGACTGCCTGTACCTGAATATCTGGACGTTAGCTAAAACCGGCAAAGAAAAAATGCCGGTGATGGTCTGGATATACGGCGGCGGGTTAATGGAAGGTTATCCTTATGAAATGGAATTTGACGGCGAGCGTATTGCGCGGCGCGGCGTTATTTTAGTTTCCGTTAATTATCGACTCAATGTCTTCGGGTTTTTAACACACCCTGAAATAATCAAGTCGTCTCCGGATGGGTTCACGGCAAATTGGGGCTACCTTGACCAAAAAGCCGGCATAGACTGGGTGCGGCGGAATATCAGCAGCTTTGGCGGCGACCCGGATAATATCACCATTTTCGGGCAGTCGGCGGGCGGCGGCAGCGTCCTAGCACATATCAATTCTCCGCTGGCAAAAGGCGCTTTCGCCAAAGCCATCGTGCAGTCCGGAGGCGGTATTGATGTTAAAGGGCCTGCCTTTGAGTTGATGCCCTTCCTCAACCGTGAACAGCTGGCTAAACAGGGCGAAGCTTTCTTTAGCTTTATCGGTGCTAAAAATCTCGCTGAAGCTAGGAAGATTGATAGTAAAATATTAATGGCTAAACATATCGAATTCGGTAAATACTGGAACTCCACGATAGACGGTAAATACGTCGTTGAAGATGCTTGCGCTAGTATTATGGCTGGTCATCAGCACTCTATTCCCCTCATGACCGGCTCAACGCTTGACGAATCCCTTTTCGGTCCGCCGGACGACAATATAGAAGGTTGGGCGAAAACAGCTATCCCAGACATCGCTGAAGAATACTGTAAGCTGGCGAAAGAAAAAGCCTCGGCTAAAAATATCATCCTAAAACAGGCGGCTTCAGTCAATTTCTTCGAACTGTCCGCCAGCTTGTTCTGTGATTTTGTGGCCAACCAGGGTAAACCTAATATCTACAACTACCGCTTTGGACCGGAAATCCCCGGCGACGATGTTGGAGCTTTTCATTCCTCCGACCTTTGGTTTGAGTTCGAAACGCTGGCAAAATGCTGGCGCCCTTTTACCGGCAAGCATTACGATTTGGCGCGCCAGATGTGCAACTACTGGACCAACTTTGCTAAAAATGGCGACCCTAATGGGCATGACGCTGACGGCACTCCGATGCCGGTATGGACGCC
This sequence comes from Dehalococcoidales bacterium, assembly GCA_028714335.1. Classification (GTDB taxonomy): domain Bacteria; phylum Chloroflexota; class Dehalococcoidia; order Dehalococcoidales; family RBG-16-60-22; genus RBG-13-51-18. The sequence goes on from JAQTMM010000002.1 coordinate 26,507, forward strand.
CTACACCGTTAACTCACCATTAGCTATGGAGTTTTTTGATAAACCCGGCATGGAAAAAGCCCAGAACCGGATGAAAAAGCTGTTGATTGAGTATAATAAAAAACTGTTGAAATAACACTGTTAATAGCAGCAACGGTAAAGATCGTTAGTTTAGAGGTTTAGCCGCTGTTTTACTGGTTATTCCTTATCGGGCGCCGCTTTTTTTACAAACAACCGCGAAACCCCGAAGGCTAACGCCAACACCACCCCACCCAGCAGAATTATCGTTGCGCCTGAGGGCAGATTAAGCTCGTAAGAAATCCACAGCCCGCCCAACGTAAACAAGAATCCAAAGATGACCGAGAGTATCATCATCTTTTTCATGTCATACGTGAACAGCCGCGCCATTGCCGCCGGGAAGGTCAACAGTGCTATCACCAGTATCATCCCCACCACTCGTATCAGCACCACCACCGTCAGCGCAATCATTGCCAGCAGCAGGAAGTAAAGTATATCCACCGGCATCCCAATGGCTGTGGCATATTCTTCATCGAAAGACAAAATCAAGTATTCCTTGAAGAAAATCGTTACGATGCTGATGATTACCAAGTCCAGCCCTAACATCAGGTAAATGTCGGTCATCGGGACGGTTAAAATATTCCCGAAGAGGTAACTCATCAAGTCCGGTGCGTAGCCGGGCGTCAAATAAATGAAGATAATCCCCACCGCCATACCCACCGCCCACAGTATCCCGATGGCAGTATCGGCGGACAAACGCGTCTTGCGCGTTATGCCCCCTATCGCCAGCCCCGAAGCCAACGAGAACACCAGCGCCCCAATGATTGGGTTGATACCGAGGTAATACCCAATCCCGATGCCCCCGAATGAGGCGTGCGCAATACCTCCGCTGATGAAGACTATCCTCTTCACCACCACGTAAACTCCCACGATGCCGCAGGCAACCGCCGCCAGCAGTCCTGCCATCAGGGCGTTGCGCATAAATTCGAATTGTAGTGCTTCAATCATAATTAGTGTTCTTTTAAAACGCGGTGCGGCACCGGCCCGTGCGTGATTAGCTGCACCGGGCACTTGTAAGTTGCTTCCAGCACCTCCGCTGTGATTTCCCGGGAGCCGTGGTAATAAAGCTGCCGGTTCAGGCAGGCGATTTTATCTACGTAGATGGACACCGCACCGATGTCGTGCGATACCATGATAATCGTTAAATTCCTTTTCAATTCGCCGAGTAGTTCGTAAAACTCCGCCTGCAGGGTCGAATCTATGCTGGCGGTCGGTTCGTCTAAAAGCAGCAGCTCCGGCTCGGAGACCAGCGCCCGCGCCACGAATACGCGCTGCTGCTGCCCCCCCGATAATCTGCCTATCTGTTTGTCCTTGTATTTAAACATATCCACGCGCTTTAACGCCCGTTCCACCGCCGCTTTGTCCTCGTGGCTGTACCGCCGCATGATGCCCGCTTTGCCGTAACGCCCCATCATCGCCACATCCCAGATGCTTACAGGGTAATTGTTGTCGAAGACCGGCCGCTGTGAAACATACCCGATGCGGCTCCGCGCCTGTTCCGGGTTTTTCCCGAACACAGATACGGTGCCGGAATCCGGTTTTACCAGTCCCAGCAGCACCTTTAAAAGCGTGCTTTTACCCCCGCCGTTCGGCCCGATTATCCCCAGAAAGTCGTGTCGGAAGATGGATATAGTGACGTCTTCCAGCGCCGGCACGCCCCCATAGCTTACCCGTATGTTTTGCAGTTTTACTATTTCGTTTTCGTTTTTCATCTTTATTGCATCGCCTGTCTCATTGCCGCCTCGATGGCGCGCATATTGGTGATGTAATCTTTAGCCAGCGGGTCGATGATGACCACCTCCCCACCGATTTCGTTAGCCACCGATTCCGCGCTGACGGTGCTATATTGCGGCGAGATGAAGACGACTTTAATATCCTTCGCCCTGGCTTCGTTTATCAGCCGCACCAGGTAATCGGCGTTAGGTTCTTTCCCCTCCTGTTCAATCCCTATCTGTGTCAGGTTATAGTCTTTGGCGAAGTACCCGAAGGCGGGGTGAAACACAATAAAACTGCGGTTGGTCATCCCTTCCAGCGCTGTCTCTATATCGTTATCCAGTTCCGTCAACTGCGCCAGGTAGCTGCTGCAATTAGCTTCGTAATAGTCCTTGTTGGCGGCGTCCACCTGCACTAGCCCATCGCAGATATTCTGTACCATTATTTTAGCATTTTTTACGGAAAGCCAGATATGCGGGTCTAGACCCGGTTCATCCGGGTCTTCACTGGCTATCAAATTGATGCCTTTTGAACAATCCACTACCAGCATATCCTGGTTGACCCCAATTAAATTATCCAACCAGGCAAGCTCGAACTCCACCCCAGAACCTACTTTCGCATACATCTTGGCTTTAGAAAGCTGTACCATCTGTTCCGGCGTGACTTCATAGGTGTGCGGCGAGGCACCCGGCGGCACCATGACGACTACCTCCACTTTATCTCCTCCCACCGCCTCCACAAATCCAGCTTGCGGCAGCAGCGTTACTGCCACTACTGTTTTATCGGTACTCGTAACATCCCCGTTACAGCCCGCGGCCGCTATTGCCAGCGCCGCTAGCATTAACATGAGTATAACGGGGACGAGTTTAGTGACTATGAAGTGTTTCATTTTTTCTCCTTATGAAACTTATGGTGCCGTAAAACAATCACAACAACACACACTACTATCGCAATTAGCGTAATCCATCGGGCGGTCGGGAAGCCCCCGAGCGTCCAGACGTTTATCTTGAACCCCTCCAGGATAAACCGCCCGATGCTGTACCAGATGACGTATAAAAAGAAGATATCGCCATCACGCAGACGGTTATACATTTTACGCCCCACCACCATCAGGATGACGAAGCCTATTAAGTTCCAAAGAAATTCATAGAAAAACATCGGGTGAAAGTAGCTATAGCTTTTGTAGCCCGGCAGCCGGTGCATTGGATCGATGTAAATCGCCCAGGGTAGGTCGGTTGGGTAGCCGTAAAGCTCCTGGTTAAAGTAGTTGCCCCACCGCCCTATTGCCTGTGCCAGTATCAGTCCCGGCGCTAGTATGTCCAGCCAGCGTAGCGTGCTGAGTTTTTTCCAGAGAGTATAAATGATAACTCCCAGCACACCCCCGATTATCGCCCCGAAAATACCCAGTCCTTGCCCCCCGATAATCAGCCCCGGATTTTGCATGTAATAGTCCCACTGGTCTATCACGTGGTACAAACGCGCCCCGATGATACCTAATGGTAACACCAGCAGCGCCATGCCCAAGAGTTCGCTGGCTTTTTCTTTCCGCCGGTTCGCCTCTATGACGGCGATGCCCAGCGCCGCTAATACTCCCAAGGCTATCATCACGCCGTACCAGCCGATGCCGAATCCCGAATCCATTATAGCCACTCACATTTGATATTCATTTTCATATGAATAAACCATCTCTTTAGTTGACGTTCTCTCCTGGTGATTTATTCCGGTACATGGCGGCAGTCCGGGCAAACCCCGTACAGCTCCAATAAATGCCCCGTGATATCGAACTTGGTTTCTTTGGTAAGCCTGTTTTCCAGGTCGGCCAGCGTACAGCCATCAAAGTCCACCACTTTGCCGCACTGCGAACATACCAGGTGGTGATGATGCCCTACCGGACGCCGCATCATGTAAGACCGGCAGCCATCCGGAGCATGGACGCGGCAGACCAGATTAAGGCTGTTAAGTAGGTCCAGTGTGCGGTAAATCGTCACCAGCCCGATATCCGGGTTTTCCTCGCGGGTTTTGCTGTATATCGTTTCTGGAGTCATGTGGTCGCTGCTGGCCGCGATGACTTTAAGCACTGCGTGGCGTTGCGGAGTCAGTTTATAACCGTTCTCCCGTAAAATCCCCGCTATCTTGTTGGCTGTCAGTCTCATATGCACTCACAATTGAAAATTGTTTTCAATTATAAATAAAATATATCACCACGCTTTTTACTTGTCAAGGGAAAAAACCAAGGGGGTGGGCTTTAGGGTTGCCTACCCCCTACCTTCTTGGGATTTATCTTTGCTTAGCTGTTTTTCTGCGACTGCAGTGTGTGTCTTTGTATGAAATTTACCATCATATTCGCGATAATCGGGTCAAACTGCGTGCCGCTGTACCACCTGATTTCGTCTACCGCCTCCGAGACTGTTAAAGCCTTGCGGTAAGGTCGGTCGGAAGTCATGGCGTGATAGGCGTCGGCCAGCGCGATAATCCTCGCCCCGATGGGTATATCGTTGCCTTTTATCGTCTGGTCCAGCCCGCCGCCGTCGTAATGGTCGTGGTGGTGGGAAATTATATCCACTACCCTGTCGTTGACAAAGGGCTTAACCAGATTAGGCCCGATGACGGCGTGGGCCATAATGTGGCGGTACTCGCTGGGGGTCAACTCGCTGGGTTTGTTCAGGATATTCGGATCTACCGCAATTTTACCGACGTCGTGCAGCAGAGCCGCCCAGTGCAAATCGTCCATCTCGTCGGATTTCAATTTCATCTGCTCGCCCAGCTTCAGGGTTATCTCAGCCACGGCTTCGGAGTGCCCCGCCGTATAACTGTCTTTAGCTTCCAGCGTATTGATTAAAGCTTGAATCGACCCGAAGAAAAAGCGCCGCGGGTCATTTTTGTTTTCGTTGATTTCCCGGCTTAACTCACTGAAGTAGTGGCTGATATCCAGCGCTACGCGCCTCTTATCCAATGTGCCGTTGACGCTGGCTAGCACCTGCTCGAAGCGGAAAGGCTTGCTTAAGTAGTCCTGCGCGCCATCCTGGATGCATTTAGCGATGACCTTGGGGTCGCTGACGCCGCTGGCCATGATTACCGCCGTATCCGGGAAGTTCCTGGTAATCTCCGGCAATACCTCACTGCCCATTCTGCCCGGCATGTTGATGTCCATAATTACCAGGTCGCTGGGGCCTTTTTCCAGTTTCTTTAATGCCTGGTCGCCGTCTTCGGCTTCGTCGCAAACGTAGCCGCGCGCTCCCAGCCCCATTGAGAGGATGCTACGAATTGATTCTTCGTCATCGACCAGTAAAATTTTCTCTTTAGGTTCGGTCATCTTGCCGCCTCCTGGCGTAGTATTATCAACCATACGCCGATATTTTACGTTTTGGGGGCTAAATAAGGCGTTAATTTACCTCGCCGCTACGTAAACAAAACGTAAAAATTTAGGAGGGGAAAATAGAGTAAAAAGTGGCACTTTAAGGGCTAGAGACTAGCTATTTCAGCGTCACAGCGCCGAGCCGGCTGTATATCGGCCCCTCGCGCGTCAGGACGCTTTTCATCAGGTTGAGGGATGTAACGTTTATGACGTGTTTCTCTTCAAAATCAGCTTCGGAGACCAACCGCCCCAGCCTCTGTCGTTCTTCGGGGCGGGCAAAGTCGCGCACCCTCGCCAGCGTCAGGTGGGGGGTAAACGGGCGGTTTTCGGGCATAAAGCCCAATGGCTTTAGGTTCGTTTCGAGTTTTTTTTGCAGATCGCCCAGTTTTTCCAATTCTCCATGAAGTCCCACCCATACTATCTGGATGCGGTTCATGTTGGGGAACACCCCCAACCCCTTAACCTCTATATTGAACGACGCGGCGCCTTTAACGGCCTCTTCCATCGCTTTGAGTATTCCCTCGACGCTGTCTGCGTCAACGTCCCCGAGGAACTTTAGCGTGAGGTGTATATTGCCGGGATCAACCCACTTTACCGGCAGACTGCCCGACTTTTTGAACTTGTTTTGCAGGTCTGACAGCGCTTTTTTAACTTCTTCCGGCAGTTCGATGGCGATGAACGAGCGTATCTTTTCCATCTTAAATACCCAGCAGGCGTTTTACGTTGCCGTAAAGGATTTTCTCTTTGTCTTCCTTCTTCAGGTCGGCGTCTTTAATCTCGTTATACACCTTGGCCTGACCGATTACCGGAAAGTCACTCCCAAAGAGAATTTTCTCTACCCCGACTATCTTACTGACGCTTTGGTAAATCTCCGGTTTATAGAGGTACGGCGATATCGCTGTATCGAAGTACACGCTTTCTAACGCATGCTTTACCTCCGGCATCAGCGCGTAGAAAGGCAGTCCTCCGCCCCAGTGCGCGCACACCACCGGCAATTCCGTAAAATGGGAAACGAAGTTCAGGAGTAAATCCGGCGTGGCTTTACCTTTACCGGGGTATAAATGCCCCACCGGCTCTGTAGAATGGGTGGAAACGATTAATTTATGCTTCTTAATTATGTCAACAAAAGGCTTGATGATGTTTTCTTTGGTGTAATCTATTCCCAGCGTATCCGGCCTTAACTCACCTACGCCCCTTATCCCTCCACACGCGCACCGCTCTATCTCCTTCAATGAGGCGTCGTCGGTGTAGGAACTCACGGCACATAAGCCAATCAGCCGTTTGGGGTACTTCGCCACCGACTCCAATATATAGTCGTTGGTCAACGCGCAGAAATCGTGGGTCGTCCACTGGTAGTTGACAATAACGGAAACATCAACCTCATCCCTGTCCATGCTTTCGATGAGGTCTTCTGCCGTGGCAATCTTGACCTTGTCGCCGGAGTATATTGCGTTGAAAGCCTTATCCCATGACGTGTACTGGCTGCAGTTGCTCTTTACCTGTGGCGGCAATACATGCGTGTGACAATCAATAATCATCTCTAACCGCAGACCCGCAGCGTAAACAGGTTGGGCTTATTCTTTCTTGTCCGAGGCTTTGTCGGCTCCGCCTTCGGGCTTTGCAGCGCCCTCGGCGCCTTCTTCGCCTTCAGCGCCTTCTGCACCCTCAGCGCCTTCTTCGCCTTCAGCGCCTTCAACTGCCGCTACCGGTCTCTCTTCTTCAACTCTGATAGTGATTTCGGATACCTTAACCACCAGCAGTTCCGGGTCGTCGTTGACGGTGATTTCCGGGTCCAGTTGAATATCTTTGATGAAGATGGAATCGTCGAGTTCTAACAATGTGCTGATATCCACTTCGATTTGCGGAGGCACTTTCTCCGGTAAACATTCCAAACTTAATACGGTCGTGCCGCGTGATAGGATGCGTCCTTTACCCTTTAATGCCGGTGCTTCGCCGATGAGGACGATAGGCACGTCCATCGTCATCTTCTCGTCCTTGCGCACCTGATAAAAGTCCACGTGGAGGAGTTCGCGGGTCAGGGCGTTTTTCTGGATTTCGCGTAAGAAGACGTTTTTGGGTTCTTTATCGCCTTCAACGTCCAGACTGATGAGACGCGTCGTTCCGGCGCGCGCGATTATTTTCTTCAGCTCGGTAGTGTCGCACTGCAGAGTTATTGATTCTAAACTGCGTCCGAAGAGATGCGCCGGCGTCTTGCCTTCGCGGCGTAAGAATCTGGTCCGTTTACCGAGCACGTCTCTTTTACTAGCTTTTATCTTAAGTTCCTGCATGTAATTACCTCTCTCTTAACCTTACAAATTTACCATAAACAGCCCCAAAAATCAATCTTATAGCTACAAAATGTTCCAGTAAAATCCCTTTGCTCTGCACCGCCCGTCCGCCCCATGATATAATTGAAACATACTGATTTTAGGGGTAAAACGTGTTTAAGAAAATCCTTATCGCTAACCGTGGCGAAATCGCCGTAAGAATTATCAGGACCTGCCGCGAGATGGGAATCACCGCCGCCACCGTCTATTCGGATGCCGACGCCGACTCCCTTCACGTCCGCCTCGCCGATGAAGCCTATCCCATCGGCGCCCCAGAGTCTGCTAATTCTTACCTTAATACAAAGAAGATTTTAGAGGTCGCACGTGAAAGCCAGTCCGACGCTATTCATCCCGGCTACGGCTTTTTGGCGGAGAATCCTATATTTGTTGAGGCCTGTGAAAAACAGGGGCTGACCTTTATCGGTCCCTCCTCCAAAGCCATGTACACCGTCAAGCCCAAGTTTGCCGCCCGCAACATGATGAAACTCCTAAATATCCCCGTCGTCCCCGGCCACGACCAGGTGCTGACCGGCGAGACTAAAAAGAACGAGCGCCGCATCAAGCAAGTCGCCGAGGACATCGGTTACCCCGTTATCGTTAAGCCTTCGGGCGGCGGCGGCGGCATCGGCATGACCATCGCCCATAACCAGGACGAATTAGGTAAAGCCGTCCACTTCGTTGAAGAGCGGGGGCAGAAAAACTTTGGTATTTCTTCCTTTTACGTGGAAAAGTACCTCCCCCGCATGAAGCACATCGAGTTTCAGGTGCTGGCGGATAAGTACGGCAATGTCATCCACCTCGGCGAGCGTGACTGCTCAATCCAGCGACGCTTTCAGAAACTGATTGAGGAAGCCCCCTGCTCCATATTGTCCCCCCACCTCCGCATGAAAATGGGCGCCGCCGCTTTAGATATCGCTATGGCGATGAAATACGTCAACGCCATGACTGTCGAGTTCTTTTTCATCCCGGAAACCCAGGAGTTCTATTTCAACGAGGTCAACACCCGCCTCCAAGTGGAGCACTGCGTTACCGAGATGATTACCGATGTTGATATCGTAAAGGAGCAGATAAAAATCGCCGCCGGCGAGAGGCTTTCCTACACCCAGGACGATATCCCCCGCCGCGGTTGGGCGATTGAGTGCCGTATTACCGCCGAGAATGCGGCGTTTAACTTCCTCCCCTCCCCCGGACAAATTACCAGTCTGCATCTGCCCCGCGGACTCGGCTTGCGCATTGACGAGGGTATTTACGAAGGTTACACCGTTCCCTTCTACTACGATCCCCTGCTGTGCAAGATGATGACCTGGGGTAAATCCCGCGAAGAAGCTATTAAGCGCATGCAGCGGGCGATTAATGAAACACGCATCGAGGGCATCATTACCAATATACCATTTCATCAGGTGGCTCTGGCCGACGAGGAATTTAACAGCGGCAACCATGCCACCGACTTTATAGAAAAACGCGAAATTATTAAGAAAGTGCGCGAACTGATTAAGAAAGCTTAAGAATGACACAGAAAACGTTTTATATTCCACCCTTCTCTCCGGAAAGAATTATTGCCTTAAGAGAAGCCGCCTTTGCCTGTGACTTATTCATCACGGCGGTCAGCCACTTCGACTTTTTTAACTGGCTGGCAAAGAAACCGGCGGATATAACCACCGTTTGCCGCGAGCTTAAGATAAAGCCCCGGCCCGCCGACGTTATGCTGACACTCTTTAAAGCCTACGGCTTCATCGTTGAAAAAGCGGGTAAATATTATTTGACTGATACCGCCAAACACTACCTGCTTAAAAAGTCCGGTTTTGATTTATCGTCTTATGTAGCCTCATTAAAGAACCGCCCCATCTGCGACGACATGAAAAAGGTATTGCTGACCGGTAAGCCCGCCAACTGGGCCGCCGCTAAAGAAGGCAAAGACTGGGCGGCCGCTATGGAAGACGACGCCTTCGCCGAATCTTTTACCGCCGGCATGAACAGCCGCGGTGCTTACCTGTCGAGTGGCGTAGTCAAAGCCCTAAACCTGAAGAAACACCAGAAGCTCCTCGACATAGGCGGCGCTTCCGGCATTTACGCCTGCGCTTTAGTTACCGCCAATCCCCACCTGACCGCCGCCGTCTTTGAAAAGCCCCCCGTAGATAAAGTAGCTGCTTACTCCATAAAAAAAATGAAACTCACGAGCAAAATCGGGGTGGTTGCCGGGGACGTCTTTAAAGATCCCCTCCCCGACGGCTATGATGTTCATTTTATTTCCCACGTCCTCCACGACTGGGATTTACCGAAAGTCAAGAAAATCCTGCGTAATTCTTTTAAGCACCTAGCGCCCGGCGGCATCATTGTCCTCCACGACGCCCATATCAATAAAGACAAATCCAGCCCCCTCTCCGTCGCCGAGTATTCCGTGCTCCTTATGTTCCTTTCGGAGGGAAAATGTTACTCCACCGGCGAGATGCAGGAACTGCTTTCTGAAGCCGGGTTTGGTGATATCAAGCAAAAATCCACCATTCTTAACCGCAGCATTATCACTGCGCGTAAAAAGTAATGGACTTAATAGTTTTTTTCATTGTATAATGACGGCATAGTGAACGTTTCTAACAACCCTGAAAACAAAACCTCGGTCGCTAAAGCAAACGCCGGGGTTTTTTCGTCTTCTGAAGACCTCTCCATTGTCTGTAAAAGACTCCGCCGCGATATCGTTACGATGATAGCCAAGGCCGGCAGCGGCCATCCCGGCGGCTCGCTTTCCGCCGTGGAAATCGTCGTCACGCTTTACTGGAAAGTCCTCCATCATAAGCCCGTCGACCCCGCCTGGCCGGGCCGCGACCGTTTTATCTTAAGCAAGGGACACGCCGCCCCCGTCCTTTATGCCGCTCTGGCGGAATGCGGCTACTTCCCTAAAGCAGAACTTGATACCCTACGCAAAATTGACAGCCGCCTGCAGGGCCACGCCGACCGCACCGCAACGCCCGGCGTTGAAATGTCATCGGGGTCTTTGGGGCAAGGTTTATCCTTTGCCGTCGGTTCAGCATTGGCCGGCAGATTAGACAAAGCCCCCTGGCGTGTTTATGCCCTCTTGAGCGACGGCGAGTGCGACGAAGGGCAAACATGGGAAGCCGCCATGTCCGCCTCCATGTTCAAACTGGACAACCTGACCGCCATTGTGGACAACAACGGCATCCAACTAAGCGGCTTTAATAAAGACATTATGAATGTTGACCCCCTTACTAAAAAGTTCGATTCCTTTGGCTGGCACGTCATTGAAATTGACGGCCACGACCTTAAACAGGTGCTAAACGCTATAAATCAAGCTAAAACAATCAAAGGCAAACCCGCCGCCATTATCGCGCACACCGTTAAGGGTAAGGGCGTCAGTTTTATGGAGAACAACGTGGACTTTCACGGTAAAGCTCCCAACGCCGAACAGCTGGAACAAGCCTTAAAGGAGCTGGCTTAATATGCCGGAAGAAGTTGCCCCGCGCGAGGTCTTCGGTAAGACATTAGTGGAACTGGGGAAAGAGAATCCCGATATCGTCGTGCTGGACGCCGACCTTTCGCCTTCCACTATGACCAAGTATTTTAAGGAAGCTTATCCGGAACGTTTTATCGAGGTCGGTATCGCCGAGGCGAATATGATAGGCATCGCCGCCGGTTTGGCGGCTAACGGCAAGATACCCTTCGCCAGCACCTTCGCCGTCTTTGCCACCTCCCGCTGCTTTGACCAGATACGTGTCTCGGTGGCGCAATCCAAGCTCAACGTTAAGATAGTCTCTACCCACTCCGGCCTCTCCGTGGGCGAGGACGGCGCGTCCCACCAGGCTTTAGAGGACCTGGCTTTAATTTGTTCCCTCCCCAACTTCACCGTTATAGTCCCTGCTGATGGCGTAGAAACCGCCCAGGTCATCCGCGCTGTAGCCGCCCATAACGGCCCCTGTTACATCAGGTTGATTCGCGGCAAATCTCCGGTTGTTTTCGATGACAATTATAAGTTCCAGATTGGTAAAGCCGCTTTAATGCGTCAGGGTAACGACGCCACGATTATGGCCATTAGCACGATGGTCGCCCCTGCTTTAGAAGCCACCAATGCCTTAGCGAGTGAAGGGATAAAATGCCGCGTGCTAAACATGTCCACGCTTAAGCCGATTGATGTTGATGCAATACTTAAAGCCGCGAAAGAAACCGGCGGTATCGTTACTGCGGAAGAACATCAGGAACACGGAGGCTTGGGTAATACCGTCGCCAGAGTTTTAGCGGAACAATACCCCACCCCTATGGAACTCGTCGCGGTGAAAGATAAGTTCGGTATGTCCGGCAAACCCGCTGAGCTTTTAGAGCGTTACGGCCTCACCGCCAAAGACATTGCAGCAGCCGTGAAAAAAGTCATTAAGAGAAAAGTTTAATATTTTGTCATTCCAGCGCAGGCTGGAATCCACTCTAGGCAATAATGTTATACAGGTCTTTCCAGTCTGGATTAGCTTCTTCGATTAACCTTATCTTCCAATTACGATGCCAGACTTTTAACCGTTTTTCTCTCTGAATCGCCGATTCAATATTTTCACATTGTTCGTAAAAAACGAGCATATGTACGCCATACTTTTTGGTGAATCCTTCAACGAAGTCATTTTTATGTTCGTAGACTCTTTTCACAAGGTCGTTTGTAACACCTATATAAAGAGTCCCATGTCGTTTACTTGCTAATATGTAAACGTAATATGACTTCACTTTCAAAAGTAGATTCTGGCCTTCGCCAGAATGACACCTGCCCTTAGTCCAACGCGGTAATCGTCGTCGCGGGCCTTTCCTTCATCTCCACTTTTATCCCCGCCTCCTTAAAAAGCCCGATAAACGTATCGTCGTCGTATTTTCCAAAACTCACAAAGCGCGCTATCTTGGCGTTGACCAGCATCTTGGCGCATAAAACACACGGCGTGTGCGTGCAGTAAACGGTGCTGCCCTCTAAACTTACGCCGTGCAGCCCCGCCTGAATAATCACATTCTGCTCGGCATGGATGGCGCGGCAGATTTCCTGCCTCGTCCCCGATGGTATTTTCAGTTCGTCCCTGATGCATCCCAGCTCCAGACAGTCTTTAGCCCCCGCCGGCGCCCCGTTATAACCAGTCGTTAAAATATGTTTATCCCTTACCGCTATCGCCCCCATGTGGTGCCGCAAACACGTTGACCGCTCCGCCACCACCGAGGCTATCTTTAAAAAATACTCGTCTATATCCGGGCGCTTTGGTGTCGTCATCTCAACCTCGCTACAATTCTTTCTACCTGTTTCCTTAAATCGCTGATGGAGCCTGTATTCAGTATTGTAAAATCCGCCATGCAGATAGGCCCGCCCTTGTTCAAATTTTCTATCTCTGCGCGGTCGCGGCTAACGGCCTGCTGCAGCGTTAGTGGTCGGTACTTACGGTTCACCAGCCGTTTATACCTGTCCTCCGGCGATGCCCACACCGCTACCACCATAAATTGGTTTTTATAATAATCCTTTAGATAAATGTACTCCTCCCACGAGTAAAGCCCATCCACCACTACATTACGGGTTTTGAGCGCATCATCTATCTTGGGCACGCTCAACTTGGCGTATGCCGCCATGCCGTGCTCCTGCCGGATGCGCTCCCTGACCGGCCTCTCGTTTTCCTCTGATAAAGGTAGCCCCTGCTGCTTGACGGCTTCGTCGGTGATTTCTCCAAAGCGCACCGTCGTGTAGCCTTTGGCGTTGAAAAAACGCGCTATTTCCGACTTCCCTGACCCTGTCATTCCGACTATTGCTACAATCTTCATACCGTCATTATAAGGCGTTGCGCCCATAAATGACAATGACAATTTTCGGCATTTTTGGATAAGCACGCAGGTTTTTAAACTTGGTATAATCTAGTTGCTGATATGGAAAACAAAATTGTTATACGAAAAGCCCTGGACATTATTGATAGCCGCATCGCTGAAGGGATAACACCCGGCGAACTGGCAAAAGAATGTGGATATTCCACAATTCACTTTAGCCGATTGTTTTCCGGCATAACGGGAATGACGCTGATGGCTTATATCACCCGTCGCAAACTCCAATATGCGCTTTATGATATCAGTTGCAGCGAAAAAATCATTGACGTTGCAGTGAAATACAGCTTTGAAACTCACGCCGGATTTACCAGAGCTTTTAAAAAATGTTTTGGTTATCCACCATCTATTTACAGAATTCACGCCATTTGCAGTCGGCCGACGAGAATGGATTTGGATGAACTAATAAGTATCATATCAGGAGGAATATTAATGTATCCGGAAATATTGCAAATGGAGCCTATTACAGTTGTCGGCTTTACCACCCGTCATAAAATACCCAACGTAAAGTATACTCACGATATCCCGCTCTACTGGGACACCATCAACATGGATTACGGTGAACCCCTCACGCGCTTGCATGACCTTTTCAACAAATCCAAGCATTGCGAGATTACTGTATGCTTCGACATCAATTCAGAAACAGGTGAATTTACCTATCTCCTCGGCGTTGGTGTGGATAATCCGGAGGACTTTAAAAAAGTTGAATCGGATATGTATGTAATGAAGACGGCGCGCGGATTGTATGCTAGGTTCACCACCCCTCTCATCGAAGACTCGAAACACATCCAGGCGGTCAGGGATACCTGGAACAAAATATTCGATAGCTGGCTGCCGGCATCCGGCTATGCGTTCGATGAGAAACGGAACGACTTTGAGTACTACGACGAAAGAGATCACATCTCACACAATAAAGGTATGGTACAAATAGAAATCTTTATCCCTATCAAGAAGCGTTAATCGTGTTGGTGAATGGAGAGGGGGTAATACTCCTCTCCTCTCTTTTTAGACGCTCTGTGCTATACTACTTGATAAGATGAGCGCATCCGAACAGAACAACCTGTCCGAAATAATTGAAGAGCAGCTTCCCGGCGATATTTTCCACTTTATCCAGCACGCCGGCGACACCGCTAACAGCCTCCAGCAGCGCATTTACCTGGTGGGTGGGGTTGTTCGTGACCTGCTCCTTGAACGCATTAATCTTGATATTGATTTAGTCGTTGAGGGGGACGCCATTAAGCTGGCGCAGGCTATCAACAGCGAGGGCCGCGCCCAACTCGTTACCCACCCACGCTTTGGCACCGCTAAGCTAAAGTGGGGACACCGCAGCGTGGACTTCGCTACCGCCCGCGCCGAAAGCTATGCCCACCCCGGCGCTTTACCCACCATCCACCCCGGCACGATTAATGATGACCTTAAGCGGCGCGACTTTGCGATTAACGCCATGGCCGTCGAGCTTAATCCACGCCACTTCGGCGAGCTTATTGACCCCTTTGACGGCTGCGGCGACCTTAACCGCCAGCACATTAGGGTCTTACATGAAAAAAGCTTTGTTGACGACGCCACGCGTATCTGGCGCGCCTTGCGTTATGAACAACGGCTGGATTTTACCATCGAACCGGCGACACGCCTACTACTTAAGCGTGATATTGTTTACCTGAAAACCATCAGCGGCGACCGTATCCGCCATGAGCTGGAGTTAGTTTTACGCGAAGAACAGCCGGAAAAAGCCCTGTGCCGCGCTTTTGAACTGGACGTTTTAACCACCCTCCACCCCGCTTTAAAAGGCGATAGCTGGCTGATCGAGGCTTTTAAGGCGGCACGCGTACGCTGCCTCCCCGATTTACCCCACCCCGACTTTTATCTGGCGCTTTTATGCTACCGACTAACAGCTAACCACCTGGAGCAATTGATTCAGTATCTACGCCCGGCTAAAACCACCACACAGGTATTGCAGGATACTATAGCAATCAAAGAAAAAACCAAAGAGCTCAAATCCCGGCGCCTGGCGCCCAGCGAGGTTTACGAGATTTTAAACGGTTATCACCCGGTTGCCTATGCTGTTAACGCCATAGCCGCCGGTGCTTCCGCCGCCGACTATATCGAGCTTTACTTGAATGTTTTAAGAAATGTTAAGCCCGCCCTCACCGGCGAGGCTTTAAAGAAACTGGGTGTTAAACAGGGACCACGAATTAAAGAGGTCTTATCTAAACTGCGCCACGCCCGCCTCGATGGTAAAATCACTACCAAAAAACAAGAAGAGGAGTGGGTAGCAAAACGCCACTCCTCATAATGTCGCCCTACTCTACCTTTTTGAACGCTTTAGCCCCCGCCCCACAAACCGCGCACTTATCCGGCGCGCTGCCTTTAACGGTATTGCCGCACACCTGGCAAACGTAATAGTCCTCGTTCTTGAGCTTCTTGCCTTCCTTCACCGCCATATAAGCGTCCTCGAAGTAACCATAGTGGATTTTCTCCACCCGGTTCGCCCAGTCAAAGGACCTTTCCGCCCGGTCGTTGCTCTCTTTACGCGCCGTCTCGATGAAAAACGGGTACATCTCGGTGAATTCCGTCCTCTCTCCCATGCTTGCCCCCAGCAGATTGTCTTTGGTCTTCCCTATAGCGTCAATGACGTTCAGGTGGTTGCGCGCATGCACTAATTCCGCCGCCGCCACCGCTCGGAAGAGCTTTGCCGCCTGCGGATAACCTTCTTCATCCGCCTTTTCAGCAAAAAATAAATAGCGCCGGTTGGCCTGGCATTCTCCACTGAAAGCTTCAAGAACATACTTTTCCGTCCTATATTCCATGATAATCCTCCAAGCAGTATTACCTGATTTTACATTATGAATAGTAGGTGATACGAGCCTCCTTACGCGGCGGGATGCGCTGGTACTTGAACACGGGATACCCGACCATCATAGCACCGTAGATTCTCATGCCCTTCGGCAGCGCCACGGCTTTAACCATTGCCGGGAATGATTGCGCCGCCATTTGGAAAAATCCGTTCCAGCAGCACCCCAGCCCGGCCGCTTTGGCCGCGAGGTCGAAGTAGCTGGCGGCAATAACCCCATCAATGGCCGCGATGGGGCTGTTCATTTCGGCAATGGTGCAGACTACCACCGGCGCGTTGCGCAGGAAGATGTTGATGCCCAATTCGTGCATTTTTACCACACCCTTCATTTCCACCGCCCAGGGTGCATCTCCCTCCGCCATCGAACGGAACCAGTCCACTCCGATGGCTGTCATTTCCTTTAGCTTTTCTTTGTCGTCAATGACCAGCCATTGCACTTCCTGCATATTATGGCCCGTCGGCGCGTACCGGGCAACGTCTATTATCTTCTCGATTTCTTCCCGCGGCACCGGCTTGTCCTGATATTCTCGGATGGACCGCCGGCTCTTTATTAACTGCGCCACCTGTTTGAAGGACGGCTCCAAAGTTTTATCTATCGGCGGGCAGTTTTCCAGCGGGAACTCCTTGTGCGTCAGGCTGCCGGTGGGGCAAATACCCACACAATGACCGCAGCGCATACAAAATTCATCGCCGTTGGGAAAAAAGCGGGGGTAGTCATTCTCCCTGGGTATAATCAAATTCGCCCCGCAAATAATCGCGCAGGCGTTGCACTTGGTGCAGGTCTCTTTATTTATCTCGACAATCGCCATTATAATAACTCCTCGATTTTTTATATCGTTTGTGCTACGTATGACCTGGCATTGTGTTCGCGGCAGATATTGTAGAAAGTTTTTGCCCCACCCTCGTCAGGGAAGATGGCGAATAACGTTGGCCCCGCCCCGGCTAAATGTATCGATATCCCCTGCCGGATGCAGCCCCTGATGTAATAGGCGATGTCGGGGTACATCTCTACGGCAATATCCTCGAAGGCGTTGCACAGCATCCCCGGCGTGATTATTTTACCTCCCTTTATCGCCTCCGCCAATTGCATTGTTGTTTTCCCGTCGCTATAGCTGGAGGGCTTTAGGACGCCGTACATTTTTGCCGTCTTCCCGGCTTCAACCTCGATTTCCGGGAACAGCAGCACGACCCATAGCTTTTTAACCGGGGGGAGGGGCTTTATTATTTCTCCCCGCCCTTCTGCTAACGCCGTGCCGCCTTTTAAGAAAAATCCCACGTCCGACCCCAACTTACTGGCCATTTTAAGTAATTCATCATCGGATATGTTTAATGCGTATAATTCGTTAATGCCTTTGAGCAATGCCGCCGCATCGGAGCTATCACCACCCAAGCCCGCTATCATGGGGATGTTTTTCTCTATCTTTACCTTTACTCCACCCCCCATTTCACCCGGCAAAAGGTCTATAACCTTGCTTATCAGGCTCTTTTCCGCCAACCAGCCCGGAAGTGCACATTCACAGGTAAAACCCCGCCCTTTTTCAACGTAGAGCGTGTCATACAGGTCTATCGTCTGGAGGACGCTGACTATCTCGTGGTAGCCGTCGTTACGCTTCCCCACCACCTCAAAAGTGAGGTTTATCTTGGCGGGGGCTTTAATCGTCAGCATGCCTACTTTTTCCCCCGGCTGTACACATTATGCAAATTCGCCCACTCCTCCAGCGTAAAGGTCTCCGCCCGGCGCTGCGGGTCCAGTCCTGCTTTAGCCAGCAGCCTCACCGCTGCCTCTTTATCTATGTGTAAACCCTGTGCCAGCGAGTTCGCCACCTGCTTGCGCGCTGCGGTGAATCCCGCCCGCACCAGCTTAAAGAACCCTTCAACATCCTTCACCGGCACGGGAGGGTTGTCATACACGTCTATCTTAAGAACGGCGGAGTCCACTTCCGGCGGGGGGAAAAAGGAGGCGGCGGGAACGTTCGCTACGATTTCCGGTTTGCCGTAGAACTGCACCGCGATACTTAAAACCGAGCGGCCGCCCGCCTTCGCAGCTATCACTTCGGCGACTTCTTTTTGCACCATGACCACCATCGTTGCGGGCTTTACTGACGCTTCCAGGAAGTGCCGCAGCACCGGCGAGGTTATGTAGTACGGCAGATTGGCGACGACTTTATAAGAACGGAGTTGCGGGGGGAAGTGCGGGGCGCTGCCCTGCATCAATTTAGCCGGGTTGGTGCCGAGGACGTCCTCGTTGATGACAACGATGTTTTCGGCTTCAAGGTTATCCTGCAGTAACGACGCCAGCCGGTTGTCCAGCTCTATAGCGATGACCCACCCCGCCCGTTTGGCGAGTTCCCGGGTCATTAACCCCAGCCCCGGCCCCACCTCAATGACGGTGTCCTCCGGCGTTAAAGCGGCGGCATCGAGGATTTGCTCCAGGACAGCGTCGTCAATAAGGAAATGCTGCCCCAGTTTCTTGCGCGTCTGGATGTTATAGCGGCGCAGCAGCTTCTTGGTTACCGCCGCCATGGAGGCGTCTTTGTTACTCATAATAAAAGGAGGCCGTGCATCCCATCCTCGACTTTGACTAACGGCTTGCCCGGGCCAGCCGGCTCCAGCCAGGCTAACCTGCGGCACCCAGAATATACTATTTACCGCTGCTTCCTCTCGGACCTCACGGGGTTCATAGCGATCTGCCGCGCAGGACCCAGCCTTCAACGCCACTTAACCAGGGCAGTCCCACCAGACAAAAGCCTCAAACAGGCTTTCGACCCTGCTATAGCGGATTTCAGGTACAGGGCACCGCTGGCTCCCCATCTAGCACGACCTCAAATAAAGGGTAAGGCGTGGGGTTTTAATTGTCAAGGAGACTCCCTCGACTACACCTCGACAAGGTCAGTGTAAACGTTCGGGATAAAGAGAATGAATAGGATTGGTTTAAAAATAAAATTTTATTTTAGCTTCAATTTGGGGTTATTCGTTTGTGGTTTTATGTTAAATTAGCTTTGACTGGCGGCACCGGCGGTATTTTCTTAAAATATTTTATGTTAAATGTTATCACTGCTGCCCTTTCATGAGTATTATAGGGGGTGGGAGGAGAAAAGCGAAGGGGATTTTGGCGGGGGATGACACCACCCAATCACGAGATTCTTCGTTACGCTCAGAATGACAGGCTTTTATGAAAGAGGGAGACTAGTGAGGGTATTTTTTTAAATAGGATTTTAGTTGTCAAAAATCCATTTTAAGCCAACAGGTTCTTTTCCAGTACTTTTTGAATTTCTTCAGGGTAGCTGGCTACTATGAAAGGATCGAGATACGGCAAATACTCCATTTGACGTGAGTGCTCCATAAACGCAAAACCGCACCGGTGATGCCCCCGACAGTTATCCTCGCCGCAGCGGCATTCCCATTCTTTGCCGAACATATTACATAAACTGTACTCCAAAGTGAGTTCCTCATTTTTGGCAATATCGCATATAGCGATACAGTACATTGCCTTGTTGACGGTATAGTAAAACATGTTCGGCCGGCAGGAATGATTAAAGTAGCGGTACGGCTCGGCGAGTAATAGTGTCTCACCGTCGGGGGCATAGTGGCAATGGTAATACATCTCACCCTGGGCAGGGTCGAGCGGATGCTCTTTAGTGACGGTTCTGGTGATTTCTACTTTGCAGACAACCGAGTGCTTACGAATCGTTTTGGTGGTAAAGACGCCTTTACCATTGATATTAGAATCCCTTAGCTCAAGAGACATAAATCACCTCACTCTTATTTTTGTATTTACTAAGATAAAAGCTGGCGCAACTTATGTCTTTTACATCTTCGCTCCCTGGTTACTTAGATATATTATACTACTTCCCTGTCTCCAGCCGCATAATCAATTGCAGCGGCAGCCTAGACAATAGGTCATTGCGAGTCCTTCTTAAGAAGGACGTGGCAATCTCCATTTCAGTTTTACATCCATTCTTCGGATAAATTACGCCAATTCGGATTTATTGTAGTAATTAATGCTACCTTTGCTTCTCTCGACCAGCTTTTTATTTGCTTTTCTCTTAGAATACAACTCTCAATACTTTCGCCTGTTTCATAATAAACAAGTTTATTAATGTTGTATTTGGCTGTAAATCCTTTAACCAATTTATGTTTATGTTCATAGATTCTTCTAATTAGGTCATTAGTTATAACTGTATAGGTAACCGTATTTGTATCATTAGTCATGATATACACGTAATATTGCCTATTCATAGATTGAGATTGCCACGTCACTACGTTCCTCGCAATGACAGACTTGTCTACTTCCCTGTCTCCAGCCGCATAATCAACTGCAGCGGCAGGCCCGCCTGCGCCATCTTATCCTGCACGGAGCGCACGTCGTACTCCACGCGGTAAAATCGTAGGAAATGGTCGTCGGTGTCGTAAATAACGTAGCTAGCGCGCGGGTCGCCGTCCCTGGGCTGCCCCACCGCCCCCGGATTGATTATCGTCTTTTCATCGCTCAAGAGGAATCCCTTGTTCGCCATAATCATCGGCGCCGATATTTTTTCCGGTTCCTGACGGAAGACCGCCGGCGCGTGCGTATGCCCCACCAGGCAATACTTCGTATCGAAAAAGTTAAAGTTCCGCTCGGCGTTGCCGGTGGAGATGATGTATTCAAAAAGCGGCGAGGCCGGGCTGCCATGCACCAGCATAAAGTCGCCGATTTGCGCCTCTTCCGGCAGCTTTCCCAGGTAAAGCATGTCCGCCGCGCTTAACTTATCCATCGTCCACTCTAAAGCCATCGCCGCGAAGGGGTTGAAGTTTTGCATTTCTATTTGCCCAATAGCCCCCCGGTCATGGTTGCCTGCCACGCATACGCCGTCCAGCTCCTTGACGAGCGCAATGCACTCGGCGGGTTCCGGCCCGTACCCCACAATGTCCCCGAGGCACCATATCTCGCCTACCGCCCCTTGCCTGGCGGCGTCTTTCAGCACAGCCTCGAGCGCCGTCAGGTTGCCATGTATGTCCGCGATGATTAAGTACCGCATCGTTCACTTAATATAACAGGTTTTACCGCATAAAGAAAGGGTATTGCCCCAACCGCCGCTGGTTGAATGTGTTATAATTTTTAACGTGAAAGTGAAGCAACTCGGCGAGTTCGGGCTGATTGACCGGCTCGAAAAAATGATTGCCGCCGCCGGCGTTAGTAAAGCCCCCCGCCTCCTCCTCGGCATCGGCGACGATACGGCTGCCTGGCAGAGCGACGGCGCGGTGCAGATTGCCACGGTGGATACGATGGTCGAGGGCATTCACTTTACGCCGGATACCGCTACCTGGCGGGAAGTCGGCTGGAAGTCTTTAGCCATCAATTTAAGCGACATCGCGGCGATGGGCGGCATCCCTAAGTACGCGTTAATTGCCCTCACCCTGCCCGATACAACCGAGGTTGCCGATATTACCGACCTCTACAAAGGCATGATAGATATCGCTAAGGAATACAAAACCGCCATCGTTGGCGGCAACATCAGTAAAGCGCCGCAGGTCTCAATTACCGTTACCATTTTCGGCTCCGCCACAGGCAACATCCTCCGACGCGCTAACGCTAAAGCGGGAGACGTTATTGCTGTGACCGGTTACGCGGGCAGCGCCGCCGCCGGACTACAGATGCTGACGAAAAAGCTCAAACTTAAGGCGGCGGACGCCAAATACCTCCATAACGCTTTCCTCCACCCCATTCCCCGAATTTCCGAAGGGCAGCTCCTCGTTAAAAGCGGGATAACCTGCGCTGTTGACACCTCCGACGGCCTGCTGGCTGACCTGCGTCACATCTGCGAGGCGAGTAAGGCAGCCGCCAAGGTCAACGTTGACCTCGTCCCCATTCACGACGCCGTAAAAAACAACTTCAAGAAACAGGCTTTAGAACTGGCTCTGGGCGGCGGCGAGGATTACGAACTCCTTTTCACCGGCAGCAAGGACGCTGTGAATAAAGTAAAAAAAGCCGCCAAGTGCCCGGTGACCGTAATCGGGGAAATGGTTAAGGGCGCGGCGGGCAAAATAGATTTGGTTGATAACCGCGGCAGGCCCGTGAAAATCCAACACGCGGGCTGGACGCATTTTTAGACGACGGGAGACGTTATGGC
The DNA here is from genome assembly GCA_028714335.1 of Dehalococcoidales bacterium. Classification (GTDB taxonomy): domain Bacteria; phylum Chloroflexota; class Dehalococcoidia; order Dehalococcoidales; family RBG-16-60-22; genus RBG-13-51-18. Next base: position 48,755 of record JAQTMM010000002.1, read on the forward strand.
TGTAATTCCTAAAGTGGTGCTGAATACCGACCTCAACGAGGGCTTTTGCTTCGGGTGCGGTAAGCACAACCCCATCGGCATGAAGTTAAAGTTCACTAAAGACGGCGACGCCATCCGCGCCGAGTTTAAGCCGGACAAATTCCACCAGGGCTGGCCGGGCCTACTGCACGGCGGCATTGTTATGACGCTTTTGGATGAGGCCATGTCCAACGTCGCTTACGCCACCGGGGAGACGACCCTCACCGCGCGCATGGAAGTCGTCTGGCGGCAGCCCGTCAAGGTCGCCGAAACGTTAGTGGTCTCCGCCTGGATTATCCGCCACCGCAAGAAGGTCATCGAGACCGCCGGCAAGGTGGCACTTAAGGACGGCACGGTGATTGCCGAAAGCACCGCCAAGCAGTTCGTCGCCGTCAACGCCGCCGAGGACAAAGTGAAGGAGAAACGCTCTCATGTCTAGCGCCCGCCTAGAGGCTGTGCTCTGGGACATGGACGGCGTTATTGCCGACACCGCGGATTTTCATTACGGCGCCTGGCGCGATATTTTTAAAGAGTACGGTTTCTCTTTCAGCAAAGAGGACTTTATGAAGTTTTTCGGGCGCCGCCACGATACGATTATCCGGTTCGCCCTCGGTGACAAGATATCACCGGAGAAGATAAAAGAAATATCCGACAAGAAAAACATCATTTACCGCCGCAACGTAGCTAAAGACTTGATACCCCTCCCCGGAGCTGTTGCATTGATAAAGTCGCTTAAAGCAACCAATATCAAGTCGGCGATAGCTTCCTCGGCAACGCCGGCGAATATTGACGTTATTATCAAGGGCCTTGGCATTGAAAACGACTTCCAGGCTATCGCCCACGGCACCGAGGTCGCCGAAGGCAAACCCAGTCCCGAGATATTTCAACTCGCCGCAAAAAAGCTCGGCGTGCCCCCCGCCAACTGCCTCGTCATCGAGGACGCTATCGCGGGCGTGACCGCCGCCAAACGCGCCGGCATGAAGTGCCTGGCGGTGACCAACAGCCACTCTTCGGAAAACCTTAAAAACGCCGACCTTGTTGTTGACAGCCTGGAAAAGGTTGATATAGCAACATTAAAAAAACTATTTGATTGATAAGGAGTAATTATGGAAAGGTCTCTGGTACTCATTAAACCCGACGCTATGGAAAGGGAGCTTGCCGGTGCCATCATCGGGCGGCTGCAGGGCGCGGGGCTAAAGTTAATCGGGCTTAAAATGCTGCATCTGGATGACGCCCTAGCAGGCAAACACTACGCTATCCATAAGGAAAAACCGTTTTTTAAAGACCTGGTGGAATATATTACCTCCACTCCCATCGTCGCGGCTGCTTTTGAAGGGGATGATGCAATCGCCCGTATCCGCAAACTGATGGGCGCCACGGACCCCTCTAAAGCCGACGCCGGGACGATACGGAAAGACTACGGACTGGACATTCAGCGCAACGCCACCCACGCCTCCGATTCCCCGGAAAACGGCTTGATAGAAATCGCCAACTTCTTTAAAAAGGATGAGCTTTTCTGAAAACTATGAAGGTATTCGATAAGGTAAAAAAAGGATTCCTTTCTTCAGTAAACTTCTTCAAGGCTCTGCCGCCGGTGAGGCTCTGGCAGCTATTGGCGGTTTTTGCTCTAGTCGCCCTCATGGGCGTCAGCGCCGGTCTCGGCTACTCTTTAGCCCGCATCTCCGGCGAGCTGGAAGACACGAAAACCGATCTGGCGTCAACGCAAACCGCTTTAGCCGATACCCGCGATACGTTACTCGATACCCAAAATGAATTGGCTTCGACAGAAGATTCGCTGACCGCCGTTCAAAACGATTTAACCCAGGCGATTATCGATTTAGGCCACAGCCAGGCGGAAGCCGCGGATTACGCCGCCCAGCTTGCCGAAGTCCAATCCCTCTACGATAACTTGAGCCAGGGCTACAGTTTTATCGCGAATAATATCTCATATCTAGACGTGATTAATTTTCTTGCGAAAGACAAGACAGACCTTAATCTTTACAACTCGGATACCTACACGTGCTTCAATTTCACCGCTGACGTTATCTCTAGCGCGCTTGAACAGCATATCTGGTGCGGATTTACTTACATACGCTTCACCGGTGGGAATGGGGCTCATGCGCTTGTTGCTTTTAATACATCAGATAGAGGGATAGTGTACTTCGAACCTCAAACAGATGATGAGGCAACTCCGGAAGTCGGCAAGCAATACTGGACGGAATGTTTCCCAGCAGGTCTTTTCAACAGCCCGGCCAATTACGACGATACAATAGAGTATATGGTTATAATCTGGTAAAGCTTTATTGAATCCTTAAAATGGTCTTAGCGCTTTCCCAGAGTTCGTCGAGTTTATAGTAATCCCTTTCGTCCGTGCTAAAGATGTGGATGATAACGTCGGTATAGTCCAGCAGCAGCCAACCGGAATCGGTGCCCCCCTCGCGATGGTGCGGGAGTACACCCGCCTGCTTGAAGGTTTTTTCAATCTCGGCGCTGATGGTGTTAATCTGCCGCCCGCTTTCGCCGGAGCAAATGACAAAATAGTCTGCGAAGCTGCTGACTCCGCGCACGTCCAGCAAAACGATATTGCTTGCCTGCTTGTCGCTGGCCATATTTACGGCTTTCCGGGCTAATTCTAGAGCTTCCAGTTTATTCTCCTGTCTTTCTCAACCAGATTATACCACAGTTTTGTATAGCATAGACTCTTGCGATATACTTAAAAAGATATGGCGACCAAACCACTCATTAAAGCCCTCACCGAAGCCGGCATCGGCTCGCGCCGCCGTATGACGGACGCTATTAAGCAGGGCAAGGTAAAGGTCAACGGCGCGGCAGCCGAATCGTTCAACCACCTCGTAGACCTCGCCAAAGACCACATCCAGCTCAACGGGCAAGACGTCAGCCTCCAGCCCGATACGGTCATCTGCCTGCTGCTCAATAAACCTGTTGGCGTCGTCTCCACCACCAGCGACGAAAAAGGCCGCGGCACAGTCCTTTCCATCCTCCCCGACAACTACCGCCGCCACCGGCTCTATCCCGTGGGGCGCCTGGACATTGACACCACCGGGCTCCTCCTCCTCACCAACGACGGCGCTTTAACCTACCGCCTCACCCATCCTAAATTCGAGTACGAAAAAGAGTATCTGGTAGCTATTAAAAGCAAAATGACCATTCAGGAAATACAGCAGCTGCAGCGCGGCGTTCCGCTGGAGGACGGTATGTCCTACCCTGCCAAAATCAGAGAGATTTCCCAACCCCCATTCAACTACAGCGTCATCATCCACGAGGGTAAAAAGCGGCAGGTCCGCCGCATGTTCGAGTACCTCCGCTACCACGTCACCGCTCTAAAGCGCATCCGCCTCGGTAATCTTACTTTGGGGAATCTTAAAGAGGGCGAGGTTCGCCGCCTCACGACCAAAGAAATATCAGCTCTGCTCAGGTAACAACTACATAAACAAATGTATCAGGTAGAAGCACCCCAGCCCGATTATCCCCGCGCCGGGTATTGTGAATATCCATGCCCAAACTATACGCAGCGTTACACCCCACCGCACCGCCGTCAATCTTTGCACCGACCCCACCCCCGCTATCGCTCCGGTGATTACGTGCGTCGTGCTGACGGGTATGCCCATGTGGGTGGAAAGGAAAATACTGGAAGCCGCTGCCGTTTCGGCGCAAAAGCCGTCTATCGGCCTTAGCTTGGTAATGCGCTGCCCCATGGTCTTAACGATACGCCAGCCCCCGGTGAGTGTCCCTAAAGCGATGGCGGCGTGGGCGCTTAAGACGACCCATAAAGGCACGCTGAACTCGGTGTTGAGTCCGCCGGCCACCAGCAGGCTGGCGATTATACCCATTGTTTTTTGCGCGTCGTTGCCGCCATGTCCCAAGCTGAAAGCCGCCGCCGAAAACAACTGTGCCACACGCGACCATTTATCGATTTTATCCGGTCTTTGACGGTAAACAATCCACGTGGTAATAACCTTTATCAGCAGCCCCATTACCATACCGATTAACGGAGCCAGAATAATAAAAACCAGGATTCTTACCCAGGCATTATCCCAACTGAAGGCAAATATAATAGCCCCGAACCCGCCCTTGGCTATAGCCGCCCCCGCGTACCCGCCGATGAGCGCGTGTGAAGAACTGCTGGGCAGTCCGAAGTACCAGGTAATCAAGTTCCAGGCAATCGCTCCGATAAGCCCGGCCAGAATCACCGTCGGTGTTACGACGTTCAGGTCCACCATCCCCTTGCCGATGGTGGCCGCCACCCCTGTGCCGAATATCAGGAACGCTATAAAGTTGAAAAAAGCCGCCCAGATAACCGCCATGCGCGGCGAGAGCACTCTGGTGGAAACAACGGTGGAAATGGAGTTAGCGGCATCGTGCATGCCGTTAGTGAAGTCAAATACCAGAGCTATTATAATGATTGGTACGATAAAAAATAGACTTGTTTCCATCAATATCTCTGATACTTGGTAGTATCTACCTCATTATACATCATTATTCCAACTTTACGAAAATTCTGCACTTTTGCTATACTGGTATGTTACGTAAAATACAATGACTGAATCAATGATTTTAAGCTCAATACCAAAAAACACCGCTAGGCGTCTCGGCGGCAAGACAGCCCTCGTCTATGGCGACCGCCGTATCCCCTTTGCCGCCTTTGAGGATGACTCCAACCGATTCGCCAACGCTTTGGTGAAACTGGGGGTAAAAACGGGCGACCGCGTGGCGATGCTGCAGAACTCCGGCCCGGAATTCATCGTCGTTTTCTTCGGGATAATGAAAGCCGGCGCTATTGCCGTGCCGCTGGATTCCCGCTACGTCGCCGATGAACTGGCCAGCCTCTTTAACGACTGCACGCCCGTCCTCGCGGTGAGCGAAGCCGCCCTTACCAAACCCCTCCTCGAGGCTTTACCCCGTTCCCCTTCCGTTAAAAACATTATCACCGTCGGCGAGGGTGCTGATGGGCAGCAAATCAGGTACGAAAAACTCATTAAGGAAAATCCCTCCACGCCCGTTAAAGTTAAAGTCGCCCCGGAAGATATCGCGATTATTTCCTACACGGGCGGGCCTACATTCCACCCCCACGGCGTGGCGTTGACACACCAGAGCCTTGTCACCGAGGTTATCAGCTCCGTGGAAACCTTTGAGCAGACCGAGGACGACGTCTTTATGCTTTTCGCCCTGCCAATGTACCACCAGTTCGGACTCACTGCCGTTTTACTGGCGTCTTTCTACACCGGCAACACCGTCGTCGGTGTGCCAGGCACCGGGCGCTCTATCGAGAGTTTCATGGAAACCATCGAGCGGGAAAAGGGCACCGTCTATTGCGGCGTACCCTACATCTACTCGCTGATGATTAACGTTGCCAAACGCGCCGGCATCAAGTACAATCTTTCGTCGCTGCGGCTTTTAGCCAGCGGCGGCGCGCCCCTTGAGCCTATCGTTATCAAGCAGTTCAAGCAGTACTACGGTTTAGATATCCGCGATATCTACGGCCAGACGGAGTCCATCTGCCACTGCACCGTCATGCCCATCCACGGCACGGGCAAAATCGGCTCGTCGGGTAAAACTTTATCCTGCTGGGAGATGAAGATTTTCGACGCTAATGACAATGAATTACCCCCCGGCCAGGAGGGCGAGATTGTCCTGCGGGGGCCGCTGATGCACAGCTTCTGGAATCAGCCCCAAAAAACCGCCGAAATCTTAAGGAACGGCTGGCTCCACACCGGCGACGTTGGTTACATCGACGAGGAGGGCTACCTCTTTATCACCGCCCGCAGCCGCCGTATGATTGTCCTTAAGGGGCAGAACGTCTTTCCCAGTGATATCGAGGCAGTTATTCAGACCCACCCCGCCGTGGCGGAGGTTAAGGTGGGGGGAGTTATAGATTTAACTCGCGGTGAGACGATTAGTGCTTACGTTAAGCTTAAGCCCGGCGCCGCTGTTACCGAACATGATTTGAGGCAATATTGCCAGGGAAAAATGGCGGACTATAAACTCCCGCGCGATATTGAGTTTGTGGATGTGATGCCCGATGTTCTGCCGCTGTGGCGCCGCCGGCAGTATACCGATGCCGATGCCAAGCTGGCTTCTTTAGACTAGACGACGATATTCAGTGCCGCCGGCATTATCTTGAAACTCGCCGGCACTTCACCGAGCAATTCCCCGTCCGCCTGCACAAAAAGCTTGCCGTCCAGAGGCTTAACAATTACCTCTCTGGCGCGTCCGGAGTCTACCTTACGGTGCGTCAGGTGCGTGCCTTTGTACAGTCGCGGCAGCGACCATAAAAATTCCAGCTTGCTTAAGTCGTGGGCGACCATTACGTCCAGGAAGCCGTCTTGCAGGTCGGCATAAGGCCCGGTGCACATGCCCCCGCCGCCGTACTTCCCGTTGTTCATGATTAGCGTTAAAATGTTGGCTTCGCGTGTCTCGCCGTCAATGGTAATGGATAATTTATGGTTGTGATAGGTCAATAAACTGGTTAGCGCGCCCAAAAGGTAAGAAGGCATGTCGCCGAGTTTTTTATATTGCTGTGTCGTCCGCCGCACGATTTCCGAATCTATGCCCATCCCGGCAAAGTTAACAAAAAGCCTTGTTTCCGTGCCGCCGTTTTTACAGTACTCCACTATGCCCACATCCACCGTGCGCGCTTTAGGCTTTAGGAAGAGCCGGCAGGCGTCTTCGTAGCTGTGGGAGCCGCCAGTGGTGCGGATGTAATCGCTGCCCGTTCCCGTTTCTACGATGCCCAGCAGGTTGTCCTTAAGTTTGCCCGAGGCGTATAGCCCGTTGACGATTTCGTGAATCGTGCCGTCGCCGCCAACGGAAACTACCAAGTCATAGCCCTTTTTGGCGGCGGTCTTGGCCAGTTCAATGGCGTGCCCGGGGGCTTCGGTAATAACGTGCTCGAAATTTAAACCGAGCTGCTGAAAAGAATACATAATCCGCGGCCAGAGCTTGCCCGTTTTGCCAGCGCCCGCCGCGGGATTGACGATTACGTTAGCGAATTTCTTACTCAAAAAACTCCTCAATCAGGAGCGATAATTCAACTTTATTATCTGGCATAGAGTATAGCACAATTCACTGAATTCAACTAGCTCCACTCCCCGGCGTCTGTCCAGACCCGCGCCATTTCTTTAGCCAGCGCCTGATGCTCATCTTTTGCCATGTCCGCGTCGGTTTTGAACATCTCTATAGCCTCATTGCGCGCTAATTCTAATATGCCCACGTCCGACATTTTAGCCATGCGCAGGTCGGGGATGCCGCTTTGCCGCGTCCCGAAGAATTCCCCCGGCCCCCGCATCTTTAAGTCCTCTTCCGCCAGCTTAAAGCCGTCGAAAGTGTTTTCTATTATGTCAAGCCGCTGCTGCCCCACCTCCGATGGATTATCAGCCAGCAGCATGCAGTAGCTCTGCTCTTGGCCCCGCCCCACTCGGCCGCGGAACTGGTGTAATTGCGATAGCCCAAAGCGGTCAGCGCTTTCGATTAACATGACCGTAGCATTGGGAATGTCGATGCCTACCTCAATCACCGGCGTCGAGACCAGTATATCCAGCCTTCCGGCTCTAAACTCCTCCATCACCATATCTTTTTGCGCCGAGGCCAGCCGTCCGTGCAACAGCCCCATTCTTAAGTCCGGGAAAACCTCGCTGGACAGCCTCTCGTATTCTGCCACCGCCGCCTGCGCCTCTATTGCCTCCGATTCTTCAATTAACGGACAGAGAATGAACGCCTGTTGACCTTCTCCCACTTTCTTCCTGACAAACGCGTAAGCGCTTTCCCGCTGGTTGGGCTTGAGCCACTTTGTCTTGACGATTTGCCTGCCCGGCGGCAGCTCGCTGATCACGGAAAGATCGAGGTCACCGTAAAGCGTCAGGGCGAGGGTGCGTGGTATCGGCGTGGCGGTCATTACCAGCATATGCGGATTGAACCCCTTTTCCCTTAACGCCGAGCGCTGTTCCACCCCGAATCTGTGCTGTTCATCCACCACCGCCAGCCCCAGTTTGGCGAACTCCAGGCCCTTTTGCACCAGCGCGTGCGTCCCGATGACGATATCAATTTCACCCGACTGCACCTGCTTTTGTATCTGTTTCTTGCCCGCCTGCTTAATGTCCCCGATGAGCAGCGCGACGGTGACAGGATTCTCTAAAATGCCCTTAAAACTATAGACGTTCTCCTCCCCTTCTCCCTTCCCCAACTTGCTTAATAACTGGCATATCGTGGCAAAGTGCTGCTCCGCGAGGATTTCCGTAGGCGCCATGAAGGCGCTCTGCAAACCGTTAGCCGCCGCCAGTAATAAAGCCGCCGTGGCTACCACCGTTTTACCGGAGCCTACCTCGCCCTGCAATAGGCGGCACATCGGCACCGCTTTAGTGAGGTCACTTTTTATCTCCTCCAGCACCTTGGTCTGCGCCGCCGTCAGGGTGAACGGCAGCGACGTTAAAAACCGGTTCAGTAATTCGTCTTTAATATCCAAAGGCGTGCCGGGCTTCGTCTCCTGGAAGTCCCGCTTCTTCTTCATCACGCCCAATTGCAGCAAAAACAACTCGTCGAAAGCCAGCCGGACGCGCGCTTTATCTTTATTTTCTTCGTCTTCCGGGTAATGCGCCTGGCTGATGGCTGCGGGTAATTCCAGTAAACCCAGACGCTTTCGCAAGCCGTCCGGTAAAAAGTCGTTGACCTGCCCCACCCACTTGTCAATGAATTCCTTCATCAACCGCCGCACCTGCCGCGGATGCAGCCCGCGCGTTAGCGGATAGACCGGCACCAGGCGCCCGGTGTGGACGGAGTCCTGCCCTTCCGCCAGTTCCCACTCCGGCGACTGGAATACATGACGCCCTTTGAAAACGCTAACCCTGCCGCTCAGGATTATCCGCGCGTTGGTCGTCAGCGTCTTTGCCAGATAAGGCTGGTTAAACCAGACGACGCGCATATTGCCCGTTTCGTCGCCTACGATAGCCTCGGTGCTTTTACGTCCGCCGGGGCGCGTTTCCTGCGCCTGCCAAACGTTGGCGATAATCGTTTGCTCTTCTCCCGCCACCAGCTGCGAGATTGTTTTTAGCTTGCTGTAGTCTATATGGCGATTGGGGAAGAAATAAAGCAGGTCGCGCACCGTTTTGACGTTCAATTTACCGAACTTGCCCGCCAGAGTGGTGCTGATGCCCTTTACAATCGTTATTGGAGCCTCCAGCGGCGCTTGACCGACGGTAACCTTAGGGGGAGGTTTTGGGGCGGACTTTTTCTTAACTGGCGCGGGCTTTGTACTTGCTGCCGCGACGTTGTCTTTGCCTTCTAAATCCGTTAAGAATTGCAGAACATTGATTACCCAGGCGGCGCGCTGTTCTTTAGACATGGCGGCGTAGCCCGCTTTGAAGAGTTTGTGGAATTGCACCAGCAGTTTGGGGCTTTTAACTAACTCTACCGCCCCCTGCGACCAGTTATAGATAAACCTGTCCAGCCCACCAAAGACGGCGCCGTCGCTGTAACCGCGCTGCCTTTCAAGCTCGAGGATTTTCCGCAAGGATTCTGCGTTCATCTATAGACACATTATAGACAAAAACGTATTAAGGGGAAAGGTGGGGTGGAAACAAATTGCAGATTACCGACTACTTTATTCTCTATCGCCCAGTACCGCGACCAATATCAGCCCCGGCCCAGTATGCGTGCCAATTACCGGCGATGTGTGCGTCTTGATGATTTTTTCTTCCGGATACAGCTTGCCCAACCGCTTTACCAGTTCTTTAGCGTCGTCCGGGCAGGCGGCATCTTCCACCGCCAGTCCGTCAATCTTCTTGTAACCCGCCGCAAAGTCGTAAAGCAGGTCGACGGCTTTAGCGCGCGAATGCGCCCTACCCGCCGGCTGGACCTTGCCGTCTTTAAGCATAATGATGGGGTTTATTTTCAGTATCGAGCCCATGAACGCCTGCGCTTTACCGATTCTCCCGCCCCGCTCCAGATATTCCAAAGTATCGAAGGCGGCACGGATTTCTGCGCGCGGGAAATTATCCTGTAAAACCTTCACTACTTCATCTATTGGGGCGCCCTTTTTAGCGGCCTCCGCCGCCTTAATTACGGCAAACCCCTGCGCCATTACCGCCAGGCCGGAATCAATTACTTTAATGTGGCAATCGCTTTCAAAAAGGTTAGCGCTCTGTAAAGCCGCGTTATAAAGCCCGCTTAGCTTGGAACTTAACATGACAACCAGGATGTCGTCTGTTTTTTTAGCAAGATTAGCATAGGTTCGGGCAAAGAGGTCCAGTGATGGCACGGCGGTCGTCGGCACGGCCTTGTTTTGCTCCAGCCGTTTGTAGAATTGTTCGTTGGTAATATCGATGCCGTCGCGGAAAACGTCTTCACCAAAGCGCACCAGCACCGGGATGGTGGAAATATCCAGCGCTTTTAATATATCCGGAGGGATATCACTGACGCTGTCGGTTACTATCTTGACCGGTTTATTGGGCATACTGAAACACCGCCAGACTATACCATATTATATTACTTGTCGCCAAGTACCGCTACGCTGATTACCCTGGGCCCTACATTCGTCCCGATGACCGGGCTGACCTTGCTGTGATATATCTTCTTTTCCGGATACAGCGCCCCCAGCCTTTTCACAAAGGCGTCTTTCTCGGAGTGTGTTGTGGCGTCTTCTACGGCCACCTCTTCTATCTTTTTATACCCCGCCACAAAGTTGTAAAGGTAATCTTTAGCTTTTTCCCGCGAGCGTTCCCGCGCAAAGGGGAAAACCTCGCCGTCTTTGATGCCCAGTATCGGGTTAATCCCCAGCACCGAGCCCATTAACGCCTGCGCTTTACCGATGCGCCCGCCCCGCTCCAGATATTCCAGTGTATCAAAGGCGATGCGGATTTCCGAACGGGCCATGTTATGCCTGGTCAGTTCCACCAGCTCTTTAAGACTGGCGCCCTTTTTCGCCGCCTTGGCGGCGGCTATCGCCAGCAGACCTTCCGCCATCATCGCCGTGTCCGAGGTGATTATTTCCACGCGGCATTTTTTCTTCATTATTTCTTTGGCTTTTTGGGCTGATTCGCCGGAGGCGCTTAGCTTCTTCCCGATGGTTATCACCAGGATTTCGTCGGTTTTTTCCGCCAGTTCGCTGTAGTACTGCACGAAAACATACGGCGCCGGAGTGGATGTCGTGGGGGTAATCTTGCTGGATGCAAGCTTCTCGTAAAACTCGTCGGTGGTGATGTCCACGCCGTCACGGTAGGTAACAGCATCAATGACTATATTGAGCGGTACGACTGTTATGCCAAGTTCAGCCGCTATTTCCGGCGTTACGTCGGAAACGCTATCGGTGATGATTTGTACCGTCATTACTACTTTTCAGCTTCCAGCACGGATAATGCTAGTGCACCGGGGCCGGAATATGTGCCGACGACCGGGCTGATTACTGAACGGTAAATAGGTACTTTGGGATACGTTTCGGCAAGGCGTTGCGCCAATATATCACCGTCTTTGGGATTGGTGGTATGTTCTACGGCGATACTTTCAAGCTTGGGATAACGCGCCGGTATACTCATCAGATAATCGAATCCGGACTTCATGGAATGGACCCTCGTTAGAGGCGCCATTTCACCTTCCTTCACAGTAAGTATCTGTTTCACGGAGAGCATCGAGCCGAGGAATTCTTTAGCCTTGCCGATGCGCCCTCCCTTGGCGAGGTATTTAAGTGTATCAAAATATGCAAAGAGGTGGCTGCGCTGCGTAGCTTTACGCGTAACCTCCACCATTTTATCCAGACTCAATCCAGTTTTAGCAGATCGCACCGCCGCCTCTACAATTAATCCCTCTGCCATCGCCACCGTTAGCGAATCAACTACCTCAATGCGGCATTTCCCTTTAACGTAATCTTTAGCCTGCAGCGCCGATTGGTATGTACCGCTCAACTTGCTGGATACGGTGATTACTAAAATCTCAGCCGTTTCCCTGGCAAGTTTCTCATAAACCTCAGCAAAATCGTTAGGGGTTGGTTGGGTGGTGGAGGGGAGTTTCGGCTCGTTCATCAGCCTCCGGTAAAAATCTTCGCTGGTGATATCTATCCGGTCC
>JAQTMM010000003.1 GCA_028714335.1 Dehalococcoidales bacterium
ATTCGTTCTTACCCCATCAGGTTCGTAATATGATAGGTTGTTTAGTTAAAGTGGGACAGGATAAGATGACAGTAGCGGAATTTAAACAAGTAATTGAATCCAGGACTCCCGGGCTAGCCGGGCCGACAGCTCCGGCCGAAGGACTGTGCCTGATGCAGGTTAATTATCCAGTTCCCTTCAAGGGAGAAACAAGATGAAAACATACAGCGCCAAACCGGTCGATATCAAGCGGAAACTGCACGTAATCGACGCCGCCGACCAGACGCTGGGCAGGCTCTCGACGCAGATAGCCCGGCTGCTGATGGGCAAGCATAAGCCGATGTACACACCCACCCAGGACACCGGCGATTACGTAACGGTAATCAATGCAGCCAAGGTGCACGTGACCGGCAAGAAAATGGAAGATAAAGAATACTACCGCCACTCCAACTACCCGGGCGGCTTTAAGAGCATCACGCTGGGCAGGCTGATGGAGAAATTCCCCACACGGGCGATTGAATACGCCGTTAAGGGGATGCTGCCCCACACCCGGCTGGGCGCACAGATGTATAAGAAACTAAAGGTTTACGCCGGGGCGGAATACCCCAACATGCCGCAGGCTAAAGCGGCTAAACCGAATAAAGAAAAAACCGAGAAATCAAAATAAAGGGATTGGGTTGATATGGATAAACAGAGCTATTTTCATGGGACGGGCCGACGCAAGACTGCCGTAGCGCAGGTTAAACTGATGTCCGGCAACGGCACAATTATCATCGACGGCAAGCCGCTGGAAGAACGCTTCCCCACACTGGAGCACCAGCGCGTTATCAACCAGCCGTTTGTGACTACCGAGAGCAGCGGCAAATATAACGCGGTGATTAAAGTGCTGGGCGGCGGAACCACAGGGCAAAGCGCCGCCATCGCCCACGGCATCTCCCGCGCATTAGTCCGCGCCGACGAGCGCTATAAGCCGGTCCTGCGCCAGAACGGGTTATTGACCCGGGACGCCCGCGCCAAAGAGCGCAAGAAGCCCGGCCTCAAGAGAGCCCGCAAAGCGCCGCAGTACACCAAGCGTTAATTTTTATTTAGAGTTAATCAAGCGCCAGGTTAAACTGATATTTTCAGAAATCTGGCGCTTTTTTATTGGGAAAAGGTAGAATAGTTTTATGGCAGACTCAAAAATCGTGCAGGTTGAGGGCATAGGGGCGGTGCTGTTAGAGCACAGCCACCGGGCCAGACGCATCATCGTTTCAGTGAGGGTGGGAAAAGGGGTGCGGGTGGCAATCCCCTACCGCACATCGTTTGCGGCGGCGCTGGAGTTCGTCAACCAGAAAAAATCGTGGATAAAAAAGCATTTAGCAAAAATACAGGAATACGAAAACCGTAAACAAAATTTCAACGAGGCTTTCAAGTCTATCAACAAGACGGAAGCGCGCCGGAGAATCACCTTAAGACTGGCGGAACTGGCAAGGCGGCACGGCTTTAGCTACAATGGAGTATCCATCAGGAATCAAACAACGCGTTGGGGCTCTTGTTCGGCGAAAGGGAATATTAGTTTAAACTTTAAGCTGGTGGCGCTGCCGCCGGAGCTTTTCGACTACGTTGTTTTACATGAACTGGTGCATACGCGTGAACACAACCACAGCGCCAGGTTCTGGCGGGAGTTGGACAAATACGTGGGGAACGGTAAGGCGAAAGCTAAAGCGTTAAGGGAATACGGGGTAGGGATACTTTAAGTTTAGTCATTGGTAGGCGTCCAATCAATCCAACGGGCGCTTTGGATTTGCAGTTGGTATTGGTAGGCATTCATATGCCCGAAAGGGCCGCCGTATTCAAGTATCCCGGTAACTTCAACCTTACCGTAATGCGCGGGATAGCCGGTGGGGTTGTCAGCTTGCAAATACAATTTTGAACTGACCTCATCAGGCAATCCTCCCTGAACCCAGATTAAGATGCCGCCGGGCTGATAATTGCCGGGCCAGTATTGTTGAGGTTCCAGGTATTCTGCCACAACCACAATCTCAAAGCCATCAAACCAGTAGCCGGTGAATGTAACCGTTTGGCCATTATACATTTCTGGATTTACCTTTATTGCGTCAAATAAAGATAAAGCCGTGGTGTCAGTCTCGTTGGAAGTACAACCTGAAAGCAACATTGAAAACACAAGTATCAATACTAAAAGAAGCACTAAACATTTATACATAATATTCCCTACTTTTTCTTTGCTAATTGTTCTTTAATATAGCTGATAAACTTCACCGGCGAGGGGTCAACTTTATAAAGCATCGCCAGGTAGTAGCTAACAAAGTCACCGTAGGAAACAAGACTGACCATTTGCGCCAGCGTGCTTTTTCCCTCCCCGTCCACAAACTCGTAAGCAACGCCGCTTTGCTTAAGAAGCTGGCAGGTAACATCGTAACGAAGCCTGACGCGCGAGTTATAGCTCGGAGAACGTAACAGGACGACGCGGATTTTAGCAGCGACTTCTTTCGGCAGCGGGAAACCGACGGTGGCGTTGTGGTTAAGTTCCGGGAAGACTTCGTAGAACGCCCAGCACTTGCTGTTCTCGTTAAGCTGGGTCTTCCAGCGGTGCGCCGCTTCCGCAGCGATACCCGCACCGTAAACCACGGGCAAAGAGCCGAAGAGCCATTGCGCCAGCTGCTTGGCACGGTTGGATTTAACTGTGGATCTTTCGTCGAGTTTCGTTGACAATTTTTCCAACACCTGTACCACTTCCGCAACGTCCGCCGACTTATCAGCAATAATACCGAGCTTTTGGAGGACGCCGAGGGTGGGGATAAAGCTAAAGCCGAGGGCGGCACGGGGCTGGGACTGATACGTAATTTTAAAGACCGGGACTTTATGCTCCACCGCCATTGTCTCCAGTTTGCCGCCGGAGGTAATCGCCAGCTTTTTGGCTCCGGTTTTCAAAGCTGGTTCAAAAGCGGAGAGCGTTTCTTCGGTATTGCCGGAATAGCTGGAGGCAATCAATAGAGTCTTATCGTCGACGTAAGCGGGTAGGCCGTAGTCGCGGTGGACGAGGACGGGAATCTTTGATTCGTCTTGAACAAGCGTCCTGACTAAGTCGCCGCCGATAGCCGAGCCACCCATCCCCAGCACCACTACTTTATTAACGTTTTTATAGTCCGGAGGCAAAGCCATGCCCTTTACCATGTCCCACGCCTGCTTGCACTGCATAGGCAGTTCTTTAATGCGCGTCAACATAGAGTCGGGGTCAAGCTTTTGGTATATCTGTTGGTCGTCGAGGTTGATGTCAGGCATATCACACCCCCGCTATCTTTTTCCCTATTTCCAATAAGCGCATGGCGCGCTCCGGCGAATCGGTCTCGCAATAAATGCGCAGGAGGGGCTCGGTGCCGGAAAAGCGTATCAGCAGCCAGCTTTCGTCGACGAGGACAAAGCGGTAGCCGTCGGTCTTATCCAACTTGGCCACCTTTACGCCGTCAATGGTCTTGGGCGGATTATTCTTAACGCGCCCGATAATCGTCTTTCTCTCCAGTTCTGGAAACTTTATGTCAATACGCTGGTAGTGGTGCTGTCCGACTTTCTTATAAAGGTCGCTCAAGAGTTTGGACGGGTTTTTACCCGTCTTCACCATGAAGTCGAGGAAGAAAAGGTTAGCTAAAATGCCGTCGCGCTCCAGCACATGATCGCGGAAGCCGTAGCCGCCACTCTCCTCCCCTCCTATGATGGCATTCTCCGACTGCATCATCGGAGCGATGTATTTGAACCCGACGGCAGTCTGGTGCACCGGCACATTATAAAGCTTGCCGAGTTTATCGGCCATGCTGGTAGTGGTCAGTGTTTTGATAATAGCGCCGCGTTCTTTGCGGACTTCAAGGAAATAATGGCAAAGCAAGGCGAAGACCTGCAGCTGGGTGACGAAGTCACCCTTCTCGTCAACGATGCCCATGCGGTCAGCGTCGCCGTCGGTGGCAAGTCCGACGTTGGCTTTGTTTTTTTTAATGACCGCCGCCAGTTCGTTGAGATGCGGCATGATGGGTTCGGGGTGGATGCGGGGGAAAAGGGGGTTACGTTCGCTGTGGATTTCCAGGACTTTTAGCGAGCCGCCGGAGAGTATCCTTTTAAGATAGCCGGAACCCGCGCCGTACATGGGGTCGATGACCACCTTAAGCTTGGCGCGCTTTAGAGCTTTGATGTCAACCAGCTTGGAAATCTGTTTAGAATAATCCGGCCAGAGGTCGGTCATAACGACCAGCCGCTTTTTCTTAGCTTCAAGTATCGGCAAGCGTTTTACCCTACCGGCAGTGTATGAACGGTTGATGTAAGTGACGATTTTCGAGGTGACTTCATCGGAGGCGCTCCAGCCGTTTTCATCCTTGTACTTAAAGCCGCTCCATTCGCCGGGGTTGTGGCTGGCGGTGATGATAATAGCGCCGGCGGCTTTTTTGGCCACCACGCTGTAACTGATGACCGGGGTTGGGGCGGCATCGGCGGTGAGGTACGCTTTAATGCCATTACCGGCCAGCACCTCGGCGGCGGCAGCGGCAAAATCCTCGGAGGCAAAGCGTGTATCGAAGCCGATAACAACGCCGCGTTTTGCCATCTTGGTTTTGTTTAGAAAATCGGCGACGCCCTGCGCGCAGTAGCGGACGTTATCAAAGGTAAAACTCTCGGCGATGAGGGCGCGCCAGCCGTCGGTGCCGAACTTAATAGGATTAGCCTTAACCATCAGTGACCCCTTTCTTCAGAAAGACTGGCTGGTTACTTCTTCTCCATCAGTTTCTTTATCTTGGCGACTTCTTTATCCACCGAGGCTTTTTCCCAATCCGAGTCTTTATGGAACCAGAAGACGAACATGGCATGCAGCGCTACAGCGACACCCCACCCACAGACGGGCCAGATGAACCATACATAGCCGCCGGGGCTGGTGACCGCCCAGATGACAATGAAGGCGATGTTGAAGAGCACATAGACGGCAAGGTGCGAATAAAATGCCTTTAGGTCGTCAACGCGCTTCTGGGCTTTTTTCTGTATTTCTTCGTTATTTAACTGGGTTGGCATTAAAAAACTCCCTTCAGGTTAAGTATCAATTAGTAATGAGTCCTCCCCTACTTCCTAAACCCCTCTTTTTTGAGTATCGCCGCTTTATCGGTTTTTTCCCAGGGGAGGTCTAAATCCGGGCGGCCGAAGTGGCCGTAAACGGAGACCTGGCGGTAAATGGGGCGACGGAGTTTAAAGTAATTGATAATGGCGGCGGGGCGCAGGTCGAAGTGCTTATCAATCAGGTTAAGTATTAACTGCGCCGGTACCTTTTCCGTCTCGAAGGTCTCGATGGAAACGGAAAGCGGGTGGGCTTTACCGATGACGTAGGCAATCTGGATTTCCAGCCTATCAGCCAAACCGGCGGTAACGACGTTCTTGGCGATGTAGCGCCCCATGTAAGCGGCGGAGCGGTCAACCTTGGTGGGGTCTTTGCCGGAGAAAGAACCACCGCCGTGCCGGGCGACGCCGCCATAGGTATCCACGATGATTTTACGTCCCGTGCAGCCGGTATCGGACACCGGCCCGCCGATGACAAAGCGCCCGGTGGCGTTTACGTAAAAATCCGTCTTATTGTCAATATATTTAGCCGGAACAATCGGCTTAATCACGTGAGTGATGATATCTTTTTCAATCTTAGACTGGGAGATGTTGGGGTCGTGCTGGGCGCCGATAACGATATTGTCTACGCGTTTGGGGACGCCCCTGGAATACTCCACCGTCACCTGCGACTTGCCGTCGGGGCGGAGGTATTTAAGCGTGCCGTTCTTACGCACTCTAGCAAGTTGCTGGGCAAGCTTATGGGCTAAGGAGGTGGTGAGGGGCATAAGCTCCGGCGTCTCGTTGCAGGCAAAGCCGACCATCATGCCCTGGTCGCCAGCACCCATGGCGTCTAGGCTATCGGCTTTCTTTTTACCTTTGGCTTCCAGCGACTGGCTGACGCCCATATCAATATCGGACGACTGTTCTTTAATCGAGGTCATAACGCCCATCGACTGATAATCAAAACCGTACTCGGGTTTAGTGTAGCCGACTTCCTTCACGACGTTTTTGACGATGCCCGGAACATCAACGTAGGTTTTGGTGGTGATTTCACCCAGCACCATCACAAGTCCGACAGTGGTAGCGACCTCACAGGCGACGCGACCGTAGGGGTCTTTCTTTAAAATTTCGTCCAGTATAGCGTCCGCCACCTGGTCGCAGATTTTATCCGGGTGCCCTTCGGTGACGGATTCCGAAGTGAATTTATAATTCAGCGAGTCGGTAAAATTGTTAGACATTTACGTCCCCTCCTCCCAACTGGTTAAATACTTGCGCTGCTCGGCGGTCAGCGTGTCAATGGCAACTCCCATGGCTTTAAGCTTAAGGCGCGCAACCTCTTTATCAATATCTTCCGGAACGCGGTGGACTTTAACCTCTAATTTACCCTTGTTCTTAACGAGATATTCCATGCACAATGCCTGGTTGGCGAAGGACATATCCATAACGCTGGCGGGGTGGCCTTCCGCCGCCGCCAAGTTGATGAGCCTGCCTTCACCCAGGAGATAGAGGCAGCGTCCATCTTTTAAGGTGTATTCTTCAACGTAGGTGCGGATGGTTCGCTTCTTCTTGCTCAATTTTTCTAAAGCGGGAATGTTAATCTCGGCATTGAAGTGGCCGCTGTTCGCCATGATAGCCCCGTCCTTCATGACCTCGAAGTGTTTTTTATCAATGACATTCTTATCGCCGGTGACGGTGATAAAAATGTCGCCGATTTTGGCGGCTTCTAAAAGCGGCATGGCCTGGTAGCCTTCCATGACAGCTTCTAAAGCGCGCACCGGCTCGACTTCGATAACGATAACATGCGAGCCAAACCCCTTAGCCCTTAAAGCGACGCCGCGGCCCGTCCAGCCGTAGCCGCAGACGACCACTTTTTTGCCCGCCCAGAGGATGTTGGTGGCGCGGGTAATGCCGTCAATGGTGCTCTGGCCGGTGCCGTACCTGTTGTCGAAGAGGTGCTTGGTATCAGCGTCATTCACAGCAACGAGGGGGTATTTAAGTTTTTTATCGGCGTACATGGCGCGCAGGCGGATAACGCCGGTGGTGGTTTCCTCACTGCCGCCGATGACGTTCTCTAAAAGCTCCTTACGCTTGGTGTGCATGGTGGTAACCAAATCAGCGCCATCGTCAATGGTCAGGTTGGGCTTATGCTCTAAAGCAGAAATCACGTGTTTATAATAAGTATCATTATCCTCGCCCTTGATGGCGAAGGTAGGTATGCCATATTCCACCAGCGCCGCAGCAACATCGTCCTGGGTGGAGAGGGGATTGGAGGCGCATAAAACTAAATCGGCGCCGCCCGCTTGAAGTGTCAGTCCCAGGTTAGCCGTCTCGGTAGTGATGTGCAGGCAGCCGGAAATACGTACACCCTTTAACGGCTTTTCCTTTTCAAAGCGTTGGCGTATCAACGCCAGCACGGGCATCTCACGTGCCGCCCATTCAATGCGCTGACGCCCAACTTCAGCTAATGACAGGTCTTTAATATCGTACTTTTTTACAGTCATTAAAATTCACCCCAATATTGTAGATACCAACCAACAATAATACCTTAAAGATGAGGCTCTATTCAAACGGAGGAGCAGTAAAAACAACGGCTAACCGATAGCCCAATCGCGGTAGCCCTGCTTGATGATTGCCGCATATTCTTTAGACGGCATGGACTCGTCAAGCTGGCCGGTTTTAATGTAGGTGACCGCCTGGTGGGGCTCGTTGTCTTCATCAAAGACGGTGATATTGATGCGGACGTAACCGGGCTCGAACCTATCGAGTTTACGCAAACAGGCGTCGGTGACTTCATAGATAGCGCCCCTCACCTTTTCCCCCCGGAAGGGTTTTATCATCGCCTTGCCGCCATGCCATTCCCGCGACCAGCCGGTGAAGAAAAGCCGGTAGTTGGGCAGAACCGCTTTAAAACGCGGCACGGCGTCCGAGCAGTTTTCCTTCATACGCTGCTTATTCAAGTTGCTGGCGTAGGCGAAGTACTTGATAGGTGCGTTGGGCTGCGTCAATTTTTCCCTCCCAACTAAACGTCCCTGAAATTATAGTACAACTTGCCACCCAATGAAAGCGTTAAATTGCGCAAAAATTGTCGGGTAAACGCTGAATATGGTAGAATTTAAAGGAATGTCAGTGAAATGATGTGTTTATGCACATCATTTTTGACAATATATTGCGTCTTTATGTATAATATCAGATACTATATAGCGTAATGCGTGATAAATAATGGAAAATACTTTGCAGTTGCTATCGGGGAACGAAGCCCTGGCGCTGGGTGCCTACCACGCCGGCGTACAGGTGGCCTGCGCATACCCCGGCACCCCCTCGACCGAGATACTGGAAAACCTGGCGCGCTTTAAGGACATTTACGCCGAGTGGTCCACCAACGAAAAGGTGGCGATGGAAGTGGGAATGGGGGCGTCCTATACCGGTGCGCGGACAATGGTCTCGATGAAAATGGTGGGGCTCAACGTTGCCGCCGACCCGTTTATGGCGGCGTCTATCACGGGTGTAATCGGGGGGCTGGTAGTCATCAGCGCCGACGACCCGCAGATACACAGCTCGCAAAATGAACAGGACAACCGCCACTACGCCCGTCTGGCTAAAGTGCCGATGCTGGAGCCGAGCGACAGCCAGGACGTTTACGATTTAATGAACTACGCCTTCGACATCAGCGAGGAATTCGATACGCCGGTACTTTTCAGAACGACTACACGCATCGCGCACTCCAAGAGCGTAGTCAACGCTGATAAAATCCGCGTTGTAAAAAATTTACAACCGGCTTTTTTGTATAATCCGCAAAAATACATTATGCTGCCAGTCAACGCCCTGCCGCGCCACACCAAGGTGGAAGAACGAATGATAAAGCTGGCGCGGTACTGCGAGACCTTCCCGATGAACCAGGTTATCTGGAATAAGAAGAAAATCGGCATTGTGACCAGCGGGGTAGCCTATCAATATGCCAGAGAAGCCTTCCCGGAGGCGTCCTTCCTAAAGCTGGCAATGACCTGGCCACTGCCACAGAAAATGATAAAAAGCTTTGCCGCCAAAGTGGAAAACCTAATCGTTATTGAGGAATTAGACCCGTTCTTACAGGACAACATCAAGGCGATGGGCATAAAGGTCAGCGGCAAGGAAATTTTCCCCATTGTGGGCGAACTCAATACGCGCATCGTGACCGAGAGCAGCATCGGCGCCGGGCTGATACCGGAATCGGAAAAGTCAGTAGTGCTGCCTCCCGCCGAAGGCCTCCCCAAGCGTCCTCCCCTGCTTTGCCCCGGCTGTCCCCACACGGGCATTTACTACACGCTGAACACGGTGGGACAGCGCACCAAGCTGGCGGAAAGCAGCACACCACAGGAACCCAAGCTGATTATCACCGGAGACATCGGGTGCTACACGCTGGGAGCATACCCGCCTCATAACGTGCTGGACACAACGGCCTGTATGGGCGCGGGCATCGGGCAAGCGTTGGGCATGGAAAAGGCGGGGGTCAAGAGCAAGGTTGTAGCGGTCATCGGCGACTCTACATTTATGCACAGCGGCATCACCGGACTGGTGAACGCCGTTTATAACCAAGGACATATCACCATTTTGATTTTAGATAATCACACTACTGCAATGACCGGCCACCAGGAACACCCGGGCACCGGCGTCTCGGCGCAGGGCAAGGAAACCTATACCGTGGATATAGAGAGCCTGTGCAAAGGCATCGGCGTTAAGGACTTAAAGGTTATCAACGCCTTCGACCTTAAAGCGTTGCGGACGGGCCTGCGCGATTCGATAGACAAAGACGAGCTATCAGTCATCATCGTGCGGGGTGCATGCGCCGTGCAGGTAAAGAAGCGCCAAAACCCGCGCAAGATAGACGTGGAAAAATGCACGCAGTGCGGCATCTGCCTTAAGCTGGGCTGCCCGGCGATACAGAGCGCCAACGGGCAGGTATTCATCGAGCCGACACTGTGCGCCGGGGACATTTGCGGTCTTTGCGAACAACTCTGCCCGCAGAAGGCGATAAGCGCATGAAAAAGAGCATGGATATATTAATCACCGGGGTGGGGGGACAAGGCGTCGTCCTCGCCTCGGACATTATCGGCGAAACGGCTATTGCCGCCGGCTACGACGTTAAGAAGACGGATACGCTGGGCATGGCGCAGCGCGGCGGCAGCGTCGTCAGCCACATACGGCTGGCGGAAAAGGTGTGGTCGCCCCTGATTAAAGAGGGGCAGGTTGACTTGATGCTCGCTTTTGAAAAACTGGAGGCGGCGCGGTGGAGCCATTATCTTAAAAAAGACGCTGTAGTCATCATCAATAAATACGAACAACCGCCACCATCGGTCAGCCTGGGAAAAGAAAAATACCCCTCCGACGATGAATTAGTGGCGGCACTGAAAAGACGCACCGACAAGATATATTTAATTGACGGCAATCAAAAAGTAAAAGACCTGGGCAACGTAAGAACACTCAATATTTTTATGCTGGGCTGTTTTGCCGCCTTTGCGCCGCTGGACGACAAGTTCTGGCGGGAAAGCATTTCACAGCGCCTGCCCGAACCAATCAGGGAAATTAACCTTAAGGCATTTGCCCTGGGCAGAAAGGAAATCGAAGGTGTCCGTATCGGAACGAACTAAAAAGGGCATGGAGCTGGGCTCGTGGATAAGGCGGATGTTCGAAGAGGGCATCGCCATGAAGAAGCAGTTCGGCGAAGAAAACGTCTATGACCTTTCTCTGGGCAACCCGGTGATGGAACCGCCGCCGGAATTCAAAGCCGAGATAAAACGCCTGGCGGATCATCCTTTCAAGGGGATGCACGGCTATATGGTGAATGCTGGTTACCCAGAAACGCGGGCGGCCGTCGCCAAGCAGTTAACCAAAGAAACGGGCATCAACCTTTCCGAGAATGACATTATAATGTCGGTAGGGGCGGCCGGGGCAATGAACGTCGCCTTCAAGACTATCCTCGACCCCGGCGACGAGGTAATCGTCTTTGTGCCGTGGTTCGTGGACTATTTTAACTACATAGAAAACCACGACGGTGTCGTCAGGCCCGTCGATTGCGACGAAAACTTTTTACCCCGCTGGGATATTTTAGAAAAGACGCTTAACAAAAGGACGCGGGCGGTACTCATTAACTCGCCCAACAATCCCACCGGCGTCGTTTACAGCCCTGAAATGTTAACGAAACTTTGCGACCTGCTGCGTAAAAAAGAAAAGGAGTACAGCACGCAGATATTCCTCGTCAGCGACGAGCCATATAAAAAGATAATCTACGACGGGCTGAAGTATCCTTCGCCGCTGCAGTTCCATAAGCACAGCATCATCGGCACGTCGCACTCCAAAGACCTCTCCATCCCCGGCGAGCGTATCGGCTATCTTGCTCTGCACCCGGACTGCGAGGACCACGACGCCATGATGAAGGGCTTCGTCTTCTGCACGCGGGTGCTGGGTTTCATTAACGCGCCGGCTTTCATGCAGAACGTAGTGACGAAGATTCAGGATGTAACGATACCGGTCGAGGATTACCAGCGTAAACGCGACTTTATGTACAACAACCTAAAGCGCATGGGCTATACGGTCAATAAGCCGCAGGGGGCTTTTTATATTTTCCCCAAGTGCCCCATCGCGGACGATATTGCCTTTGTTCACGAACTGCAAAAGGACCACCACGTTTTAACAGTGCCCGGTGTGGCCTTTGGCATCCGGGGCTATTTCCGCCTGGTTTATTGCGTGACCGACGAACTGCTGGAGAAGTCCATGCCGGGCTTAGAAAAGATAGCCAGGAAATACGGGTTATTGAAATAAGCCGCCACATCAATTATCATCAGTAAGTGAACTTCCCCGTAGAAAAGTAATCCCGTTATTGTTATGTGAGAGACTTTATGGACAAAATTCTAACCGATTTATCGCCAGATGCTTTAGCTAATGCCATTATGGAAAACTGCTACGATTTGACGCCTTTCAGCCACGGATGGAAGGGGGCGGAGACCTATAGCGGGGACGGCGTGGACTGGGTGTTAACGGACCTGCACTTCCCGCCCTGCAATGCGGCGTTCCACACGAACCTGAAGCCGGAGGATGCAGACAAGACGATTGAAAAGTTTAAGGAGAGAGGCAAGGCGAAAAAGGTGCCCCTGCAGTGGTACATCGGGCCGGAGACGCGTCCGGCGGACATCGGCGAAAAACTTAAAGCGCATGGCTTTACCACCCGGGGCGACGGCGCCGGTATGGCTATTGACCTGCATAACATGAACGAGAACGAGCCAATACCGGAAGGATTGGAAATCATCGAGGCGAAGGATGAGGAGACGCTCAAGGAATGGTGCCACATCGTGCGCGTAGCTTTCGGGCCGCCGCCGGAAATCGAGCCGATTTTCCTGGAACTGATGCAGAGATATATAAAATACAACCAGCCGGTGAAGTATTATCTTGGTCTAGTAGACGGCCAGCCGGCGTCAACCTCCGGCTACTTTTTGGCCGCGGGGGTCGTGGGCATATACTTCGTGGCGACGCTGCCGGAGTTCCGTAAACGGGGCGCGGCTTTTGCCGTGACGCAAAAAGCCCTTAAAGATGGACGGGAGTTGGGATACAGGGTGGGGATTTTACAGGCGTCCAATATGGGCGAGCCGGTATATAAACGGATGGGCTTTAAGGAATACTGCCGTGTGGGCTCATACGAATGGTTCCCGGAAGGCATGAGAAAAGAATAACAGGAGAAACGAGAAAATGGAAAGACAGTGGGAAATAGATAACAACCGCGAGCGGGCAAGATTGAAGAAAATCGTTGACGAAATCAGCGATGAGGAACTGCAGCTCGTGATATATGAAGAAGGCTGGACGATAGCCGTAATGCTGGCGCACATCGCCTACTGGGACCTGTGGACGCTGTTGAAGATGCGTCAGTGGAAAGCCTGCGGCGAGGTCAAAGCCACACCAATAAACTGGGAAACCTTTGACAAGGAATTAATGCCGAACGATACGATGCTGCCCTTCCTGATTGCGCTGCCGCCACGAGTTGCGGCTAATATGGCCGTCGGATGGGCGGAATCGGTGGACGGGCAATTAGCTGAATCCGACCCAGTGTTTTTAGCCGAAATAGAAAAGCTCGGCGATGAGTCAAGGCTGTACCGTTCCCAGCACCGCAAGATGCATTTGGATGAAATCGAGGCGTTTTTGAAAAAGGCGCGTAAAGAGAAAAAGGACGACTCGAAAAGAAAACGAAGATATCTTTAATAAAGTACACGCTTATTCTAAAAATAACGGGTAAAGAAAAATGGATTCCAGCCTGCTTCATTCGGCAAGCTCATGATGAAGCTGGAATGGCAGTTCAGGAAGCTTTGGGTTTGCATTTATAAAAAAATTTATGCTATACTTTTTCAGTGCTTTTAAGCTGTAATCAGCTTCACGGGCATGCAGAATAAGCAGATAATTTTTCCAGATATTCAGAGGTCCATTTGCTAGCTAGTTACGGATTAATCGGGCTGTTCCTTATCGTCGCCATTCTTTTTTCGCTGGTGATGATTGTCCTGCCTATTATTTTAAAGTACCTAAAAGTAATCCCCAGCAATCCAAATTCCATAAAAAACTCCATCTTTGAATGCGGCATGGAGACCATCGGCAAGACGTGGGTGCAGTTTAACTTCCGCTACTACTTTTACGCTTTGGTATTCCTTGCGCTGGATGTGTTGGTGGTATTCCTCTACCCCTGGGCGGTGCAGTTAAAGCAGCTCGGGACGTTCAGCCTTTATGTTGTTTTAATAATGGTCGGCATATTACTGGTCGGCTATGTTTACGCCTGGAAAAAGAAGGCTCTGGAATGGAAATAGACGAGAACAAAGAATATATCTACGATTCATACCAGCTCGATTGCGACGAAGGCAAGATAATCGAGCAGATGAAGGCGTCCACCAAGAAATCGATTCCCGACCCCGCTGACTGGATTGACGCAGACCTAAAACGCAATATTGTTTTAACGTCGCTGGACTGGGTAATTGACTGGGCGCGCCGCTCTTCATTGTGGACGGCGATATGCTACCCCGCCTGCTGCGGCATGGAGTGGATGGCGACTTTAGCGCCCCGCTTCGACGGCTCGCGGTTCGGGATGGAAATTATGCGCGCATCACCGCGTCAGGCCGACCTGCTCATAACCGCCGGAACTCTTACATGGAAAATGGCGCCGAACGTCAGACGCATCTACAACCAGATGGCCGAGCCCAAATGGGTAATCGCCATGGGCGCCTGCGGCATCAGCGGTGGCATCTTCCGTTCCGGTTATAACGTCGTCCCCGGCTACAACAAAATTATCCCGGTGGACGTTTATGTTCCCGGCTGTCCGCCGCGACCGGAAGCCTTGCTTTACGGCATCCAGCAATTACAGAAGAAAATCGGCCGAGCCAAAGCCGTACCGGATTTGAGTGAATTACCAAACCCTTTGAATGAATTACCGAATCCCCTAAAGAAAGATAAAAAGAAATGACTACAGCCCTTTCCGCCAAGGAAATAGTCAGCAAGTTAAGCGCCGAGTTCCCCGACGCTGTAAAAGAAGCCGGGGCGGACAGCGTGCTGGTCAAAAGCGCCTCCCTGCCGGCGGTGACGGAATACCTCAAAACCGCCGACGGGCTGAAGTTCGATTATATTAACTACATCACCGCCATTGACTATTACGATTACTTCGAGGTCGTTTACATGATGACCTCCACGGAATATAACCGCTCCGTCACCCTCAAGACCCGCTGTGAAACGCGCAACCGGCCTACCGTACCGTCGCTGGCGGGGATTTACCAGGGGGCGGACTGGCAAGAGCGCGAAGTTTACGACCTCATGGGCATTACGTTTAAAGGACACCCGAACATGAAGCGCGTCTTCCTGTGGGAAGGCTTTGACGGGCACCCATTGCGAAAGGACTGGAACAAGTGACAACCACGCAGGAAATAAGCCTGCAGACCGAACCGTTTGTGCTGAACATGGGGCCACTGCACCCCAGCACCCACGGCGTTTACCGCATGAGGGTAACGCTGGACGGCGAAGTCGTCCTGGATATTGAGCCGATGTTCGGCTATTTACACCGCGGCATTGAAAAGCTGATGGAGGAGCGCACCTACACCGGCTGTATCCCCTTGACGGACAGGCTGGATTACGCTTCAGCCATGGGCAACAATCTGGCTTACTGTGTGGCTGTGGAAAAGCTGGCAAAGATTAGAGTTCCGGAACGCGGCGAATACATCCGCGTGATTACCGCCGAGATGATACGCATCGCCAACCACTGTCTGGCGGTAGGCTCAATGCTTAATGACGCCGGAGCGCTGGGCACGCCGTTCTTCTACCTCTGGAACGAGCGGGAAAAACTCTACGACCTTTTTGAAATGCTCTGCGGACAGCGCGTGCTGCACAACTACATCCGCATCGGGGGCGTCAGCCAGGACTTGCCCGACGAGTTTCTACCGGCGCTGGAAAAGTTCGTGCCGCAGCTCCATAAATTTATCAACGAATTTGAATTTTTCTTAAAGCAAAACGAAATTTTAATTGCCCGCGCGCAGGGCGTGGGCGTTTTGCCTAAAGATGTAGCTCTCAACTGCGGCATCAGCGGCCCGTTGGCACGCGCCAGCGGCATCAAGCGCGACCTGCGCAAGGACGACCCCTATTCCGTTTACGACCGTTTTGAATTCGATATTCCAACCGCCGAAAACGGTGACTGCTACGACCGCTACCGTGTGCGCATGGAAGAAATGAAGCAAAGCCTGCACATCATCGACCAGGCGATAAAGAAAGTTCCGGGCGGGCCTTTCCGCGCTAAAGTGCCACAGATTATCCGTCCGCCGGCCGGCGAGGCTTACGGGCATATTGAAGGCCCCAAGGGCGAATTAGGTTTCTATCTTGTGTCAGACAACTCTATAGCGCCTTACCGGTGCCACATCCGCTCCACCAGTTTTATTAACCTGACGGCTTTGCGGCAGATGGTCAAGGGCTGGAAGATTGCTGACTTAATCGTGATTTTCGGGAGTATTGATATTACGATGGGAGAGGTTGACCGATAGTGAACGCCGTTAGTTACGCCGCGCAAGCAGTACCAGCAGACTGGCCGGGCGGCTACTGGTGGCACTGGCTGTTTTACACCGTCGTCATCATTGTTTTTGTGCTGGTGATGGTGATGGGCGCCATTTACATCGAGCGGCGCGGTATGGGCAGGATGCAGCTGCGTTACGGCCCCAACCGCACGGGCCCCTTCGGGCTTTTACAGCCGGTGGCCGACGCCCTAAAGGTGCTGCTTAAAGAAAACATCGTGCCCAACGTGGCGGATAAAATCGTTCACTGGCTGGCGCCGGTAATAGCATTTACGCCGGTGCTGTTGATATTCGCGGTGATACCCTTCCAGAACGGGGCGCTGTTAACCGACCTGAACATCGGCATTTTATTCATCGTGGCGGTGAGTTCGATATCCACCGTAGGCGTCTTTATGGCGGGGTGGGGCTCGGGCAACAAATATTCGCTGTTGGGGGCGATGCGTAACGTTGCCGCCGTAGTCAGCTACGAAATCCCCATGGTTTTGGCGATTATCGGCGTAGTTATCTTCACCGGTTCGCTGTCCACCGGCGCTATAGTTGACGCGCAGGACATACCATTCATTTTAGTACAGCCGCTGGGCTTCCTGATTTTCTTCATCGCCGCCAGCGCCGAAATCAACCGTAGCCCCTTTGACCTGATGGAGGCGGACTCGGAGTTGACGGCCGGCTTCCATACCGAGTATTCCGGCATGAAGTTCGCTATGTTCTACCTGGTGGAGTACGCCGAGGCGATTGCAATGTCCGCCATTATCACCACCATTTTCTTAAGCGGCTGGCGCGGCCCATGGCTGCCGCCCTGGCTGTGGTTCATTATAAAAACAATCATCGTGTTCTTCGTGATGGTCTGGACAAGAGCGACGCTGCCGCGCGTGCGCATCGACCAGTTGATGGCGTTGGCGTGGAAGTTCCTCTTCCCGGCGGCGGTAATCAACCTGTTCGTCAGCGCCATAGAAGTCCTGGTCTGGCCGGACATTTCACAGTGGATATTCGTCGGCGTTAACATCGCCGTCGCGGTAATAGCTATAGGAGTTGGCACAAAAATGTTTAAACCGGGGTGGGGCAAAGTTGCAGTTTAAGTTTTTCGGCATCGGCATGCTCAAAGGATTGGCGGTAACCATCCTCCACATCTTCCGCCGTCCCTCGACGTCGCAGTACCCGGAACAGCGGCTCAACATCTCGCGGCGCAGCCGCGGCAACGAGCTGATATGGGACCGGGAAAAATGCACCGGCTGCGCGACGTGCGCTAAAGCATGCCCGCAGGGCGTTATCGAAATAGTAACGTCTACAGACATGGCAGATAACAAGTATAAAGTGGAAACGTACCGCGTGGACACGGGCTACTGCATTATGTGCGGGCTGTGCGTAGAAGCCTGCCCTTACGATGCGCTTTACCTGGGGTATTCGTTTGAAAAAGCAAAATACCGCCGGGGTGAATTCGTACAGACCAATGACGAGCTCAAGGAAAGCCCGCAAAGGCCCGCCAGCGGATACTTCCATCCTGATATAGCTAAGAAACTGCCCAAGCAGACGCTATTGATAGAAAAAGCAACGGAGAAGAGGAAATAATGGGACAGGCAGCGGCTTTCTGGATAATGGCGGTGGTAATCGTAGGGGCGGCGCTCGCCGTCGTCTTCCTGCGCAACGTTTTCCGAGCCGCTTTACTGCTCATCCTGTGCTTTATCGGGGTAGCGGGGATATACATCACCTTAAGCGCCGACTTTTTGGCAGCGGTGCAGATTTTAGTGTATGTAGGCGCGATATCCGTGCTGATTATTTTAGCGGTGATGATGACGCGGGGAGGCATGCAAACGGGCAATCCATCCAACAAGTTGAGAATACCGGCGGTCATTGTGGGGGCGGCGTTATTGGGGATATTGATTTACGCCGTCACTACCAGTACGTGGAGCATTTCAATGCAGGAGCCGCTGACCGATACCACCGCGCCGCTGGCGACGCAACTCTTCAGTGAGAATGGCTATATATTGCCGGTGCTTATCGGGGCGACGCTATTGCTGGCAGCGATACTGGGCGCAATAGTTATTACACGAGAGAACCCGGGAAATAAGGAGAACAAGAAGTGATTGGACTGACGCATTATCTAGTCCTATCGGCGGTGCTGTTCTGCATCGGGCTTTACGGAGCCTTGACGCGGCGTAACGCGGTAATCATCTTAATGTGCATCGAGCTGATGCTGAATGCGGTGAATATCACTTTGGTAGCGTTCTCCTCTTACATTGTGCCGCAGCTGTTGACCGGGCAGGTCTTTGCCATCTTTGTGATGGTTGTAGCGGCGGCGGAAGTGGCGGTGGGGCTGGCAATAATACTGGCGATTTTCAGACACTACAAGGATATTGATATAGACAATATAAATTTACTGAAATGGTAAACATATGTGGGTAGAAGTTAAGAAAGCGAAAACGCTGGTCATCGCCGAGGCATGGAAGGAATGCTTCGAGGGCGAAGGCATTCCGACGCGGGTTATGCCGCAAAAGGGACTGCCCGGCAAGCAAGCCACCGGCCCTTATAAAGTGATGGTGCCGCAGGATAAAGAACACGTGATTAAGGATATTTTAAGAAAGCTATGATACCCTATCAGCTAGTCTGGGCAATAATGCTGCTGCCGCTTGGCGCATTCATCGTCAACGGGCTGATACTGCGACTGTTCGTTAACCGCAAGAGCCCGGTTTACGGTTATGTAACCATCGGGGCGATAGGACTGGCGGCGGTATTTTCCGTCTGGGCGCTGATATCCGTAGCGACTAACTCCGAACACTTGATAGCCGTCCCGGACGTTAACTGGATAAGCATCGGCACATTCAATTTCCACATCGGCATTATGATGGACCAGCTTTCTGCGTTAATGGTAGTCGTCGTCTCCGTCGTGAGTTTGATGGTGCAGATATATTCGCTGGGCTACATGCACCACGACGAGGCGGGTTACTACCGATACTACACGTTCATGTCGCTGTTCACCTTCTCCATGCTGGGGCTGGTGCTGGCCGACAACCTGCTGTTCACCTTCGTCTTCTGGGAGATGGTGGGGCTTTGCTCCTACCTGCTCATCGGATTCTGGTTCCACAAACCGTCGGCCGCCAACGCTGCCAAGAAAGCATTTATCGTCACGCGCCTTGGCGACTTCGGGTTCCTGGCGGGGATTTTAATACTCTATTTCAACACGCATACATTTGATATCGCACAACTGCATAGCCTGGCGGTAGCCGGCGTGCTGGGCGGTTCGGCGTTGACCTGGGCCTGTATCGGGCTGTTCGGCGGAGCCATCGGCAAGAGCGCGCAGTTCCCGCTGCACGTCTGGCTGCCGGATGCCATGGAAGGCCCAACGCCCGTCAGCGCCCTGATACATTCGGCGACGATGGTCTGCGCCGGCGTCTTTTTGGTAGCGCGCACGATGCCGATGTTTGTCTTCTCGCCGGAAGCCATCAGAATCGTGGCGATTATCGGCGGGTTTACCGCCATCTTTGCGGCGACGATGGGGCTGGTGGCTAACGACATCAAGCGCGTGCTGGCTTACTCCACCATCAGCCAGATTGGCTACATGATGCTGGGGCTGGGGGCGGCAGGCTGGGCAATAGCCGCGGAGATAAACAGCGGGGCGCTCATGGGAAGCGGCGAGGAAATAATCATTATTGCTAAAGCGGCGGTGGCGGTAGGCATGTTCCACCTGTTCACGCATGCTTTCTTTAAGTCGCTACTGTTCATGGCGGCGGGCAGCGTTAACCACGCCACCGGCACATTCGACATGCGCCAGATGGGCGGGTTGCGCAAGACAATGCCCTGGACGTACGTCACCTTCCTCATCGGCTCCTTAAGTCTGGCGGGCATCTGGCCGTTGGCGGGATTCTGGAGCAAGGATGAAATTTTAGCTACAGCGTTTACCAGTCAGCCGGTACTGTTCTGGCTGGCGATGATAACTGTATTCCTGACGGCGTTTTATATGTTCCGCGCCATCTTTATGACCTTCCACGGCGAATATAAGGGCGGCGACCCGGCGGCGGATAAAAAATATGCCCATACCCACGAATCACCTTGGGTGATGGTAGCGCCGCTGGTCTTCCTCGCTTTGCTGGCGATAGGCGTTGGGTGGTGGAACGTCACCGGCGGCTTCAGCTCCTTTATGGGGCACGAGGCGGAGGCGGGGCACGGCTTTATGGCTGTCTTTAACATCTTTACCCATACCGTTAACGGCGTGCCGCTGCCATTGATTTCACTGCTTATCGCTTTATTCGGTATCTTTGCCGCATATGTAATTTATATCAAGAAATGGATTACCGCCAAGTCCATCGGCAAGTTCTTCGGGCCGGTTTATGATGTGGTCCGCGATAAGTATTACTTCGACGAGCTTTACGAAAACGTCATCGTTAAGATAGGCCTGATGAAGGGCTTGTTCACTGGCTTTAAGTTGTTCGATGAAAAGGGTGTGGATGGGGCGGTTAACGGTACGGCCGCAGTAGTGGTGCGGGGCGGCAAAGCGATAAGGCAGGCGCAGACGGGGCAGCTTCAATTATACGGTATTTTCATCGGCATAGGGCTGGTGATAATCACAGTTTGTGTATTGATATGGGGGATGTAATTTAGTTGGACTTTAACTGGTTATCAACGATACTCTTCCTGCCGGCGGCAGGAGCCATCGTCATCGCCCTGATAAAGGGCAAGGACGAAAAGCTCTACAAATGGCTGGCGGCGGTGTTTACCGCTATACCCCTGGCGCTGGCGATATACCTGTTTGTCGCTTTCGACCGGACGGCGGGTGGCATCCAGTTCGAGGAAAGCTACCTCTGGATTTCACCGCTTAACTCTTATTACCACCTGGGGGTGGACGGGTTAAGCCTGCCGCTAATGCTATTGACGACCTTCCTCGGATTCCTGGCGGTGCTGATATCGTGGAAAGTCACGTCCCGCCCGCGCGAGTTCTTCGCCTGGCTGCTGTTGCTGGAAACCAGCATCATCGGCGTGTTTGTATCACTCGATTTGCTGCTGTTCTTCATCATGTGGGAAATAGAGGTCATCCCGATGTACTTCCTGATATCCGTCTGGGGTTCCGGGAGGAAGGGCTACAGCGCCACCAAGTATGTTATTTACACATTGCTCGGCAGCGCCTTTATGCTGGCGGGTATTTTGAGTTTGTATTTCACTACCGGTAGTTTAAGCATGGTGGACATCGCCAACGGCGGACTGGGCATGGTGCAGGCGGCAATGCCGGCGGCGGCGATATTCTGGCTGCTGTTCATCGGGTTTGCCGTGAAGCTGCCGATGTTCCCATTGCACACGTGGTTGCCGGACGCGCATACGGACGCCCCCACCGCCGTCAGTGTGATGCTGGCCGGTGTGCTTATTAAAATGGGCGGCTACGGCATGATTCGGCTCTGTGTGAGTATGTTCCCCTCCCAGGCGCAGGAATACGCCCAGATTCTCATTATACTGGCACTCATCGGCATTATTTACGGCGCGGCGGTCACTTTAATGCAAAAAGACATCAAGCGGATGATTGCGTACAGCAGCATCAGCCACATGGGCTATGTGTTGCTGGGCATCTTCGCTTTAGGCGAAGTTAGTTTGACCGGCGCGTCCTTACAGATGTTCAGCCACGGCATTGTCACCGGCCTGCTGTTTGCCATGGCGGGCTTGATTATCCACAATGTGGAAGTTCGCGACCTGACCAAGCTGGGCGGCCTGGCCAAGCAGATACCGATTATCATGGTGGTCTTTGTCATCGCCGGGCTGGCGTCATTAGGTCTGCCCACCACCAGCGGTTTTGCTGCCGAGTTCCTCGTGTTCCTGGGCAGCTACACCAGTAACGTCGTCGCCCACCTTAACGTTTACACAATTATCGCCATCATCGGCGTCGTCCTCACCGCGGGCTACATCCTGTGGATGCTGCAACAGGCTTTCCACGGCCCGGTGAAAAAGGAATTCAACAAAGTTAAAGACGCCGACGGGCTGGAGAGATTCTACATGTTCGCGCTGGTGGCGGTGATAATGCTGGTGGGTATTTACCCCGCCGTTTTAACGGACGTATTTAAAGTCGGCATCGAGCCAATCGTTAAGCTGATTGGCGGTTAAACTATCAACAAGGAGAGCGGTACTTGAATCTGGAACTGTTTAAACCGGAGATAACTCTGGCAGCCACCGCCGTGCTGGTGATACTTCTTGACTTATTTGTCCAGCAAAAAAGCATCACCAAATATTTGAGCCTGGCGGGGATTATCGTTGCCGGAGTGTTCGCCGCATTGATGAGCGGCAGCGACGGTTCCGCCCTATTCAATAATATGGTGGCGGCGGACAGTTTTGCCGTGTTCTTCAAGCTGTTGTTCCTCGGCATCGCTTTCTTAGTTATCCTTGGCTCCAGCGATTATGAAAATAAGTTCGCCAACTTTAAGAGCGAGTACTACGCCCTGATTTTACTCTCAACATTGGGCATGATACTGATGGCGTCAGCCACCGACTTGATTACCATCTATGTAGCTTTAGAGCTTGCCAGCGTATCGCTCTATGTGCTGGTGAGTCTACTTAAAGACAAGAAATCCACCGAGGCGGCGATTAAATACCTCCTGCTCGGCGCTGTAGCGTCGGCAGTACTTCTATACGGTATGGCGCTGGTCTTCGGGTCAACCGGCGAGACACAGTTAACGGCTATTACGCAGGCCGTTCAGGCTGCAGGTATCAACTCCCCGGCTTTCTACGTGGGCGTCGTTCTGATGATTGGCGGGTTCGGCTTTAAGATTGCCGCCGTGCCCTTCCAGATGTGGGTGCCGGACGTTTATGAAGGCGCACCGACCACCGTCACGGGATACCTCTCGGTGGGGAGTAAAGCGGCGGGGTTCGCCGTTATTTTAAGAGTTTTCTTCAGCGCCTTCGGGATGCCATTCACAATGAGCCACGACTGGGGCATCATCTTTGCGGTGCTGGCGGTTGTCAGCATGATAGTGGGCAACGTTGCCGCCATACCCCAGACTAATATCAAGAGAATGCTGGGGTACTCCAGCATTGCGCAGGCAGGATATCTGATGGTGGGCCTGGCTACCTTCGGTGTTGCCATGTCCTCGACTATGTACGCCGAAAGCGGCGTGCTCTTCTTCCTGGTCAGTTACGCTTTAACGAATCTGGGGGCGTTCATCGCCATTGTTATAATTTCCGATAAAATCAACAGCGATAATATCGCGGATTACGCCGGCATGGGCAAGCGGTCGCCATTAATGGCGCTGGCGTTGACCCTGTGCCTGATATCGCTCATCGGCATACCGCCGGCGGCGGGCTTTATGGCCAAATTTTATATCTTCAGCCTGGCGGCGCAAAACGGTCTGCTCTGGCTGGTTATCATTGCCGCCATCAACAGCGTAATATCCGCCTACTACTACCTGCGGGTGGTCAAGGTCATGTGGTTCAACTCTGCTCCGTCAAAGGAAAAGGTGCCGTCGTCTGTCTTGCCTAAGGTGGCGCTGGCAATCTGCTGCGCGGGCGTGCTGCTGCTGGGAATCATCCCCGGCTTGATGATGAAGCTGGCAGAACTGGCCAGCCGTATATTTACTGCTTAACCGCCCTATCCTTTATGTACCGCCGGTCAAGCCGCCACGTCACAATGTAGAGTATCCCCACCCACCACCCATTTTTACCTAATTATTCGTCCAAAGCTCGGAGGCTTCGATATATAAATCGTCAACGAAAACATAATCACCACTGACGATTAAAACTGCCGTTACAATTACATCGTCCGCCTTACTATAAGTAGCCTTATATGTCGCGGTTATTTGCGCATTTTCTACTTCAGTGTTTTCAAGATTTAGAGACACAAACGAACCGATACGGGCATCATAAAATTTCTGGAAAGTATTGAAGATATCTTCCGTGTATCTTGAATACATATTTTCCGTCATAAAGAGGCTGAAACTTATAAAATCCGACATGTTAAATGACTGCAGCATCATCTCGGTTATCACCTGGGCAAAGGGCAAATCCAGCTTTTTTGATTTCCAGGAAAAAAAACTCACCAGCGGTTCTTCTCCGCTTTCATCAAACGTAGCTGTTACCACCACCTCTTCAACCAAACTATATTTTGCCTTATATGTTATGGTTATCTCAGTGCCGTTAACCTGCGTATCGGTAAGCTCCATCGACTCGTATTGACCTATTTTACCTTCTAACAAATTTTTTAAGAATAAAAACCGGTATTCAGGTATTCCTTCCTTCATCTCCGCATTAAGAGAAGCAGTATAACTCTCAAAATCGCCGTTGTTCATCGCCTGCAGCATGGCTTCTACAGTTGGTAGCGCATAAGTCGGGGGGCTAACAGATTGGCCGCAGCCGGTTAGAGCCGTTGCCAGCAGTAGTATTACAGATATTGTTGTCAGGATAATTTTTCGCATTTACGGACCTCGTTAAAAAGTAATCTTTACAAATTTTAACACAAAAATCACATCAAGTCACAACGGGTAAACTAAAGCAAAAGCGCCCCGTTTTTACCGGGGCGCTGATTGTTAAGATACCATTAACTTTTAGACTTTTATAACGCCGAATTTCTCTTCTAAAGCGGCTTTATCCCAAATCTTGCCGTTAACGTCTTCAGGTTTGGACGCGGCCAGCATCGCCGGATATTTCTGCCAGATAATCGGGTCTTCAAAATTACTGGTGTCGTGCCCTTCCATAAAGCCCATGACAACTTCGGTCTTTACGAAGTAGGGTCGGACGCAGGTTACGGCAACGCCGGGCTCGCGGCGGACTTCCCGCCCGACGCCCTGGGTAAAGCGTTCCACAGCCGCTTTTGTTACGCCGTAGGCGATGTTCATGCGGATTTCCTTGGCGAGGATAGAGGAAACGTTAATCACCATGCCAGACTTCCTTTCCAGCATGTGCGGAAGGACAGCCTTGGTGCAGACAAATGTGCCGTCCAAATTCACGGAAAGGATAAGACGCCACCGTTTGTAAGTCATCTTATCAAAAGAGTCCTGCGAGGTGACGCCGGCGTTGTTGACCAGCACGTCAATTTTACCGAATTTCTTTATCGCCTCTTCAACAACTTTGGCGACGTCTTCTTCGATGGTGATATCGCCGCCCATGGTTAGCGTCTTGCGCCCCAGAGCTTCGATTTCTTTAGCGGTCTCGTCTAGTTTACCATCGTCCGTAACACGGTCGCAGATAACAAGGTCGGCGCCTTGTTCCGCCATACCCAGCGATATTGATTTGCCGAGCCCCTGGCGCGCGCCGGTGACTAAAGCAACTTTACCTTCTAATGGAAGTGCCATTTTCAGCCTCCTTATTCTATAACTAACCTAATTAGGTAAGCATCCCGTAATCCAGCGGGAAGCAAGCAGCGGTCTGATTCTTGCCGGCATCGGAAGCCAGGAAGAGAGCCAGCGCGGCTACATCGTCCGGCTCGCCGAAATGCCCGAGGACAGTCTGGCTTAACATCCTGTCATTAACGCCGGGGAGTTTGAGGAAGGGCTCGGAGAGGCGGCTGTGCACCCAGGCGGGAGCGATGGAGTTGACGCGGATGTTCCACTTGCCCCATTCCTTGGCCATGACGCGGGTCATGTGTAGGACTGCCGCTTTGCTGATGCAGTAAACGCCCAGCGTTTCCTCGGTGCGGATGCCCATATAGGAGGAGATGTTGATGATGCTGCCGCCGCCCTGTTCTTTCATAATGGGGGCAATCTGCTTGAGGAGGAAGAAGGGACCTTTAACGTTAACGTTCATAACGTTATCCCACTGCCATTCTTCAACATCGGTGAGGGGAACCATGAAGCTGGAGCCAGAGCTGTTGACGACGATGTCAATGCGCTTGAACTGCTCCATGACGGTGTCAACCAAAGCTTTAATGGTTTCCAGCTTGCCCAGGTGTCCGGCAATACCAACAACTTTGCCCTTGGTCTTGGCGGTAATTTCCGCGGCTACTTTATCCAGGTTTTCCTGTTTACGACTGCTGATGACAACATCGGCGCCGGCCTTGGAAAACGTTTCAGCAATCGCGCTGCCGAGGTCGCCTGCCCCACCGAGCACGAGGGCGACTTTACCTTTAAGAGAGAAACTTGATACGTCCATGCTTTACTCCTTATTAGTTACTATATATACGTTGTTATTCAACTTTAATGATACAGGCGTCCGCTTGTGCCAGGCCGCCGCAAATGGCGCCCATGGCATAACCGCCGCCCTGCCGCCGTAGTTCGTACATGAGGTTCATGATAACGCGGGCGCCGCTGGCGGTGTTGGGATGCCCGATGGCAATAGCACTGCCGTTGATATTCATTTTCTCGCGCAGTGCTTTGTATTTATTCTTGTCTTTGTCCGCCGCCACCATCATGGATACCAGCGGCACGCAAGCAAAGGCTTCATTGATTTCCATTATTTTAATATCGTCGAAGGTCAGACCAGCTTTCTTTAGTGCTTTGAGCATAGCGTAGCCAGGACCTTCCGGCATGCGGGAGGCGTTCAGGGCGATGGAGACGGAGGCGACCACCGTGCCGAGGACCTTAAGGCCGAGTTCGTTAGCCTTCTTGCGGGTCATCATCAAGATAGCCGTTGCGCCATCGTTAAGGCCAGGAGCATTGCCGGCGGTAATCATGCGGGTATTATAGATGGGTTTGAGTTTCGCCAGCCCCTCCATGGTAGTGCCAACGCGATACTGCTCATCAATGTCCAGAATCTTGGGGTCGCCCTTGGGCTGGGGAATAGACATTGGCATCATTTCATCCTTGAATTTGCCGGCTTCCCAGGCTTTACCGTAGTTCTGGTGGGAGCGGGCGGACCACTCGTCCATATCCTCGCGGGTGAACTTGTATTCAAAAGCCACATTGTCGCTATCTACGGAGACGGGGTTGAAGTCTTTATAACCAAGGGCGACGAGGGGGTCTTCCATTTTCACATCCGCCAGGCGGTGACCGTTAAAGCGGAGACCTCTAACTACCAGTGGTGACTGCCCGAAGGAAGCTGCGCCGCCGGCGATGGCGGATTCGATTTCTCCAGCTGCCATTTCCATCGCCGCCAATTTAACGGCGTGCATCGCGGAAACGCAAGCCATATCAAAGGAGATGGAAACAGTCTCGTGAGGCAGTCCCGCTTTGATTAACGACTGACGGGCGGCGACGGGTGTATATGGGTCGCGGCAGGCGGAGGTATCGCCCACACCCCAGAATACCTCGTTAACAACGTCCGGCTTGACGCCGGTCCGTTTGATTACCTCACGCATGGGTATTGCACCCAACTCGTAATAATCTATGTTGGCAAGAGAACCGCCGAACCTGCCGAATGGGGTCCTTACCGCACCTACAATTACAACATCTTTATCACTAGCCATATTTACCTTCCTTTATATCTATATATATTATTTACTTTATTGCTGTGAATAATCGTACCAGCCCTTGCCGGTCTTGCGCCCCAGGTTACCCTTCTTTACCAAATCCTCAAGAATCGGGGCGGGCTTTAGCCTGTCGCCGAATTCGGCGTGCATGGTCTCTAAGCCGTGCAGCACGGTGTCCGCGCCGGCGAGGTCGCAAAGCTCCAGCGGGCCCATCGGGTGGTTGAGGCAGAACTTAACTGCCTTATCAACCTCTTCCGGCTTATTGCCGTCCATCAAGCACCAGAACGCTTCGTTCATCAGGGCGTCCACCAGGCGGGAAACAATAAAACCGGCGTGATCCTGCGCCTCGCAGGCTTCTTTGCCGATTTTCTTAATGTAGTCTTTGGCGGCCTGGATGGTGGTGGGGGCGGTCTGTTTGCCGACGATGACCTCGACGCCTTTCATGACCGGCACCGGGTTCATGAAGTGGATGCCGATAAAGCGCCCGGGGTTTTTGACGACGGTGGCGATATCGCTGATGGGAAGGGAGGAGGTATTGCTCGCCAGGATAGCATCCGGGCGGCAAATCTCGGACAGTTTAGTAAAAATGCTTTTCTTTAAATCCAGCACTTCCGGCGCTGCCTCGATAACGAGGTCGGCATCTTTAGCGTTGTTGTTATCGGTGGTGGTTTTAATGCGGCCGATGATAGCGGCTTTATCCGCCTCGGTTATCGTGCCTTTCTTGACGCCGCGGTCAAGGCTCTTGCTGATGGTGTCTATGCCTTTCTGGACGAACTCGTCCTTGATGTCGGACATGATTACTTCGTAACCGGCCTGGGCGGTCACCTGAGCGATGCCGTTGCCCATCTGGCCCGCACCGATGACGAATACTTTTTTTATCTCCATGACAAAACCCCCTTAAGGTTTTATATTTTTATCAGTTCCTATCGGCTGTCAATCTTGCTTTCAGCCGGAAGATGCTTTCTTAATGCTCTTTTGCCTCATATCATCCTCCACCCAAGTTAAACGATTACACCGCCCTGCCACGAGATCCTTCGGTCGTTAACCTCCCTCAGGATGACGTTGCGATGTCACTTGTTCTTAAATTCCGCCTTGCGTTTTTCGATGAAGGCGTCCATGCCCTCTTTGCGGTCGTAGGTGGCAAAGCAGAGGGCATCGCACTTGGCTTCCATATCCAGCCCGGAAGCGATGTCGGTATTCAGCCCGTGGTTAATCGCCATCTTAGCCATGGCGAGGACAGGGCCGCTCTTACTGGCTATCTTCGTCGCCAGCGCCATTGCTTCTTCCATAAGTTTTTCTACCGGGACGACTTTGTTGACCAGCCCCAGTGTTGAAGCGGTGGCGGCGTCAATCATATCGCCGGTGAAAATCATTTCCTTGGCTTTAGCCGCCCCGATTAAGCGCGGCAGGCGCTGGGTGCCACTGGCGCCGGGGATGAGTCCCAGGTTGATTTCCGGCTGGCCGAAACGCGCTTTCTCCGAAGCGATACGCATATCGCAGCACATGGAAAGCTCGCAGCCGCCCCCTAAAGCGTAACCGTGAATGGCGGCGATGGTGGGTTTGGTCAGGTTATAAATAAAATCGGAAGTTTTACGGATAGTCGCCATGAACTTCTGGATGTCCAGCGTGTTCATGTTCTGCATCTCGGCAACGTCAGAACCAGCGCCGAAGGCTTTTTCACCGCTGCCGGTCAGAACAACCACCCTCACCGCATCGTCTTTTTCC
The DNA here is from genome assembly GCA_028714335.1 of Dehalococcoidales bacterium. GTDB lineage: Bacteria > Chloroflexota > Dehalococcoidia > Dehalococcoidales > RBG-16-60-22 > RBG-13-51-18. Next base: position 29,128 of record JAQTMM010000003.1, read on the forward strand.
GCCTCGTTAAAAGCGTCGTAAAGCTCGGTATAGACTTCACTGTTTAGGGCGTTGAGTTTATCAGGGCGGTTGAGGGTAACAACGGCGACGTTGTCTTTTTTCTCGTAGAGTAAGGTTTTGTAGGTCACAGGCTTATCTCCTCTCATAAGATTGGATGGTTCGGATTGCATAATTGTTTACATAATTGAGGCGACTGGAGTGTAAACGAGAAGAAAAATTACCTCTAATAGTTTATGCTTTTTCACGTGTGAGTGTCAAGGTGAAAGGGTTTTTGCTAGAATTGAACCGGAGATGGTTTTCACATGGAAAAATCCTCAATCAGATATCGAAAAATAGAATGTAAATCGTTGCTGAATAAATCCGGCCTCTCCGATTATGCCATCAATTGCTACTCCGGCTGCGGGCACGGGTGCATCTACTGCTACGCGCGGTTCGTCACGCGTTATACCCACCCCCGTGAGGATTGGGGAAGTTTTGTGGACATCAAGGAAAACGCCCCGCAGGTACTGGCGCGGGAGGTGAAAAAAAAACCGGTGGGGAACGTAATGTTAAGCTCGGTGTGCGACGGGTGGCAACCCATAGAAAAAGATACCCTGCTGACAAGGCAGTGCCTGGAGATATTACTACACTACCGCTACACAGTCAGCACCCTCACTAAGAGCGCTTTAGCCGGACGCGACCTGGATATCATGGCGGACGGCGACGTTGATTTTGGTGTTACCGTCACCACCCTCGACGAAAAGCTGGCGGGAATCATCGAGCCGGGGGCTTCAGCGCCGCAGGAGCGACTTGATTTACTGCAAACGGCAAAAAGCAAAGGCATTAAAACTTACGCCTTCATCGGGCCGCTGCTACCCTTAATCTCGGACAGCGAGGAGGACATCACCGGCCTGCTTAAAGCCATAAAGGAAATCGGGGTGGACAGTTTTTTGGTGGATAAAATCAACCTGCGCTACGGCGTCTGGCCGGCGTTAACGAAGTTCCTCCGTCAATACCACCCCGACCTGATAGACGAATACCGTAAAATATACTTCGACGCCGCGACTAAAGCCGCCTATTTCGAGGGTTTCAGGACAAAGGTAAGCGCCACCGCCCGCAAGCTGGGGCTGGATGACAGGATGACGCTTTGTACATAGTTCAAATTGACATTCCCAGCCGTGTTGGTTAAACTTGGCTTAATTGCTCTAAACTCCATTTCCATCGAGGTTTTTCCATGCCGAATATTGAAGAAATAGCCCGGAGTATGACCGGGGAACTCAAGCAAGATAAAGCCGATTACCTTGAAGCGCACTTCGAGGAGAGCCAAACCAGCCACATCACCTACCGCGGCCAGGATATCGAGTCGGTGGGGCGCTCTACCGCTTCCGGCGGCAACGTCCGGGCATTAGTCAGAGGGGGGTGGGGCTTCACCAGTTTTAACGACTTCGCCGGGCTAAAGAAACGCGTCGCCTTAGCCATCGAGCAGGCGAAAACCACCGGCGCTGACTTGAGCCTTTTAGCGCCTATCGAATCGGCGCAGGAGGTGGTGACAAGCGGGGTAAAGCAAAACCCGGTGACGATACCATTAAAGAAAAAGAAGCTGCTGCTGGACGAATACAACGAAATCATCTGGGGGACGCCGGGCATAAAGACCTCGGACATCGGCTACTCGGACAGCTGTAAGAAAGTCATCTTCCTGAATTCCGAGGGCAGCTTGATTTCGCAGGAACGGGCAGATGTTTCCATCAGGCTGACGGCTATCGCGGCTAAAGACAGCGAGGTGCAGCAGGTGGGGATAAGCGTTGGCAGCCGCGGCAACTTTGAAGACATCAGCCACCTGCAGGAAAAAGCCAAAGAGATAGCGCAAAAAGCTGTAGCGCTGCTCGACGCGCCGCAGGTTAAAGGCGGCGAATACACCGTAGTCCTCGACCCGGTGCTGGCAGGGGTTTTCGTGCACGAGGCTTTCGGGCATTTATCGGAATCCGATTTTATATTTGAAAACGAACGCATGCGTGAGGTCATGGTGCTGGGCAAGCAGTTCGGGGTGGAGAACCTTAATATCGTCGACTCGGCGGTAGAGCCCGGTTTACGCGGCAGCTTTAAGTACGACGATGAAGGTACCCGCGCCGTCAAAACCTACCTGATCCGGGAAGGCAAACTCGTCGGGCGGCTGCATTCGCGGGAGACCGCCGCCAAGATGAATGAAAAACCCACTGGCAACGCCCGCGCTGTCAACTACCGCTTCCCGCCCATCGTGCGCATGACTAATACTTACATCGAGCCGGACAAGATGTCCTTTGAAGACATGATTGCCGACATCAAGGAAGGCATTTACGCCAAGAACTGGTACGGCGGGACGACCAGCATGGAGATGTTCACCTTTTCCGCCGGCGAGGCCTATATGATACGCAACGGGAAAATCGCCGAGTCCATCCGCCCGGTGATGCTGACCGGCAACGTTTTCAATACTCTGAAAAACATCGACGCCATCGGCAACGACCTGGATATGAACCAGGGCGGCGGCTGCGGGAAAAACGGGCAGGCGCCCCTCCCCGTTTCCAACGGTAGCCCCCACATCCGCATCCGGCATTGCCTTATCGGAGGTAAATAATGGAAGAAATCCTCGCCCGGGCGCAAAAAACCGCCAAAGAAGCGGAAGTCTTTGAAGTAACCTCGGAAGAAACACAGGTTAAGTTTGACGCCAACCGCCTCAAACACATGGAAACCACTCAGTCCACCAGCGTCGCCCTGCGCATTATCAAGGACGGAAAAATCGGCTACGCCACGACAACCGGCATTACCGACGGGCAGCAGCTGGTTAAAGACGCCGTAGAAACCGCCGTCTTCGGGACCGAGGCTAAGTTTTCCCTGCCGTATAATTCCATTTACCCGAAGGTAGATATCTACGACGACGCTACGCCACAGGTAGCAATTAACGATATGGTGGCGCTGGGCAACAAGATGGTCGCCGCTGTGACCGCCCACACCGCCGGAATTTTATGCTACGCCAACATCGCCCGCAGCGTGATGACCGTCCGCATTATCAACTCGCGCGGGGGCAAGGCGGAATATAAAAAATCGTTCTTCTCCCTCGACCTTGAAGGCCACTTGATTGAAGGTACCGACATGCTCTTCGTCTGGGACGGGGAGAACTCATGCCAACCCCTCCTCGACCCCAAGCCGATTATCGACACAGTAATTAGACAATTGGAATGGGCTAAAGAAAAAGCCAAGGCGCCTACCAAAGTCCTGCCGGTCATCTTTACGCCCTACGGCATCGCCAGCGCTTTAACATACCCCCTTATCACCGCCCTCAACGGCAAGGTCGTTTATGAAGGAGCCTCGCCTTTAGGGGACAAGGTGGGGCAACAAGTTTTCGACAAAAACTTCAACCTGTGCGACGACCCGACGATAGCCTATCAGCCCGCCAGCCGCCCCTGCGACGACGAAGGCGTCTCCAGCCAGCGTACCCCGCTGATTGAAGAAGGCGTGGTCAAAGGCTTTTTATATGACCTGCAGACGGCAGGTAAGGCAGGCAAAAAGAGCACCGGCAACGGCAACCGGAGCCGCGGCAGCCTCCCCACCATATCCCCCAGCGCTTTGGTTATTGCCCCCGGCACCGCCACCTTTGACGCTATGGTCAGCGACATTAAAGAAGGACTGGTCATCGAGCAGTTGATGGGTTCGGAGCAGGGCAACGTGCTAGGTGGCGACTTCAGCGGCAACGTCCTGCTGGGCTACAAAATTGAAAAAGGTAAAATCGTGGGGCGCGTTAAAGACACGATGGTCTCCGGCAACGTTTACCAGATACTTAAAGACATCGCGGCCATCGGTAACGAGGCGCGGTGGGTCGGCAGTGTCCTCCAGACTCCACCCATCTATTGCCAAGGGTTGAGCGTTTCGAGTAAGGGGTAGAGAAAATCTCATTACAACATAGTACAATAGTTATTAGAGGCAACGCTGAATGAGCGACATTATTAAATATACCGCCCGACCCAAGCTAAAGACACCCAACCTTTTAGCCGCCTGGCCCGGCATCGGCAATGTGTCGATGATAATCGCCAATTATCTTAAAGCCAAACTCCCCTTTAAAGAGTTGGGTTACCTGGAGGCGGCGTACTTCTTCGACCCCATCGGCGTGCTGGTGAGAGAAGACGTTGTTGACGAGCCCACTTTCCCCCAGAGCGATTTTTATTATTATAAGAACCCCGGCGATGGTAAGGACCTGATATTATTCATCGGGGACGACCAGCCCGCTACCAAGGGCTACGAACTGGCGCATTGTATTTTGGACGTCGGCGCCAAATACGGCGCACAGCGCGTCTTTACCTGCGCGGCGGCGATAACACGTATCCACCATACCGAGCCGCCCAAGGTCTGGGGCGTGGCGACCAGCCACCTTTTAGCCGCCGACCTTAAAGCCTATAATCTCGAGCATGCCAGCAACCTGCAAATCGCCGGGCTTAACGGGCTGCTGCTGGGGGTGGCTAAAGAACGCGAGACGGACGGCATCTGCCTGCTGGGCGAGGTGCCGGTTTATGCCAGCCGTGTGCCCAATCCCATGGCGGCGCTAGCGGTGCTTAAAGTGCTGACCGAGATGCTGGAAATCAAGGTGGACTATGCCGACATGTCTAAAATGGCGGTAGAAGCCAGCGAGAGAATCAAGCAGGTGGCCGCCCAGGCGATGGAAGAATACATCGACTACTTTACCGAGCCTATTTGGGAGCGCGGCGAAGAAGAAGAGGACGACGAGGAACCAGGGGAAAACTGATAAAAGCCGCCGGGCTCTGTTGATACTATGAAACTGTGGAAGCGCGATAGATTCACCGGAATAAAACCGCTCAACGGCAGCGTTATCACCGGCAAGAAAATCAGTCTCCGCGAGAAAAAACTCTCCGACGTCCGCGAGGATTACGATTGGCAGACCGACGAAGAACTATCGGAGCTTGACGCTGCCCCCAAGCTGGAAATGGCTTTCTCCGTTTACCTGCTCGACTACTCCACCCGCTTCCGCCACAAAGACCACAACCACTTTCCCCTCGGCATAGAAACCCTCGACGGCAAGCACATCGGCAACTGCACCTGCTACGAAATCAACCCCCGCAAAGCGGAGGCGCAGGTGGGCATTATGATTGGAGATAAAAATTACTGGAACAAGGGTTACGGCGCCGATGTTCTCAACACGCTGGTTGGCTACATCTATGACACCTCGAGCTTTAACCGGCTTTACCTCAAGACATTGGATTGGAATAAACGGGCGCAAAAGTGCTTCGCTAAATGCGGATTCACGTTCTGCGGCACGCTAAAGCGCGATAGCTATAAGTTCTTACTGATGGAGCTAAAGCGGGAGGACTGGGAAAAGAGGCGGGGTAAATGAAAATAGACTACCAGCCGATAGAGTGGCTCGGCAACAGGGTAAGGATACTCGACCAGACAAAATTGCCCCAAAAAGAGACTTACCTGGTTACGGACGATTATAGAAAAGTCGCCGGTGCTATTAAGGAACTAAAAGTCCGCGGCGCGCCAGCCATTGGGATAGCCGGGGCTTACGGGGTGGTTTTAGGCGCTTTGAAAATCAAGGCGGCATCAAGAGAAGAATTTTTAAAGCAAGTCCAAAAAGTCAGCGACGCTATAGCGTCCACGCGCCCCACCGCGCGTAATCTATTCTTCGCTTTAGAGCGGATGCAAAAAGCGTCGGCCAAGGGTAAGAATCCAGAGGAAATAAAAAAGGCTTTGGTAACCGAAGCACAAAAAATCCACAAGGAAGAAGCCGACGCCACCAAACACTTAAGCGAACTGGGGGCGGGGCTGATGAAGAAGGGGTGGACGATTCTAACGCACTGCAATACGGGACCTTTAGCGACATCCGGTTACGGCACGGCACTGGGGGTCATTATTGCGACTCACAAGCAGGGCAAGAAAGTCCAGGTCCTCGCCGACGAAACACGTCCTTTATTGCAGGGGGCGCGGCTGACCGCCTGGGAACTCAAGAAAGCCGGTGTGCCGGTAACGCTTATCACAGATTCTATGGCGGGGCACTTTATGCGCAGCGGCAAGGTGGATTGTGTCATCACCGGAGCAGACAGGATAGCCGCCAACGGCGATACAGCGAACAAAATCGGCACCTACCCACTGGCGGTGGTGGCTAAAGAGAACAGGATTCCGTTCTACATCGCCGCGCCGGTTTCCACTATTGATATGAAGATTAAGTCCGGCGCCAGGATACCGATTGAAGAGCGCGGGGCGGATGAGGTCCTGCGCTTTAACGGGCAGTTGCTAGTGCTGGACGGCATCAATGCCGCTAACCCTGCCTTCGACGTTACACCCAATAGATACATCACCGCTATCATTACGGACAAAGGCATCATCAAGCCGCCGTATCTGGAAGGAATTAAAAAGCTTATATGAATAAACCGAAGACACTTATTTTGACCGGCGCCCACCCTGACGATGAATCCTTTGGTATCGGGGGTACGCTGGCGCATTATGCCGCCGCCGGCTACAACGTCTATTACGTCTGCGGCACCCGCGGCGAGGTTGGCGAAGCGCCGCCGGAAATGCTGAAAAATTATAAGTCCATCGGCGACTTGCGTTCGCACGAGATGGCCTGTGCCGCTAAAGCCCTCGGCTTAAAGGACGTTATCTACCTGGGCTACCGCGATTCCGGCATGGCAGGCTCGCCGGAAAACAAGCACCCTAAAGCGTTAGCCGCCACCCCTACAGAACAGGTCGCCAAGCAAATCGTTAAAATACTGCGTAAGTTAAAGCCGGAAGTCATTATAACGTCCGACCCCAACGGCGGCTACGGCCACCCCGACCATATAGCGATTTATAAAGCGACGATGTTGGCTTTTGGCGCCTGCGACGACCCCCAAAAATACCCCGAAGCCGGACCGCCCTACCAGCCGCAGAAACTGTACTATCATGTGTTCCCGCACAAGCTACTAAAACTCATGGTTAAGGTAATGAAATTATTCGGGCGGGACGTGCACCACATGGGTAAAAATAAGGACATCGACCTGGAGGAATTCCTTGAGCCGGAATTCCCGGTACACGCCGTCATTAAAATCAGTAAAGAGGTAGAGGCGATTCACCACCGGGCGGTGCAGTGCCACGCGAGCCAGCTGCATCCCGGGGATGACGGCCCAGGGCCGGGGGGGCTACTGGGACTTATCAACCGTCTCATGGCGCCGTGCGACCACTATACGCGCGTTTACCCGCCGGTTAAGGGGCACATCCGCGAAAACGACTTATTCAAAGGAGTAAAATGACCGCTACTCAAGAAGCTAAAATCAAATCCCTGGAATCTGAAGTTAAAGCCTTAAAAAAGCAAATGCAAAGACTGGATGACATCGAAGCTATAAAACGGCTGCAGTGCGCGTATGGCTACTACCTGGAGCACTGGATGGGTGACGAGATTATCGACTGCTTTGCCAAGGATAATCCGGAGGTCGCCGGCACTTTTGTGGAGGGCACGTATAAAGGGCCGGAAGGTATCCGCCGTTACTTTGGACGGATGAAGGAAACACCGCCGGAATTCCTCCATATGGTAATGCAGGTCTCGCCGGTGATTACGGTGGATGAAAACGGCAAGACAGCTTACGGACGTTGGTACGGTTACGGGGGGATTCTCTCTAAAGCCGCCCAGCCCCTCGACCCGGCGATGATGGCAGTCATTTACGAGATGGACTATATTAAGGAAGACAATGTCTGGAAAATTCTAAAACTGCGGCTGCAAATGCATTACGCCTACCCCACCCGCATGCCCCAACCGCCACCCGACGGCAAGCAAGCAGCACCGCGGATGCAGCTCAACCCGGACGAATGGGCGCAGTATGATACGCAGTATCCCTCAGGGTATATATACCCCTTCCACTTTGTGCACCCGGTGACGGGCAAGCCCACCACCGAGGCCAAACGCAACGCCAAGCTAAAGCTCAAGCCGAGCCCTTTCAAAGACTGGAAATAGGAGGAAGACAATGCCTACCGCTACGGTTAACGGCATCAAGATTAACTATAAAGTTGAGGGTCATGGATACCCGCTGGTAATGATAATGGGATTCAGTTCGCCGAGGAGCGGATGGGCATCCCAAATACCTATCTTTAAAAAACATTACCAGGTAATTACGTTTGATAACCGGGGGGTGGGGAAGTCCGATAAGCCGGAGGGGCCATATACCACCCAGATGATGGCGGATGATGCGGTGGCTTTGATGAATCACCTGGGCATCGAAAAAGCTAACGTGATGGGGGCATCCATGGGCGGCATGATTGCCCAGGAACTAGCCATCAACCACCCAGAGAAGGTAAACAAATTGGTGCTAGCCTGCACCTATTGCTGTAAGCAAAAGCCAAGCGGCGATACGCCGGAACAGGCGGCACTGCTAAAGCTGCCCCCGAAGAAATTAGCCGCCGCCATGGCCAGGCTTGCCTGCAATAACCCGACACTAAAGTTCATCGTTGGGATGATGGCAACGTTACAGACCTACTTTATATCCGCCGCGGCAAAGGCGGGCATTATAGGTCAAACAGCGGCTTGCACGAACCATAATACCCTCGACAGATTACCGAAAATAAAAACCCCGACGCTGGTAATCGTGGGGACGGAAGACCATCTTATTACCCCCGCCTCATCCGACGTTATAGCGAAAAACATACCCGGCGCTAAACTGGTAAAGGTGGAGGGCGGGTCGCACATGTTTTTCTTGGAAAACAAGGAGGAATTCAACCAGAAAGTACTGGATTTCCTGACAAAATAACAACCGCTCTTATTGTTACTTCTTTATTGAGCGGAGAAACTCATCGAAAGCCGCCGGCCCGGTATAACGCAACTGGTAGCCGGTGGCTTTTTTGACTTTGGTGTTGTCCAAGACAATGGGATACTGCAGCATCATGATGCCGCCGGCTTGCGAACGCTTTTGCAGATGCAAACCCCAGGAAAGCTGTATCCCCAAATGCAGCAGCCACGCCGGTAATGAAATTGACGGCCTGCCCAGCTTTTTTATCATGTCGCGGTAGGGCAAAGCGCCGTCGCCAGTGAGGTTGTAGATGCCGGCTTTTTTCTTTTTCAGCAAAAGAACGGTCAACTCCACCAGGTCGTCTTCATGGATGAACTGCCAGAGCGGATTTTTCCCCACCGCCCTGACCATCACCGGCAGGAATAAAGCCGTCAGCCCGCAAGCATCGCCGCAGGGGCCGGTCACAGGAGCTGTCCGCCCGATGGTGACACAAACATCCTTGTGCTTTTGAGCAAAATCCTGAAAGAGCCGGTCAACCCTGGCTTTATCACAAGCATAGGGATAATCGGCGTTGGGATGGAGAGGCGTTTCTTCCGTAAAGAGCGGCGGGTTGTCTTTGTGCGCGCCGTATTCCGTGTTGCTGCCCATGTAATAGGCCTGTTTAACGCCAGCCGCGGCACAGGCGGCCAGGAAGTTCTTCGAGCCGCCGATATTAATAGCTTCGGATTTTACAGCGTCGTGAATGGGGAGAACGATAAACGCAAGGTGCAAAGCGGTATCTATTTTGTTGTCGCGGAAAATGCCGTCCATAGGCTGGCGGACATCATGTTTAATAAACGTAAACTTGGGGGACGTAAAAGACGGCTCTTTGACATCAAGCCCGATGATGCGTTTGACTTCCGGCTCGCGGTTGATTCTTTTTAAGAGTTGGGTGCCGAGATAACCGGACACACCGGTGATGGCGACGTTTTGCATACAGCTTCTATTGTATATGAACGGGGCGGCATATGGGAAGCGAGGCTTGCGGCGGGAGTGATGCTGACTTATACTTTATATACGTTAAAACATCGGAGGGAAGCATGAGCACAAAGAAACTGGATTTATCAATATTCGACAAGTTCAATTTTAAGCTGAAACCCATCGGCGTCAAGTTCCTGCTTTTTAAGCCGGAGGGGCTGAGGAAAATCGACAAGAAGCTGGCAATATGCGAGATGTGGCGGGAGGCTCAAAAGGCCGAGCCGTTTTATGCAACGGTAGAAGACTTTAACTGCGTGGCGCCGGTGCTGCTGGGCATGGCGGATACCGACCCGATTTACGAGAGCGGGAGCATCGGGCCGGCTTTAGGGATATTTGAGGAAGCGCGCGCCAACCGGCGTGTTTATTATCAAATCACCTACCTGGAAAAGGGCAGTGTTAAATACGTCGCCATGGCGTCGATTGATAAGATGAAGTTTTCGCCGGACGTTCTGCTGCTTTCCGCTAACGCCGAACAGCTGGAAATCATCCTGCGGGCAATGTGTTATGCCTCCGGCAAGATGTGGACGGCCAAGGGGACGCCGGTTATCGAGTGCTCGTGGCTGATGACCTATCCATACATCAGCGGCGAACTGAACTTCGCGCTGGCGGACGCATCGCACGGGATGATATCCAAGCAGATATTCCCGGCGGGGACGATACTGGTCGCCGTACCCTTTGACAAGATTGCCACGCTGATTGACGGGCTGGAGAAGATAGAGTGGAAGCCGGACCTTTACACCAAGGGGCGGGAGTACCATGATAAGAAGTTCGAGGAAGTGACCACGGGTTTGCAGAAGAAGCTGGAGGCGGAAAAGTAGAAATGGATTCGTTCAAAAATAAATTTTTAGTTTAGCCTCGATTTTGGTGTATTCGTTATTGGATTTATGGCAAGCGGCTGTTGGTTTTTAGTTTTTATTATCTAGTTTAGAGTAAGGGGCGCTGGAGGGAAAGAGGGTTTTGGCGAGGATTGATAAAAACCCTCTGTATCTCCCTTTACGAAAGGGAGAGGGAAAAGGGGGGCTAAAATATACTTTGAATGAAAAAGTTCAGTTTTAAACGGTTTTCAAAAAGGTTCTGGTGGATTTGGGTATTGTTGGGAATCGGCATCATTATCCTTAGTATGGTAATTTATTCGGGGTTCGAGGTTAAACAAGAAAATATTACCAAGAATGGAACCCCAAAAGATAGCAGCGAGGAAGGAATAACAAGGCCGTTTTCGGATACCGAGCTGGCGGCAGCTAATCTGGCAATTGCCAATGGCATAAAAATAGAGGACCCCCAGTACGATTGGTATGAGTTCCCCGCCGGTTCAATGCAATCTGATGGGCGGCCGGATAATTCCGAGCCTTACCCTTTGCCCTGGACAGATTTTAGAAGCGTTAGTATCGGGGCAGACCAAGACTATATTTACTTTAAATTCCAGTTCTGGGGTGAATTCCCCCTGGAAGCGGTAAGTTATAATGGCGACTTAATCAATAGTACCGGAGCTAAAATCTCCAACTTCACTTTTACGAATGACGAAGGCAAGCAAGATTCCGCCGATTTAGGGGCGGGGCTCTGGTACGTTATGATGGAAAACGATATATGGGTACCGGCCGAAGATGTGATGCTAGGCCAAGGCGCCATGATATCACCAATAGGGCGTGATGAATATATGGAGACGATTTTCAAAATCCAAACCGGAGCCGGTATGATTGCGGGAGGCCCGGGTTACGACTATATTTTAAGCGCTTTTCCTTTATCGCTGTTTAACTTGAAACTTGGTGATGAGGTCACTTTCGACTCTTCATCCGAAACGGGCAGTTCAATTTATCACCATGAAGCCCTGGATATTATACTGGATAGGCCCGGAGAGAAATTTGGAGATGTAATAATATATGTACTGGGTTCCGACTATTATGAAATTATGCCAAACCCGGATTATACAAACCATAGTTAATGGGGGTACCTATCTCGGTTACGCTCGGGATAGAGGGGTTTTGGCGGGGGGTGATTATAAAAACCCTCTGTATCTCCCTTTATGAAAGGGAGAGAGAAGAGATGGAAGGAAGGAAAATACAATGATATTAGATTATAATGATGATTTTTCCCTTTCAGCAAAGGATTTTAACTCGTGTACTCATCGACAATATAACGCCCAATATCTTCATTCAAAGTTTAAATCATTTAGAGATTCTATTGTCAAAACTCAGACATTTATAGAAAATTTTCGAAATTTTAAAGGTAACGTGTCTCACCCATATAATCGAGGTTTGCGTGAATATTACGATTATCATTGGATAGGATTTGCTGACGATAGATTTAATAGAATCCAAGACGAAGTTCAACTTCAAACATGTATAACAAAAGACAATATAAGTATTGGAATATTCATAGACCAAGCAGCAATAAATGTTAGAAAAAAAGCAGCGTTACATATTGAAAAAAATATTCAACTTTTTTTTAATATAATTAAAAAATTAAGTGATTTTTCGATCGGTTGCCACAGAGAAGGAGAAAATGATGATGATGGTTATAAGTGTAAAAATATAGATGATCGAAAAATAAAGCAAATTATTAGTAAAATAAGAGGAAGCGGTTTCCATTTTTCTATTACAAAGGAAATATCAAAAATTGAAGCTATCAAACTAAAAAATAAGATAACGATAGAAGTAGTTTATAATTGGTTCTTATTAAAGCAGTTATATAACCTATTAACTTTCGGTCGCATTGATAGTGATTTACCCCGAGTTGATATCCTTGTCCACAATAAAAGAGAGCGTGTAAGTCATAGATACAAATATTTTAAACTTTCAGATCTTATTTCAGACGAAACTGAAGCTGAAGCAACTGAAAGAGCCGTACAACAAATCAGTTATGAGCAAAATATGATGGCTCTAGAAAATGCCAGTTTGTCTCATAAAAAAACGGTGAAAATATTAAGACAATATCTTGTGAATCGAGGAGCTAAGACCCAAAAAAGTGTAGCTATAGACACTTTAGTTGAAAAAAAGGACTGTGTATTTGTTTTTGAAGTGAAAAGCATTCATACCAATAATTTTCGTTTTCAAACCAGACACGGAATTGGACAAATACTTGAATATGAGTATTTCCAAATAGTAAAGCAGTAAAAATATAGAAACAAAAAAATATTAAAAGGTCTCGTATATAGTAAGAAACCACTAGTTGAAGTAATAGAGCTCTTACAGATGAACAATATTTCAACATTCTGGGTAGAAAAAAGAGGGATTTCTGGAAACAGAAAAAGTCTTGAACAACTAGATACTTTCCTTTCTAAAAATTGAAAAGCCTACTAACCTATTTAAACTCAAACAAACTAAAAATATAGTCGCTCAGGAGGGCTCTTAATGACCCAACCACAGGCTAGAATAGGCGTAATCGGCGGAACGGGGCTTTATAATATTGAGGGGATAACGGATGTTAAAGAAGTCCGGCCCGATACGCCCTTCGGCAAGCCGTCGGACGCCATAATGGTGGGGAAACTGAGCGGGGAGAGCATAGCTTTTCTGCCGCGGCACGGGCGGGGCCACCGCATCTCCCCTACCGAGCTGCCGTCGCGCGCCAACATTTACGCTTTAAAGTCGCTGGGCGTGGAGTTCATCATCTCCTCCAACTCCTGTGGCTCTTTTAAAGAAGAACTAAAGCCGGGGCATTTGCTGATACCCGACCAGATAATCGACCGGACGAAGGGGCGGCAAAGCACCTTCTTAAACGACGGCGTGGTGGGGCATATAGCCTTTGCCAAGCCGTTCTGCCCTACTTTAAGCGACATCGTTTACCAGGCGGCTAAAGAAGCCGGGGCGACGGTGCACAAGGGCGGCGTTTTTATCGCGATGGAGGGGCCAGCCTTTTCCACCCGGGCGGAAAGCCGGCTCTATAAAGCGTGGGGCGCGGACGTGATTGGGATGACGGTGCTGCCGGAGGCGAAGCTGGCACGCGAGGCGGAAATCTGTTACGCTAGTATTGCCTGCATCACCGACTACGACAGCTGGCACGAAGGTAAAGAAACCGTCAGCGTTGAGGTCGTCCTGACGATAATGCGCAACAACATAGACCTGGCAAAAAAGACGATTAAACTGGCGGCGGGGCGGCTGTCGCTAAAGCGGGAATGCGGGTGCGCCAACGCGTTAGCCGGGGCCATTATTACCGATAAAGCGATGATACCGGCGGCGCAAAAGAAGAAGCTCGATTTGATAATTGGGAAGTATGTTAAGTAAAATGTCATCCTGGAGCGAAGCGAAGGATATCAGGGTGGGGGATTTCACCACCACTCCACGAGATTCTTCGGTCGCTTCACTCCCTCAGAATGACAGACAGGAACAATGATTATGTCGAATACAGAATTCGGTTGTTTAGCCACTATCATCGGCAGCGTGCCGCATTTGGACGCCAAGAAAGCCTGCGCCCTGCTGACGCGCTACCTTAAAGATGTCCCCACCTGGCCGCAACTCCCCATGAAAACCTTCACCGAGAATATGTACGTCCAGTTCAGCGAGGGCTTCCCCGGCGTGGTGGTGGAAAACGACAGCATTTACGTGGACACCGCCAAGGATTTCACACAGCCGCTGGAGACGCTTTATCAAGCCTATCTGGAAAACGACCCTTCTAAGTACGTCATGGGGCGGGACCACGTGGAGGGGCTTTACGCCCTGCTGGAACAAGGGGGGCTAAACCCTAAAGCGGTCAAGGGGTGTGTGACGGGGCCATTATCGTGGGGCATGACGATTACCGACGAGAACAAACGCGCGATACTCTACCACGACATCCTGGGGGACGCGGTGCCAAAGTTCCTTAAACTCAAGGCGATGTGGGAGGAGAACGAATTAAAGAAAATCTCCAAGAACACCATCATCTTCGTGGACGAACCCTATATGGCGTCTTACGGGTCATCGGTGGCGGCGGGGGCTTTTTCAAAGCCGGAGAAAATCGTCGAGATGATAAACGAGGTCTTCGACGGCATCAGCGGGCTCAAGGGCATCCACTGCTGCGGCAACACCGACTGGTCTATTTTATTAAAAACGAAGATGGATATTCTAAACTTCGACGCCTACGGCTATGCAGGGTCGCTGGCGCTTTATCCCAACGAGGTAAAGGAGTTCATAAACAAGGGCGGCTGTGTGGCGTGGGGCATCGTTCCCAACCAGATGGCGCCGCTGGGCAAAGAATCGTTAGCCAGCCTGAAAGACCGGCTGGAAGAAGCGATGGCACCCTTTACGCGCAACGGGCTGTCCATGAAAGACATCTGCAAGCAAAGCATGCTGCTGCCCTGCTGCGGATTGAACGCCTTGACCGAAGACGGCGTCGAGCAGGCGCTGAAGTATTTAACCGAGCTTTCCGCCGAGATGAGGAAAAAATACCTCTAAAGATGGAATGCAACATACAGGCTAATAAAACCAAATGCAACTGCACTTACGAGCCGTGCTCGCGGAAGGGCAAGTGCTGTGAGTGCATCAGCTACCACCTTGATATGGACGAACTGCCCGCCTGCGCCTTCCCGCCGGAAATTGAACGCACCTACGATAGATCCTTCAAGAAATTCGCCGAGTGGGTGAACAAAAGTAGCGGAAAGCGCTGATTTAGTCTATATTATAACTAATGAATAAAACAAAAAGAGTCGCCCAGCGCAAACACCTGAAGGCTAAAAAGAAGCTCAAGGAAAAGCAGCGCGCCCAGGCCAAAGCCACAAAATAGTCCCACGCTCCTCCGGTTAATCTAAAAATCAGCCGTGCGGGCTATATCGGCGTATCGTTGGTTGCATATAACTCAAACACCTGTTTTCTGTTATATTAGTCATGGAATGCGAGGCTAGAAAATGGCGGAACTGCCGGAGCTGATTCAAGCCCTGCTCAACCCAAAAGCCTACCCCGACCAGACGCCCAAGGTGGAGCTGGTTCAGACGCAGATTTCCTACATTCTCCTTGCCGGCGAATACGTCTATAAAATCAAGAAGCCGGTGGACATGGGCTTTCTGGACTACTCCACGCTGGAAAAACGCCTTAACCTGTGCCGTAAAGAGGTGGAGCTTAACCGGCGGCTTTGCCCGGATACCTACCTTGGTGTGGTGCCGATAGGCAAAGGCTTTGTATTGGGGGGAAAAGGGGAGGCGATAGAGTACGCCGTCAAGATGCGGCGGCTGCCGCAGGACAAAATGATGGACATCCTCATCAAGCAAAACAAGGTCACGCCGGCGATGGTGGAAAAGGTAGCGGAAATACTCGTTGAGTTTCACCAAAAAGCCACCACCAGCGAGGAGATAGCGCGAGTCGGGGGGATTGACGCGGTCATTAAGAACACGTCAGAGAACTTCGAGCAGACGGAAAAATACTTCGGCGCCATCATCGAGCCGGAGACATACCAGCGGCTTAAAGACTATACCGAGGGCTTTATCGAGACCAACCGCGCCCTGTTCCTAAAGCGCATGGCGGAGGGGCGGGTGCGGGACTGCCACGGCGACCTGCACACGGCGCACGTCTGCTTTACCAACGGCATCTGCATTTATGACTGCATCGAGTTCATTGACAGGCTGCGGTATATAGACGTGGCGGCGGATATCGCCTTTTTAGCAATGGATTTAGACCATTATAGTAGAAAAGATTTATCCGATATCTTCATCGACGCCTACGTCAAACGGAGCGGGGATGAGGAGTTATTAAAGCTCCTCAACTTTTATAAGTGCTACCGGGCTTACGTGCGTGGGAAGATAGGCTGTCTGCATTACGACGACCCGTACGTCCCCGCCACAGAAAAAGCGGAGATAGCCGCCAACGCCGCGAGTTACTTTAAGCTGGCGGCAACGTATATATAATTGAAAAGTCACGCCGGCTAAAGCCGGAGATACCCCTGACCGGCAACGACGGCATACCCCTGCGAGACGAAATAGAGCTGGAAATGCTATTATAGTCATAACCGGGTATAATTATGCACGAGCCTTTTAGAAAATTCGTCACTGAAGAGGTTAAAGACGGCTTCCTGCTCATCGCCTGCGGCCAGCTGGCAACATGTAAAACAAGAGCCACCGGGGAAATACAGAAAATAAAGGGCGGGAAGTTATTAAGGACGGACATCATAAGGCTGGAGGTACTGAAAAATCAGGACATCTTCGACCACAAAGTGGGCGGGGACATGGCAAAGCGGACGCAGGTGTACGACGTGATGTTCGAGATGGCAGACGAGGCTTTTAAAAATAACAAAAACGTCATCCTCGACGCCACGTTCGTGACGCAGGCTTTAAGGCAACAGGCGGCGGCCATCGCTGTGAAAAATAACGTCCCTTTAGTTATCCTGCAGACAAATTGCCCGCAGGAGGTCTCCATCAAGAGAATACTGGCGCGGGATAAAGAGAAATACGAATCCAACGCTTTAACCGAGGAAGCATATTTGAGTAATAAAGAAAAGTTCGAGGAAGTGGACCTGGAGGCTTTAAAAAAAGATAATCCCAGTGTAAGATTAGTCCATCTGGTAGTTGATACAGCCAGTAATCCGCCGGAGGACTGGTATATTACTCATTATGAGAAAAGATGACTACTAGGAAGAGAATTTTGACTGGATTCTCAATCAAGCTGGGAATGACGAGGAAATGAAAACAGATTTACACATTCATACGAAAACCGGCTCGGACGGGGCGCTGCCCATCAGAGAAGTGTTTGCCGAAGCCAAAAAACGCGGCATTGAGTTTATCTCCATCACCGACCATGACAACATCGAGCAGCAGGGACTGGCAATGGAACTGGCGGCGGCGCAGGATATGCGCTACATCACCGGCGTTGAACTGAATGTGAACTTTTCCTACGGCAACACGTCCGCCTCGCTGGATTTCCTGGCTTATAAATATGATTATCACGACCCCGCCCTGATTAAAAAGCTGCAGCTCATCCGCGATTACCGCAAGAAGCGGGCGCGGCAAATTTTCGATAACCTTAACCGCGAGTTCGCTAAAGAAAACCGGACCCTCATGACCGAGGACGACCTGGTAAAGATGCAGATGGGCGTGGACGGCGTCTTAAGCCGCCCGCACGTTGCCGACTTCCTGATTAACAAAGAGGTCGTCAGCTCCCGGCAAGAGGCTTTTGATAAATACCTGGTCAGGTGCGACGTGCCCAACTACCCGTTATCGCTGGACGAAGCCTCGGCGCTGGTGCGGGGGGCGGGGGGCTTAATCGTACTTGCCCACCCCAACGACCCTAACGGCACGTCACTGGTCAGCATTACCACCGACCTTGAAGAACAGGCCAAGATAATCGAGAGGTTCATGCTGGACTACATTGACGGCGTGGAGTGCTGGCATTCCCGCTCCGATAGCGAGACGACGGAGCATTACAAAAAGTTCTGCCGGACCCACAACCTCATCATGACCGGCGGCAGCGACTGCCACCAGAGGCCGATTATCATGGGGACGGTGGACATCAACGAAAACCTGTTGAAATACCTTTAAACCTCACCACCCCTGTGATATTATTCACCTATGAAACGCTACACCGACTACGACAACTTTGCCTGGTTGTATAACCAGGAGTGGGGCGTTTTTGCCAACAACATCTTCCCACTACTTAAAGAAATCGGCGGGGAAAACCTACCCGATAAAGCGAAAATCCTTGACCTGTGCTGCGGCACCGGGCAGCTGGCTAAAATACTAACGGAAAAAGGCTACGAGGTCACCGGCATTGACGGCTCGCAGGAGATGCTGTGCTTTGCCCAGGACAACGCCCCCGAAGCAAAATTCATCGCGGCGGACGCCCGCGCCTTTAAACTCCCTCCGACCTTTAACGCCGTCTTTGCCACCTTCGACGCCCTGAACCACATAATGACATTATCTGAACTACTGCAGGTCTTTAAGAATGTTTATCAATGCCTTGCCAGCGGGGGCATCTTTATCTTCGACCTAACAACGAAGCACCATTTTGAAGTCCACTGCCGCGACTATGTAAGAATCACGGAAAAACCGGATTATTTTTATGTGATGCGGGGAGACTACTACGAAAAACGGCGCACCAGCGACTGGCGCTGCACGTTATTCCGGCGTCAGTGCAAGACCTGGCAGCGCTCCGATATATCATTGACACAGACGCATTACGCCAATGCCGATGTGAAAAAAGCGCTTAGAGAAGCAGGCTTTAAAGATATCCGGGTGACAGCGTCGGAGCCGGGCATCGGGCCGCACAAACCCACGAAAAATTCGTTCCGGCTTTTCTATTACGCCCGCAAGCCCTAGATATTTTCCCGCTGGTAAAATCCATTATAGCCTTCCGATTCGCCGGTAAGCTCCATGAAGACAAGCTGGGTGATGCGGGCATTTTGCTCGACGCGGAAGCCCTTAGGGTTTTGCACCATCAGCAACGACTGCGAGCGCCCCTCATAGCCGGCGTCCCAGACAGCCGTGCCAACGTTAACGCCGCAGCGCAACAGGGAGGAGCGGGGCCGGCCTAGAGCCATAATGTTTTTGGGGAGGTGGACAATCTCATTGTAGGTGACCATATAGATACCGGCGGCAAGGTCTATAAAACCGTCGGCGTTAAAAGCGAGGGGTGTGAGGCCGGGTAAAACACGCTGGGCGTTGGCTTGGGCGATAGTCCCCGGGGACTTTAGTTCAGCGATGTCACGCAGTGTAAGGTCGAAGCCGTTAGCCTGCACCTGCTCATCGAGGTTCAGCCACGCCTCAACCAGGGGTGGCTTTTTATTTATCAAGTTACGGATGTCTTTACCGGAAAGTACGGACATGATGGCTTACCTCTTTAATATCTGTTGGGCTAACCGGGCTTCCAGTTCCAGTCCTTCTGTTAATGATAAATCCAATCCTCGCCAGACCGCCTGCTTGACGGCGCGCACCGCCGGTTGCGGGTAGCACATTATCTTTTGCGCCAGTTTTTCCGCGGCGGGGAGGAGTTCTGGGCGGGGCAGTATTTTATTGACCAGCTTTAGTTTTAACGCCTCTTTAGCATCAATCCACCGCCCGCTCATCAGAATCTCTAAAGCGGCGGCTCTGCCGATGGTGCGGGGTAACGTCTGACTGCCCCCCGCCGCCGGGATAATGCCCAGCCCGGGTTCGGGCAACCCGAAACGCGCGTCGTCGGAGGCGAGGCGGATATCACAGCAGAGCGACATCTCGATACCGGAGCCGAGCACGTAACCGTGCATTGCGGCAATAACCGGCTGTTCGACGCTTAAGAACCTGCCCCATACATCCCGTTCAAAGCGCGCCCGCCGGGCGAAAACGGGGGGCGGAGCGGTTAAAAACTCCGTGAGGTCGGCGCCGGCGCAAAAGGCTTTATCCCCGGCCGCTTTGAGGATAACCACCTTAACGTCGTCGTCCTCTTTGATGGCGCCGAGGACTTCATAAAGCTCGTCGCGCATCTTGATGTTATAGGCGTTCAGGGCTTTGGGGCGGTTAAGTGTGACGTAAGCGACGCCGTTTTGCTTCTCGTAGATGATTACTTCAAAAGAGCTCATATCATTTTCACCTCTAACATAGTAGCAGTCCGTGCTTGATAGTTGTCAAGTTCCGCCGTGTTCTTGACAGCGGAGTGTTATAATATTGATAGCAAAACCGCCGGGAGGCTTTAAGATGGAATGGTTCAACAAGCACCTTAATTTAACTTATGTAATTTTCTTCGCTGTTTCGATAGCCGCTTCAGCGATAATACTCTCTAAAGGTCTAAGTCTAACGTACGTGGTAATTGCCAGCGTGGTATCTCTATTAATCAATCTAGTGGCGGGCGGCTGGGTGCTTTGGAAAAAAGGTCAGAGCCTTTGGTGGCTGATGCTGCTGCTTTTTATGACGATTGCGTTCGTGATTTTTGTGCTGATTTTACCGAACAGGAATAAAAATCCGGTTGAAAAGGACGCCGTCACCGACGAAGACTATTATCAGAAACGCGGGAAGAAATAACCGCCTTATTTCCCTTTGTATTCAGGGGGGCGTTTTTCTAAAAAGGACTTAATACCCTCGGTGCGGTCGGACGTGGTGTGGAGGAGGAAATAGAGGTCGGCTTCCAGTTTTAAGCCCTGTTCCAGTGTGAGGTCCATGCCCTTAAGCACCGCTTCCTTGAGATATCTTAAAGCGATGGGGCCTTTGGACGCGATGGTTTCCGCCAGCTTTGCCGCCTCTCCGCCTACAGCATCGGCCGGGACGACCTTGCTGACCAGACCAATCTCTAAAGCCTCGGCGGCGGTGATGGCCTCGGCGGTGAGGAGCAATTCCAAAGCCTTGCCCCGTCCCACAATGCGCGCCAGTCTTTGCGTGCCGCCGCCTTCGGGAATAGCGCCTCCGGCCACCTGCGGCATGGCAAAGCGCGCTTTATCCGAAGCAATCCTGATATCGCAGCTTAAAGCAATCTCCAGCCCGACCCCTAAAGCGTCCCCGTTTACAGCAGCGACAACCGGCTGTTCAATAGACGCTACGGCTGTGGATACGGACGCACTATCTTTGGAGCCGGTACAGAACGCGCTGCCGGAACCAGTGAGAATTACAACAAAAATATCATTATCGGCGGTGATTTGGCGGCAGATGTCCGCCAGTTCCTGCGCCGCGTCGCGGTCAATGATGGGATTAAGCAGCGTAATGGCGGCAACGCGGTTTTTAGTGGAAAAGGCAACGGTTTTATTCGGCATTTGATTTCTCTACGGAGGAAAGGCCTACATCTTGTCCAGCAGTTCGGTCATGCGGTTGTTAAGCTGTCCGGTAAACCCGGTCAACGTTTCCTGGTCGGCTTCTGCCAGGCAATTCATGACCTGCTGGGCTCTGATTTCGGCTTTATGCTGGTTTTTCCTGACGTATTCCAGCCCCGCTTCCGTCACCCGGATAACCGTGACGCGACGGTCCTTGCTGGAAAAATCGCGGACAATGAAGCCTTCTTTTTCCAGGTTGTCCATAATCTTGGTGACGCTGTGCTTGGAGCGGAACATCGCCTCGGAGAGCTGGGTGGGGGTTAACGAGCCGCCGGCGCGCACCAGGCGGTACATGGCGATGTGGTGCAGGGGGCTGATATCGTCCTTTTTCATGGTGATTTCCAGGTAACGATTCAGCGTATCGGCAAAGCAGATGCAGCGCCAGAAGTTTAACTGGCCGATTTGCTCGGAGACTTTCTTAAATTCTTCCGGCGCGGGGAAGTTATCTTTATTTTTCTTTTCCGGCATAACCTTTAAATCCTATCAATAGTGACAAGACTGATTTTACCACAAATATAACTGTTATACTACCTCTAAATTAATGTCAAGTTATTTTTCCAATTCGGCTAGGCGATTCCGGATGACTCCCAGCTGACGGAAAAAGGTAAACGTATCGGCGACGTCCCAATGCTCGGCGATTTTGCCGTCCCGCACGCGGAAAATATCCACCACGTTGTACTCCAGTTTGTTGCCCGTCGCCGCTGTTCCCAGCCACTCGCTGCCTGTATGCGTTCCTAAAGTAGTGCTGAAGGCCATAACGATATCGCCTTCCGCCACCATCTTTAGCAGTTTATATTTAAAGTCCGGGATTGCCTTGAAAATAACGTCGAAGAACTCGATAAAACCGGCTTTGCCCTGCGGGCAATCCTCGTTGTGCTGAATATAGTCATCCCGCATATAGGTATCCAGTTTAGACATATCGTGATTGAGGAACACGTCATTATAAAATCTGGTGACTACTTCTTTGTTCTGCTGGCTGATGTCTGTCATCTTATCCTCCGTTATTAACTTACCGTCATGCCGCCGTCAACAGCGAGGCACTGCCCGGTGACCCATGACGCTTCGTTTGAGCAAAAATAGACCACAGCTTCCGCCATGTCTTCCGGGTGGCCGATGCGTTTTAGGGGAACCATATTCGGCGTATCGTTGGCGAATTCCGGGCTGGTGGCGTTAAGGTACTCGAAAAGCAGGGTATTATCCGTAGGCCCCGGCATAATGGTGTTGACGCGCACGTTGAAGGGGCCGCCTTCCAGCGCGGCGGTCTTGGTCAAGCCGTTAAGTCCAGCCTTACTGGCGGTATAAGCGCAAAAGCCCGGCACCGCCGCCATCGCACCGATGGATGAGGTATTGACGATAGCGCCGAATTTTTGTTTAATCATCTGGCGCATCTCATACTTTAAACAAAGGAAGACTCCCTTGAGGTTGATATCAACTGTTTTGTCCCAGACTTCTTCGGTGCAGTCAACGATATTCATCAGCGGGATGCGCTTGCCGTCAGGCCCGACGCCCGCATTATTGAAGGCGTAGTCCAGCCGCCCGTAAAGGCTGACGCACTTGGCCACCATCGCCTCCACGTCCGCTTCTTTACGGACATCACACTGCACAAAGGCAGCCTCGCCGCCGGCCTCTTTAATCAGCCTCACCGTCTCCTCACCGCCCTTGATATTGGAATCAGTGGTGACGATTACCTTTGCGCCCTCGCGGGCGAAAACCTGGGCGGTTACCTTGCCGATGCCGGATGCCCCGCCGGTTACCAACGCAACTTTGCCCTCAAATTTCTTGGCCATATTGAGTCTCCTTTTAGGTAATTGTATAAGAATTATTTAATCAATTTAGTATATAATAGCACGAAAGGGTTAAAAATCCGAATGGAGGCCGGGCATGTTACTGGAAAATAGAGTGGCTATTATTACCGGAGGAACCAAGGGGATGGGCAAGGCAATGGCGCTGAAGTTCGCCAAGGAAGGCGCGGACGTCGTTGTGACCAGCCGCCACCTTGACGAAGCGCAGCAAGTCGCTAAAGAAATTGAGAAATTGGGGCGGGGGGCGCTGGGGCTAAAAGCGGATATTTCCAAGAGCGCCGAGGTAAATGACATGGCGGCGCAGACGATTAAGAAATTCAAAAAGATAGACATTTTAGTCAATAACGCCGGCGGGGTGGATGTTAAAGGCGGAGACACTACCGACGCCACCGAAGCCGACTGGGACCACATATTAGACGTAAACCTTAAGGGGTGCTTTTTGTGCTGTATGGCGGTGGTGCCGTACATGAAAAAACAAAGGTACGGCAAGATAATCAACCTTTCGTCAATGGGAGCAGTACACCCCGCCGTTAGCGTCTTGCACTACCACGCCGCCAAGGCTGGAGTCATCGGGTTAACGATTAACCTGGCTTTTGAGCTGGCACCGCAGAATATCTACTGCAACTGCATCGTGCCGGGGCCCATCGAGACACCGTTCTGGGATTCATTGCAGGCGCCGGGGCCGGCGCGCGATAAGTTCTTCGCCGAGCTTTGCAAGAAAGAGGTGCCGCTGGGGCGCATGGGCACACCGGAGGATATTGCGGGGCCGGCTTTGTTCCTGGCGTCGGGGCTTTCCGACTACGTCAGCGGGCAAACCATTTACGTGGCGGGGGGCCAGCCCCTCAACGCGCAGGCGGCTACCTTCCTTTCCGCGCCAAAATAATATTCCCTACACACGGAGGATGACATGAAGAAAATGAGAATCGTCAACAAACGCCTTGACGACGATTTATTGATGAAGAAACGCCGCGAGGTTTTAGATAAATGGCCCACCGGCAAAGAGGTGGACTTCGAGGAAGCGGCGGCATACCAGAAGAGCCTGCCGGACAGCAAGGTCTGGTGGAAGGTCATGGCAAAACTCCGCGAGGAAGGAAGGATGAGCGTTTTCCCCCGCGCCGGCACACCCGTATTAGAAAAGATGATAGAACTCTGCCAGGGACTGCGCGAAAGCGGCGTCCTCCTCATCCCGGTAACGACGGACAGCTACACGCGGCTGGGGCAGTTCGAAAAGGTGCAGGGGATTTTAGACGAATGCAACAAGACCGGCAAGGCTTTATTGAACGGATATCCAATTATTAACCAGGGAGTCAAGCAGACCCGTAAACTCGTAGAAAGCGTTGACGCGGCATTCAGCCCGCGCGGCGTCAGCAGTGAAATCTGCATCGCCAGCGGCTTAACGACCTACGAATGCGGGCTGGAGTTCATTACCTGGGCGGCTTATTCCAAGAAAATGACCATCCGTGAGTTGGTGGAAAAGTGGCAGAACGAAACACGCGTCGCCGGGTGGTATGCCGACCGGGGCGTGATATTATGCACCGACCTGCACGGCTGGCTGCCCACCGCGCCGTTCCCCTTGAGCGTGAACATCGTGACGCTGATATTACAGGCATTAACGGCGGCGGAGCAGGGGCTTAAAGCGATTTACCCGCTGGTGCACTGCATGGGCAATATGACGCAGGACATGGCGTGGATACGGCTGACGCCAAAGCTCATCCGCGAATATCTGGACAAGTTCGGGTACAAAGACTGCCAGATAATCGGGTGCTGTCCCGCCCAAACGCCCCTTTTCCCCAACCCGATGGATATGGGAGGCGCTTTTGCCTACCTGTGTTACATCGCCATGGTGGGGTCGCTGTGCAAGTGCAACGCCACCGACCTGCGCAGCATCGACGAAGCGGCGGGGGTGCCCACCAAAGACACCAACACCGTCAGCTACAGCGCCGCCCGGTGGATTTTCAATGTTATCCGGGAACAGAATATAGACTTCCATATTAAAGGCATTGAAGAGGAAGAAAAAATCACCCGGATGGAGGTTGAGGCGATTATCAACAGAATCCTCGACCTGGGCGACGGCGACGTGATAGACGGACTGATTAAAGCGGTGGAGGGGGGAGTCATGGACAGCCCATGGAGCCCCAACATCACCGTTAAGGATAAGGTGCTGGGGGTGCGGGACGCGCACGGCGCCTGCCGCTATCTAGAGTTCGGCAACCTGCCTTTCTCCAACCAGCTTAAGGAATGGCACCGGGGTAAAATCGCCGAGCGCGAAAAAATTGAAGGGAAAAAGGCAGACTACCATACAGCCGTCCGCGACCTGTGGAGCTTTAGCAAAGGGAAAATCGTGGGGCTGCCGCCCTATGATAAATAAGGAGCCATCATGAGTAAAACACCAACAATTATCACCGGCACGGTGGGTATGGACGTCCACGTCATCGGCACGAAGGTAATATCCCGCGCTTTAAGAGAGTCGGGTTTTAAGGTGGTGGAGCTGGGGATGCAGGTAACGCCGGAGGAATTCATCAGCGTGGCGCAGGAAACCAAAGCCGACGCTATTTTAATGAGCTCGCTTTACGGCATGGCGGAGCTGGACCTGAAAGACTTTAACCAGAAACGCCTGGAGGCGGGGCTTAACGATATTTTACTTTACATCGGGGGCAATTTGGTTATCGGGCGGTATGACCCTAAAGAAATCGAGCCAAAGTTTAAAGCGCTGGGGTTCGACCGCGTTTACCCGCCGGGCATCGACGCGGAAATCGGGATAGAAGACCTGAAAAAGGACCTTAAAGCTAGAGGGAAAATGTAGACGGAAAAATGAACGACGTCAGGCTGCTGATAGACTTCGGTTCTACATTTACGAAAGTTGTCGCTGTTGACCTGCAAAAGGTCGAGATACTGGCGGCGGCGCGCGTCCCCTCCACGGTAGAAACCGACATTACCATCGCGTTAGAACAGGCCATTAAAGAAATTACCGCCAAAACCGGCGTCAGCAACCTTAATGAGAAAAAGTCATTAGCTTGCTCCAGCGCCGCCGGCGGCTTAAGGATGGTCTGCATCGGTTTTGTGCCGGAGTTGACGAGTAAAGCCGCCAACCTTGCCGCGTTAGGGGCGGGCGCAAAAGTGGTGGGGCTTTTTTCCTTTAAGCTGACCAGCCGGGAAATCGACGAGATAGAAAAAATCGCCCCGGACATTATTTTACTTTCCGGCGGGACGGACGGCGGCGACGAAGCGGTGATTATCCATAATGCCGGTATGCTCGCCAAGACCAGCGGGAAAATCAACAACATCATCGTCGCCGGCAACAAAACAACCTACGACGCGGTAAAAAAAGCCTTTGACAACAGCGGCAAACACGTTATCTTTACGAAAAACGTCATGCCGGAAATAGGGGTGCTGGATACCGCGCCCTGCAACAAAGAAATCAGAGAGATTTTCCTCAATAACATTATCAAAGCCAAGGGCATCGCCAGGGCGCAGGAAATCACCGGCGAGGTCATTATGCCCACCCCCGCCGCGGTGCTCGAAGCCGCCAAGCTTTGCGCCGAAGGCGTTAAGGGTGAGGGGGGATACGGAGAACTAATGGTCGTTGACCCGGGCGGCGCCACCACCGATGTTCACTCCATTGCTAAAGGCATTCCCACTTCTGCCGGCATCGCGATGGTCAATACCCTGCCGGAGCCTTACGTTAAACGGACGGTGGAGGGGAACCTGGGGCTAAAGCACAACATTGACAGCTTGAGCGAGTTTACGCGGATAAAAAAAATCCCCCGGAACTTTGACGAGATTTGCCGCTCCTTTCACCAGGGGCATCTACCGCAAAACCCGGAGGAAGTCGCCTGCCATCTACTGCTTTCCCGTGTGGCGGTGGAGGTGGCGGTAACTCAACACGTAGGGCGACTGGAAAAGGTTTATGGCCCCACCGGCGAGATGCTCATCCAGTACGGCAAGGACTTAACCGGCGTTAAAACCGTCATCGGTACGGGCGGGCCGGTTATCTTTTCCTCCAATCCCAGAGAAATAATGGAAGGGGCGTTATTCCAGCCGGAAAACCCGCTGGTGCTAAAACCCCGCAACCCCACCCTCTATTTAGACGAGCAATACATCCTCTACGCCGTCGGGCTGCTGGCCCAGACGGAGCCGGAAAAAGCCCTGTTACTTGCTAAAAAGTACCTCAAGCCAATATAGTTATAAAGATGCTGAATCATCTGCGCGCTTTAGACCTTACCGACGATAGAGGCTTCCTCTGCGGGAAGATACTCGCCGACCTTGGCGTCAACGTAATCAAGATTGAAAAGCCGGGCGGCGACGCCTCCCGGCAAATCGGGGGGTTCTGGGGCTGCGCCGCCAACCCCGAGAGAAGCCTTTACTGGTTCGCCTACAACTCCAACAAAAAAGGCATCACGCTGGATATTACACAACCCAAGGGGCAGGAGATATTCAAAAAACTTGTTACCACTACCGACTTCGTTATCGAATCCTTCCCGCCGAGCTATCTTGATAAATTGGGAATCGGCTACAAAGACTTCAGCCAGCACAAAAAACTCATCTGGGCGTCCATCACACCCTTTGGGGCGGAGGGGCCTTACCGCGATTTTAGAGATTCGGACCTCGTTATCATGGGCATGAGCGGCACGCTTTACCAGACGGGGGAAAGCGACGGCCCTCCGGTGCATATCAGCGTACCGCAGGCCTGCCTGCACGCCGGGGCGGACGCGGCGGTGGGCTGCATGGTGGCTTACTATCACCGGGAAAACACCGGCGAGGGCCAGCACGTTGACGTATCCATGCAGCAAAGCGCCGCCTGGTTCCAGGCTAACGCCGTCCCCACTTACGAAATGAACGGGACGATTATAAAACGCGCCGGTTCTTTCCGGGCGGGGACAAGTTCACAAGTAGCTCAGCGGCAGGTGTGGCAATGCAAGGACGGCTACGTCTTTTTCAACGTCATCGGGGGGCGGACAGGAGCAAAAACCCTTAGCGCTCTGGTGGAGTGGATGAACGAGGAAAAATTAGCTACCGACTTCCTCTTAAATATGGACTGGGAAACTTTCGATATGTTCACCGTCAACGAAGCAACGATGAACAGCATTTCAGTACCCGTCGGCGACTTTTTCCTAAAGCACACCAGGAAAGAATTACTGCAGGGGGCAGTGCCGCGAGGCGTTTCCATCGGGCCGCTTTCAAGCATGCAGGACTTAATCGAGGACGAGTGCCTTAAAGAGCGCGACTACTGGACGGAGGTTGAACACCCGGAACTGAATACCAGCATTACCTACCCACGCACCTTCATCCGGGCAACGGAGATGGACTGCGACATTAAGTTCCGCGCCCCGCTCATCGGGGAGCATAACGACGAGATTTATAAGGATTTAGGATTAACCGCAGAGAATTTACAGGCACTTAAGAAAGAGGAAATTATTTAAGGCATGGAAAAACGCGACGGTGTCTTTAGCGGGCTGAAAATACTGTCCTACTCCTGGGCGGTAGTGGGGCCTTTAACGATGAAGTTCTTCGCCGACCACGGAGCGACGGTTATCCGCATCGAATCGAGCATTCGCCCCTGCACGATGAGGTCGTCCGCGCCATATAAAGACAACCAGCCCGGCCTGAACCGCGGCGGCTATTTTACCTATTACAACGGCAACATTTTAAGCTTCACCATTAACATGAACCACCCTAAAGCTAAAGACATTTCCCGCCGCCTGGTGGAGTGGTGCGACGTTTTTATGGAGAACTACACGCCGGGGGTAATGGAGCGGTGGGGCTTAGACTATGAAAATCTTAAAAAGATAAAGCCGGACATTATCATGTTGCGGCAGAGCGGCTACGGTTCCTCGGGGCCTTATAAAAACCTGCCAGCCTTCGGGATGGTGCTGGGTCCCATCGCGGGGATGCCTAACTTTATCGGCTGGCCCGGCAAAGAGCCGCTGCCCGTGGGCGTCAGCGCTTATACCGACTGCATCAGCCCCCGCTTTGCCACCGCCGCTTTAATCGCCGCCCTCGACCACCGCAAGCGAACCGGCAAAGGGCAGCTTTTAGACCTATCACAGTTCGAGACGGCTATCTCCTTTATTCTGCCCGGCTTGCTGGATTATGTAGCCACCGGCCAGGAACCGGAGCGCATCGGGAACTCCTCCCCTTATGCCGCCCCGCACGCCGTTTTTCGCTGCAAAGGCGACGACCGCTGGTGCACTATTGTTGTAAATACGGAGCAGGAGTGGTGCGATTTCTGCAGTGAAATCGGGCAGCCGGGGCTGGTGAGTGACCCCTGGTTTGATACGCTGGAACACAGGAAGCAGAACGAGGATGCGTTAAATATAATCATCGCTGATTGGACGGTTCGCCTGACACCCGAGGAAGTAATGACACGGCTGCAGTCAGCGGGCATAGCGGCGGGGGTGGTGGAAAACGCAAAAGACAACCTCGACGACCCGCAACTGAAGACGCGCAACATCTACTGGCCGATGCAGCACCCGGAGATGGGCAATTTCACGCACCTGGGGCAGAGCTTTCAACTCTCCAAAACCCCGGCTAAAGCGTACTCGCCGGCGCCGCTTTTAGGCGAGCATACCGAAGCTATCTGCACCGAGTTGCTGGGCATGTCCGACGAGGAATTCGTCGGCCTTATGCAAGAGGGTGTGTTCGAGTAGTACAATAGTCTTGGAGGCACAAAATGTTAAAGTTTAAAAAGTTCGGAAAATTCGATGACGTTATTTTAGAAAAGAGCGGCTACGTTGCCCGCATTACGCTTAACGACCCGGATACGATGAACACCGGCGTTAAGGACTTCTGGAAGGCGCTATCCGTCGTCGAACAGTCGGACGATATAAAAGTCCTGATTATCAAGGGCGCGGGCCGGGCTTTAGCCGCTGGGGCGCCCCTCCACGAGGTGGGGTTCGTTTACGGCTGGAAAGCCCCCAAGTCCGGTCAAAAGATGCCCAAGACGGCCATCCGCAGCCGCATCAAGTTCGACCGCAATCTTTTTTACGAGTGCGCCATGAAGCTGCTCTTCTTCCCCAAGATTACCGTCGTGCAGGCGCACGGCTTTTTACTTGGGGCGTCCATGGACATGTACATGCTCTGCGACTTCATCGTGGGGGCGGAGGACTGCAAGTTCGGAGAAATAGAGGTACGGCTAGGCATCCCCCAGATGACCATTACCCCCATCATGATTTTACGCGTCGGCCTCACCAATGCCCTCGATATGTGCCTCACCGGCCGCATGATGGACGGCACGGAAGCCGCCCGCATCGGGCTGATTAACCGCGCCGTGCCGGCGGACAAGCTGGAAGAGACTGTTAACAACTACGCCGAAGGTTTTTCCAAGTTCCCCTTCGACGGCATTGCGCTGGGCAAGACCTCCAAGCAGATGGTGTACGACATGATGAACATCACCAGCGGCCTGTCCAATCACTTTTTAGCGCACACAATGGGCACCAACATCCATTTTGAAGAAGACGAGTTCAACTTCTTTAAAGCGCGGCGGGACATGGGCGTAAGGGACGCCATCCACGCGCGCAACAAGCTGTACGAGCAACTGGATAAGTAGGAGATAAACGATGCCCAATCCACTGGAAGGAATAAAGGTCCTCGATTTTTCTATTGCCGTGGCGGCGCCGTTCGGCGGGATGATGCTGGCGGACATGGGCGCGGAGGTCATTAAGGTGGAGCGGGTGCAGGGGGAGGTAACGCGCCTTGGGCTGCC
>JAQTMM010000004.1 GCA_028714335.1 Dehalococcoidales bacterium
GTACAGCCAAAGGCGGCATTGTCCTTGCCATCTGCGATGAACTCAAACTCCCCATTCAACTTGTCGGCGTTGGCGAGGGGCTGGAAGATATGGTAACCTTTAATGCAGCGGACTTTGTAGAGGCTTTAACCTCTTAACCGGTTTGTCATCCTGAGCGTAGCGAAGGATCTCGTGGGGTGGGGCAGAGTAAACACAAAAGCGAGTGAAACATGATAGACATTAACGTTGACCCGGTAGCCTTTTATATCGGCTCTCACGGCATCCGCTGGTACGGTGTGATGGTCGCTTTAGCAGTTCTCACCATGGTCACCTGGCTGGTGCTTTGGGCGAGGAAAGACCCCCGCATTAAAATTGATACCGCCATTAATGCCGCCCTCGTTGGCATCCCTTCCGGCATTATCTTATCCCGCCTCCTCCACGTCATTGATAAGTGGGATTACTTCATGCATAATCCTGGTAAAATCATCGGTGGGGATGGGCTGACTATTTGGGGTGCGGTTCTGGGTGCCTCGTTAGGTATCTGGATTTACTCTAAAATCAGCAAGCATTCCTTCGCCCACATCGCCGACGTTATGGCGCCCGGCATTATCCTTTCGCAGGCGGTTGGTAGAATCGGCTGTACCCTCAACGGCTGTTGTTTCGGTACACAAACTGATGTTCCCTGGGCTATTGTTTACACCAATCCGGCTTCCGAGGCAGGGAGTTTTCTCGGCGTCCCGGTGCACCCCACGCAGATTTACGAGATTATCTATAACCTGATAGTTTTCGGCATCCTGCTGGCGTTCCGCAAGCGCCTCAAGCCCGACGGTTCATTATTCATTGTCTATCTGGCGTTCTATGCTATTTGGCGTCTTGGCGTTGACTTTATCCGTGATGGCTCGCCATTCCTCTTTGGCTTGCATCAGGCGCAGGTCATCGGCATTATCGTTCTGATTATCTGCATCGTAATCCTGATAGTCAGGCGCACTCGCTGGGTGAAAAAAGGCGAAGAAGATAAAGTAGAGCCGGCCCCTAAAAAAGCTAAAGCCTAAAAAGAACGTCATTCCCGCGAAAGCGGGAATCCAGGTGAGGGGAAAAGGGGTATAGCTTTTGAGCTGTTAGTCCTTTTCCCGGTTGATAAAAGCCACTTTCCAGGTATTGTCTGCTTCCCTTACCCCGCCTATCGCACAAACCCGGATGTCATCGTCTTTATAGGTGGCGGCGGAAATTTCATAGATATAGTCGGCTATCTCCTGCGGCGTTGTTGTATTGAACTCCAGCTCCACCGGGCCCCGGTCGGCTCTATATGGCGTCGGGTTCTCCATGTCGCCCTGGTAGGTTGAAACCCCGAGGAATAAACCTGGTTTGGGCTTTACCGACCATACGAAGGCCGGTTTATCGGCTGTCTTTATGCTGATGATATAGACAGGAGTTTTCCCTTCACTCGTGTTGGTAATCACGATGGATATCCGGGGTGTTTTCATGCTGTCCGGCTCGTAATTAGCCCCGTCCATGATTTTTTTCAAATAACTTGCCGCCGGTTCGCTGCCGCAATGGTAAAGCAGGCGGTACATCTCAAAAACTGCTTCCGTCTGGATGCCGTTGGTCACAGCTATAAGCCCGATGCTGTTGTCATACTTTAACGCCGGGTAATGCTTTAGCCAGTCGTAGGGCTGGTCCCCGATGGGCGCGTTGTAAATGCCGTTTTCAGTCTCGCGTAAACGCCGTTGACGGCTTGCTGGACTCCGCCCCGTGACCAGATAGGCGAAAGCCGGTTTGTTCTCCCGCGTTATCCCCAGGAATAATTGTCTGCCCGGATATGGCCCGTTCGGATTACTCATTTTCTTTACTCCTGCCCCACGCTTTTTTTAAAGTCCAGGATATTAAGCCTCAAGGTGTTTTTTCCGTTCCAGGTGTCTACTTCCAGATTATATACCACGTCTATCTGTTGTGCGAATTCCTCCTGGTGGTTGCTTAGGCGGAAGGCTACGGCGTCCCAGACGGTACTCCCCTGCATCAGCCTCATGCGCAGATGGTCATTGGTGGCGCCCATCGTCCGCCGCTCCACCACATTTACCCCCCGGCTTAAGAACGTCGGGACTGGGTTGCCGTGCCCGAAGGGTGCCAGCAGTAGAGTAGTGGGGTAAACATCCCCGCCTAAATCGTTGAGTTTTACCTCGGCGTCTATGTTCAAATGTGGTTGCAGTTCTACGCCGGTCAGTTTTTGGGTAGCAAAAGCGATGAGTTCTTTCTCCAGTTGTGGTAAATCTTTACACGGCATCGTAAAGCCTGCTGCGGCGGCGTGACCGCCGTAGCGTGATAAATAACCGCTGTACTTATTCAGCGCCGCGATGATATCGAATTCCGGTATACTGCGGCAGCTACCGTGGCAGACGTCATCCGCCACGTGAATCACCACCGACGGGCGGTAGAATTCTTCGGTCAACCGGCTGGCCACCAGCCCGGCGATGCCCATGGGGTATTCCTTGTTGGCGGTTATCAATAATGGTTGCAGTCCGGTGGCAATGACCTGTTCGCGCGCTTTAGCCAGCGTCGTTGTTGTCAGTCTTTGTCGCTCCTCGTTCGTGCGCGTCAGCCAAGATGCCAGTTCCTGCGCCTCTTTTTCCGACTGCGTAGTTAATAAATGATACCCCGTCAGCCCATCGGCGAGCCGTCCGGCGGCGTTAAGACAGGGGGCGATTACCCACCCGATTTTCTCCGCGTCAATTTTGCCCGCTTCCAGCCGCGTCTGGTTAATCAGTTCCCGGATGCCCAGGCGCGGGCTGTTGTTCATGGTATTCAGCCCTTCTTTAATGAAGTACCGGTTCTCCCCCAGCGGCGATGACATATCGGCAATAGTCCCGATGGCTACTAAATCCATAACCGTGTTTAGCTGGTCTTCCTTCCCCTCGCTCCGGTAAAGCGCCTGCAATAACTTTAGTGCCACCCCCACCCCTGCCAGATTCGTATAAGGATATTGCTCTCCCACCTTGGGATTGATTACTGCCAGAGCCTTCGGGATTTCGTCCAGCGGGCTGTGGTGGTCGGTGATAATGACGTCCAGCCCCATTTCCGCCGCGCTTTGCACCTCTGCCACGTCCGTGACGCCGCAGTCAACGGTTATCACTAAACCTACTCCCTTTTCGTGGAGCATCTTCAGTACCTGTGTAGTCAACCCGTGTCCTTCCGTCTGGCGGTGAGGGATATAAGGGATTGTTTTGCCGCCCAGCAGCCCCAACCCTTGGGTGAGTAAAGCGGTGGAGGTGATGCCGTCGGCATCAAAGTCCCCGTAAATAGCGATTGTCTCGCCCTTTTGCACTGCCTGTTGCACTCGCTCAACGACTTTTTGCATGTCGGTGAACAAAAACGGGTCAGCCATCAGGGTGCGGTCGCTGGCAATGAACGATTTTATATCATCTAGCTTATTGATGCCGCGGTTGTGCAGTAGCTGAATCAACAGCGGTGAATAGTCGGTTGAGCCGCCCTTCTCTGGGAGGCTTGTGACTGGTGGTAGCAGGTTCCAGCGGCAGTGACTCAAACTATGCCTCGGAGAATTTTCTTAAAATTACTACCGAATTATGCCCCCCAAACCCGAACGAACTGGTCAGCGCCGTTTTTACGTCCTTTTTCCGGGCGGTATTCGGCACATAATCCAGGTCGCAGGCAGGGTCGGGAGTTTCGTAGTTGATGGTAGGCGCAATGATGCCTTCCTGTATCGTCTTGATACAGATGGCGGGTTCCAGCGCCCCGGCGCACCCTATAAGGTGCCCCGTCATTGATTTGGTAGAACTGACGGGTATCTTATAGGCGTATTCGCCAAAGGCGGTTTTAATCGCTTTAGTTTCCATGGCGTCGTTAAGCTGAGTGGACGTGCCGTGTGCGTTAATGTAGTCGATATCTTCCGGTTTAATGTTGGCTCTCTTTAACGCCATCTGCATAGCTTTAGCCGCGCCGTCGCCGCTTTCCAGCGGCTGCGTGACGTGGAAGGAGTCCGCCGTAGCGCCGTAACCGATGATTTCCGCAAGTATTCTGGCGCCGCGTTTTTGGGCGTGCTCCAGGCTTTCCATTATCAGCACGACCGCGCCCTCGGAAAGAATGAAGCCGTCCCGGTCTTTATCGAAGGGGCGCGAGGCTTTCTGGGGTGCGTCGTTCCTCGTAGATAGGGCTTTAAGCTGACTGAAGGCGGTGACGCCCAGCGGATTGATAATGGCTTCTGCCCCGCCGGCAATCATCACCTCGGCATTGCCGAACTTGATGTATTCCGTCGCCAAACCTATCGCATCCGACCCGCTGGAGCAGGCTGATGTCATGCACATGTTGGGTCCCTTAACCCCCAGTGCGATGGATATCTGGGCGGCGGCGATGTCTGCAATCATCATTGGGGCTAAAAAGGGCGTGACTCTGTCCGGCCCCTTTTCCACCAGTATTTTGGCTTGTTCAAAGAGCGTCGTCAATCCGCCGATGCCGCTCCCGATGAATACGCCGATGTCGTTCTCGTTAGAGGGGTCTATTTTCAAATTGGCGTCTTTGACCGCCTGGAAGCCGGCAGCTACTGCCAGCTGCGCAAAGCGGTCCATGCGGCGCGCGTTTTTCTTGTCTATATAGTCCTCCGGGTTGAATCCCTTGACCTCCCCGGCAAACTTCACTTCCATGTCCGAGGTATCGAATAAGGTGATATAATCTATACCTGATTTACCGTTGATGAGCCCCTCCCAGGTGGTCGCCATGTCCAGCCCCAGCGGGGTAAGCGCTCCAATGCCGGTAATTACAACTCTGCTGCTCGTACTAATGGTGAAAACCTCCTCGTATTAGTGCGGGATGGGAAAGAAACAGGGGTTGATGAATTAGTTAATTCTTACATATTCTACGCCGCTTTTCAAGTGAGTTTGCTTTCTCTTTTGCCCCCTTACGATGATGTAAAGTATAATTTTCTATGTACCCTTAACGATATGAAAAACAAAGAATCTCGCACCACCGTTGCTTTGGACAGCCTTGGCTGTAAGCTGAATCAAGCGGAAATCCAGTCGCTGGCACGTAAGCTTGAAGCCGCCGGCTATAAGGTAGTGGCATCGGACGCCCAAGCCGATATCTTTATCCTTAATACCTGCACCGTCACCCACGTCGCCGACCGTAAATCGCGCCACCTCTTAAGGCAGGCGCGCCGCCGCAATCCCAAAGCCCGCCTTATCGCCGTCGGTTGTTACGCCCACCGCGCCCCAGCCGACCTTGAAAAGATAGAAGGCGTCGAACTCGTCCTAAGCAACGACCTCAAAGCTGACCTCCCCGATTTACTTAAAGACCCCACCCTCCAGCCGCCTGACCCTTTTCCCCCCGCCCGCTCCCGCACAGCAGGGCGTACCCGCGCTTTCCTTAAAATCCAGGACGGCTGCCACAACTTTTGCGCCTACTGCATCGTGCCCTACGTACGGAGTAGTGAATACTGCGTTCCGGCGGACGATGTCCTGACGCTAATTAACGACTTCTTAGCTGAAGGCTGTCAGGAGGTTGTCCTTACCGGTACAGAAATCGGCGACTATCAAAACGGTGAAGTTAATCTGACGGGGCTTATCTCCCGCATTCTCTCCGCAACCACCCTCCCGCGCTTAAGGTTATCCTCCCTTCAACCCTGCCACATCTCAACTGGCCTCGTTGAACTTTGGCGGGACGCGCATTTGTGTCCCCATTTCCACCTCTCCCTCCAGAGCGGCAGCGATGCTGTCTTGAAGCGGATGAAGCGGCGCTACACAACGTCCGACTATAAAAAAGCCGTTGAGCTAATTCGTAGCATGGTGCCGGACGTAGCCATCACCACCGATGTAATAGTCGGCTTCCCCGGCGAGACGGATTCCGAGTTTAAAGAGTCGCTGGACTTCTGCCGCGCCATGCAATTCGCCCGCATTCATGTCTTCCCCTTTTCCCCCCGCCCCGGCACGGCCGCCGCCACTATGCCCAACCCTCTCCCCGATTCTGTAAAAAAAGAACGAAGCAATCAAATGCTCGCGCTTTCTATGCAAAGCGTCATCGCTTTTCACGAACGCTTCATCGGTAAAACGCTGGACGTTCTCTGGGAACAGCAGTCCGGCGGCTTCTGGTCGGGTTTAACTGGAAACTATGTCAAGGTCTATGTTAAAAGCTCTAAAACCCTGGCTAACAGGATTACCCCCGTCAGGCTGGTTAAGCTCTACCGCGACGGTATATTGGGAAATATCCAGCGAACTTAAATAGTAACTGTTATTTTTTTCTTTTCTTTTATGCTATAATTTACGTATTGCTGCATATATCTTCCCGGGGCAAATGTCCTGCCCGTTTTTTCTTTTCTTTTCTTGTCCTGGGTGAAGGTATTTGCTGTTTCGGTTTAGAGAACTGGTAAAATTAACCGGAGAGAAAGATCCTTATTGAGGGGGTAGCTGTGAAAAATTACCTTGCGGCTTTACAGGCTAAAACCAGCCAGAGTGACTATGAAAAACTGGCTGCCATTGATAATACCGAGGTTCATCGTGCCGTGTATGAGTCTGCCGAGCTTTGTAACCCGGACTCCGTCTTTATTTGCAGCGATACCCCCGATGAGGTTGCTTATATCAGGAATATGGCTATTGTCTCTGGTGAAGAGAGTGCCGCCTTGGCTATCCCGGGGCATACCTTCCATTTTGATGGCCCCCAGGACCAGGGGCGCGACCGCGCGGTTACCAAACTACTGGTGCCTAAAGGCGAACACCTTAACGAAGCTCTCAACCAGATTGAACGGGAAGAAGGCCTTACCGAAGTACTAGGCCTGTGCAGGGATTCGATGAAGGGACGCACCATGATTGTGCGCTTCCTGACTCTGGGCCCCGCCAATTCAGAGTTCACCGTCTTTTGCCTGGAGTGCACTGATTCCTGGTATGTAGCACACAGCGTTGACCTCCTCTACCGCAAGGGCTATGACGCCTTCCGCAAGGCGGGTGCGGGGACCGAGTTTTTCAATACCCTGCACTCGGCGGGCAAGTTGGACGAAAAAATGATTAGTATCAATCATAAGAAAAAGCGTATTTACATAGACTACACAGACAATATGGTCTATAGCATCAATAACCAGTATGCCGGTAACTCCATAGGCTTTAAGAAACTGGCTCTCCGGTTGGCTATCCGTAAAGCCCATAAAGAAGGGTGGCTGGCGGAGCACTTTATGATAATGGGAGTTTTTGGGCCCAAGAAACGCAAGACTTATATCGCGGGGGCTTTCCCCAGTGCCTGTGGTAAAACTTCAACCGCTATGCTGCCGGGAGAGAAAATCCTTGCCGACGATATCGGTTACGTCCGCAATATCGGCGGCGTTTGCCGGGCGGTAAATATCGAATGCGGCATTTTCGGTATTATCCAGGACATTAACCCCGATGATGACCCCCTTATCCACGAAATCCTCACCAGCCCCGGCGAGATTATATACTCCAATGTCTTAATCAAGGACGCCAAGCCTTGGTGGCAGGGCATGGATGTTGAGCTTCCCAAAAACGGCACCAATTACACCGGTGACTGGTTTGAAGGCAAAACCGATGAAAAAGGCGAGAAGATATCGCCGGCGCATAAGAATGCTCGTTATACTGTTGCTCTTAATGCGGTATCTAATTGCGACCCTGAACTGGATAATCCCGCCGGTGTGGAGCTTGGCGGCATCTTGTACGGTGGCCGCGATTACCGCAGTTATGTGCCGGTACAGCAGGGGTATGATTGGGAGCATGGCATCGTTGCCTACGGCGCGGCTTTAGAGACGGAAACAACCTTCGCTATCGTCGAGGCGGAAGGCAAACACGAGATAAATATCATGAGCATTCAAGACTTTATCTCGATACCTCTGGGGCAGTATCTCCACAACTACCTGCAGTTCGGCAAAAAACTCAATAAACCGCCGCTGGTATTCGGTGTAAATTACTTCCTGCGTGATTTAGAAACCGGCGAATTCTTAAATGACCATCAGGATAAGCATATCTGGGTCAAGTGGATGGAACTTCGTATTAACAAAGACGTTGACGCCATAAAGACGCCTACCGGCTGGATTCCCAAGTATGAGGATTTAAAACCGCTCTTCCGGCAGGTGCTGGATAAGGATTACTCTAAAAAGGACTATACCAAGCAATTCTCTATCCGTGTGTCAGAAAACCTGGCTAAGCTTAACCGCGTCGAGGCTTTTTACCATGAAAACATCCCTGATGTGTCCTCTGAAGTCTGGCACGTTCTTACCGAACAGCGTTCCCGCCTGATTAAGGCTCAAAAGAAGTTCGGCAACTATATACCGCCGGAAAGCTTTTGCACCTAGAGCCAAATAAGATAAAGTAACTAAGACGCCCCTTTTTCTTTAATAGGAGAGGGGCGTCTTTTATTTGACATCCCACCCATCGCCCCGCTAATCTTTAGGTAACATACTTTTCAGGAGGATTGCCCTTAAATGTCCAAAAACCTGCTCGCCACCATCACCATCATCTTAAGCATCGTCACCATACTAGCTGCTTGCTTCAACTTCATCTCCAACCAGTCAACCATCATCGTCCTCTCGGTTGCGGTACTGGTGCTCGCTTTAGGCACGCTTAGTGGGAAAAAATAGCTAAAAGACTGGTGCGCCTGGAGGGATTCGAACCCACGACCCTCGGTTCCGAAGACCGATGCTCTGATCCGCTGAGCTACAGGCGCACGTAAGCTAAGCAAATTATATCATATCCGGGGAGTCTTTAGAGGTTGGTAAAAATACAGTAGAGTCGAGTGGGGTGGGTGGAGGGATTTGATTACTTGTCGGAACAAGGAACAAATGGAGGTTGGGTGGGAGGCAGTAGAGTCGAGTGGGGTGGGTGGAGGGATTTGAACCCTCGATCTTCAGGGCCACAACCTGACGCCTTAGTCCTCTGGGCTACACCCACCATAAGAACCCTATAATTATAGCGGAAATCAACCTTGCCCTTCAATCATCAAGAAAGTTACTTCTCGCTCAATTCCACTATCGTAACCCCTTCTCCCCCCTCCCAGTTCTCCCCCGGCCTAAAGCTCTTCACCAGCAAGTGCCTCCCCAGTTCCCGTCGCACCTGTTCTCTTAAAGCGCCAGTGCCCTTGCCGTGGATTATCTTTATCTGTGGGAAACCCGCCACATAGGCGTCGTGCAGAAAACTCGCTACTTTAGGTAGCGCTTCGTCTATAGTCTGATACCGCAGCCGCAGTTCGTCGGGCGCCGGAGGTTCAGAGTAATATTCTTCTTCTCTAGAATTTGTCATGGTGGATAATGTCCGCCAGCTTGCGCTTCGGCACGTGCCGCACGCCCTTATCGTCCACCCACACGTTCACCGAGTCTTTGGCTTCCTCCGCCACCGGGCTTTCGTCGGGGTAGCCCACCGTTATCACTAGCCCGATGTCGTAATTGTCCGGAATTTCCAGTATCATCTTAATTTCGGCTTCGTTGAACATCAATATCGGGCAGCAGCCCAGGCCTTGTGCCACCGCCGTCAGCATGATATTTTCCGCTGCTAGTCCTATATCGACGAGTGTTACGTTCCGTCGCCCGAATTGCTCCTCCCTCGTCTTGTTTATCAGGACGATGATATATGCCTTGGGCGACTGGTCAGGCTTGGGACCGCCTTTGTCCGGCGGCATCTTTGCCGACCCTCCTATATGCTCGAACACACCCGGCAATACCTTAGCGTCGTTAATGACGATGTATTCGCAAAGCTGCTGGTTGCGTCCCGTAGGCGCTACCCTTGCCGCGTCGATGCATTTCTCCAGCACAATGTAAGGTACTTCCTTGTTTTTAAACCGCCTTATCGAACGGCGTTTGATAATAGCTTCATTAACATTCATCTTTACTCCCCCTGATATTTAAGTCCGACTGTTCTCTCCCGTTTAGACTTTTATCCTCATACCTTCGTACCCGAGGCGTATCTTTATTGAAAGCGCTTTTTCTACTTCACGAATTTCTTCTTTAACGGTTTCTTCCGCCAGCGGGTCAAGGTGATACAGCACTACCTGAGGTAGATAACCTTTCATCTCCCTAAAACTCTCTAGTTCCTTTTCAAGGAGTTGAGGGGAAAGATGTCCGGCTTTGCGGGGCCCTTCGATATCATTCAACATGGTCATTTCAGCGATGATTAGGTTAGGATTAATTTGCTTCCAGCAGTCCTCCAGCCCCGGGCCAGTATCTGCTGTGATGAAAACCTTTTTCCCATCGAACGAGGTTATTTCATAGCCCACGGTTGGCACGGCGTGGTTAACCGGTACCGGGAGTACGCTATAACCGGCTACTGAAACCGCTTTACCAGCCTCCACGATATTGAAGTGAAATACCGGTTTTTCCGGCGGTCTTTCCGCCCAGTTAGGAAAAACGACGTTATTTAATAGATGGGTTGTTAATACATCATAGACCTGTTGGGTAGTGTAGATTTCCAACGATGCTTTTAACACAAAGAAATTCATTCCCAGTACCGGGATGTCTTTAGTGTGGTCATAATGCTGGTGGGTGAGGAGTACGGCTTTGAGGTTTTGTTGCTGGGCAATCGTCAGGCTGGAGGTAAGCGCCCCGGCGTCCACCGCCAGGATATCGTCAATCAACAAACAGGTGCTGCCTGTGGTCTTGGTCTCGATGTTATGCGCCCCGAGGATGCGTATCTCCATCAGGCTTTTTCCTTTTCAGCGAATATAAAGGGATTATATTTTGTCTGTGAGTCGTAGACGTCGATGTTCTCTGCCTTCTTCAGCCAGTTAACGATTACGTATGTCAGCGGCGTAAAGATTATTTCTATAGCGACTTTACAGACCCAGTGATTCCAAATCATCGTCCAGATGGTAGCGCCGGTGCCTGCGTAGCCGATGGTGATGAATAAAGCCGTATCCAGCGCCTGCCCGATTAATGTTGAGCCGATGGTGCGGCTCCATAGCCAGCGCCCCTTGGTAAGGATTTTCATTTTAGACAGCACGAATGAATTGGCAAATTCACCCACCAGATAGCCGCAGAACGAGGCGGCCAGAATACGCGGTGCTACTCCGAGGATGTTAACGTACGACTGCTGGTCGCCCCAAAAGCTGGCCGGCGGTAAAATTTGCCCTATCCAGGCAAAGAAGACGAAAAGGAGATTACAGATAAATCCCAGCCAGATAACCCGCCGCGCCGTTCGGTAGCCGTAAACCTCCGTTAGCACATCCCCGAAGATGTAGCTGATAGGGAACACGAAAATAGCTGCCGGGAGGATAAATGGCCCAAGGCTGATAACTTTAACTGCAATGATATTGGCCGTAAGCAGGCAGGTGATAAATATGGCAGTGATTATCACCAGTCGGTAAGAAATTTTCATCAGTTAAATCCAGCGTTTGCGGTGGAAGAAAAAGAGCATGAAACCGGCGGAAGCCGCCATCACGATTATCAATATGATAAAAGCCGTTAAGTCACCCTGCTCTATGCCGCCGGGGGCAAATACGTTCATCCCAAAGATACTGGAGATGGCGACAAAGGGTAGGGTAATCGTGGCGATGATGTTGAGAATACGAACAACGCGGTTAAGGCGGTTGGTTGCTAGAACGTAATCCGTGTCTTTGTAAACCTCAATCATCTCCTGGCATTCGTCCAGCGTGCTGCAGATTCTGTCTATGTGGTCCATCAAGTCGTTATAATACGCGGTTACGTCGGTCTTGCTGAACCGCTTTAGCTTGTTCTCCATTTCCGTGAACAGCTTGCGTGTGGGGAACATTACCGCCCGTTGTGTAATAATATCCCGGCGTAAAATACTTAATTCTTTGGCGACCTCGACATCCTCGTCAAAGACGGCATCTTCCAGGTCTTCCATTAAACTTAAAATTTTGTCCAGGACAGGGAAGTATGCGTCGATTGACCGGTCGAGGATGCGGTAAAGCAGGAAGCCGGGTCCTTGTTGCATGTATTCCTGGCGGGTATCTTCGTTGGCAATACAGTCGCGGAAGAGGGCGCCGATTGTCCTAATATCCAGTGTATTGATGGTAACCAGGAAGTTTTCACCAATGAACGCCGACCATTGTTGCTTGGTGGCGATGCGCGTTTCCTTATGATAAAGCGGATAGTGGAAAACAAAGAAAAGGTAGCCTGGATATACGTCTAACTTTGATATCTGTTTGCGGCTAAGGCAGTCATCTAAGGCGAGTTGATGGAAGTTATACTTCTTCGCCAGCCAGTCAATTTCTCGTTCGGTGGCTGCCTCAATATTAACCCAGGTCAGGCCTTCCCAGGTGACGGTTTCAAGGCTTAACGGAGTTTCCGGGGAATTCTCATTAGGAATTTCTCCCTTTTTCCCCGGTTTCATGTTCCAGTTCAGTAGCTTTGCCATGACTTCGACCTCTTATGCCCATGCTGTAATAATATTGTAACACAAAAAATGTCTAGTGACATAACAATATTATATTCACGTAAAAAGGACAAAAAATATGGGACATACCGGTTTCAGTTTGCCCCATATTGGTTTGTTAACCTTGGTTGATTACTTTATTTTTGTTCGACGATAATCGCCATACCCTGGCCGCCGCCGATACAGAGCGCGGCTAAGCCGTAGCGCAGAGAGCGGCGTTTCATTTCATTCATCAGAGTGACGATAATGCGGGCGCCGGTGCAACCGATGGGATGGCCAAGAGAGATACCACCACCATGCAGGTTCACTTTACTAGTGGGGATATTGAGCTCTTTAAGACATCCGAGGGATTGTGCCGCAAAGGCTTCATTGAGTTCAAAATAATCAATGTTTTTTAATTCAAGACCGGCTAGTTTTAACACCTTACGGGTAGCGGGAACGACGCCGATGCCCATGTAGGCCGGGTCAACACCGCCGGTAGCATAAGCTTTAATACTGACGATGGGCGTGAGTCCGAGTTGTTTGGCCTTCTCGGCGGACATGATGACTAATGCGGCCCCGGCATCGGTGATGGCGGAAGCATTGCCGGCGGTAACGGTAGGGTTTGGGGCAGGGAAGGCCGTGCCCAGCTTGCCTAACAACTCCATAGACGTCTCACGGGGATGCTCGTCTACATCAAATGCTTTTACTTCTCTCTTGACTCTAACTTCTACCGGAACAATTTCTTCCTTGAAAATGCCGTTCTTGGTAGCGGCAATAGCGCGATTGTTGCTTTCCAGCGCAAACTCATCCTGTTCGTTGCGGCTAATGTTATATTTGACAGCGATATTTTCTGCTGTTACACCCATGTGATAGTTATTGAAAATTTCCCAGAGACCGTCATAGACCATGCCGTCAACCATTTCGGCATTGAACATACGGGCGCCCCAGCGCATCTTGGGTACATAGTAGGGGACAGAACTCATATTCTCAATACCCCCGGCTATCACGCAA
This sequence comes from Dehalococcoidales bacterium, assembly GCA_028714335.1. Taxonomy (GTDB): domain Bacteria; phylum Chloroflexota; class Dehalococcoidia; order Dehalococcoidales; family RBG-16-60-22; genus RBG-13-51-18. The sequence goes on from JAQTMM010000004.1 coordinate 13,296, forward strand.
CTGGCATCGCCGGCTTTAATGGACTGGGCGGCTAGTGCCACTGCTTTCATACCAGAAGCACAAATTTTATTGACGGTAAAAGCGTTGACTTCTTTCGGTACCCCAGCATAGATAGCAGCCTGGCGGGCAGGGTTCTGGCCTTGGCCGGCCTGGACGACGTTGCCCATAATCACTTCGTCAACCATTACTTCTTGAGCGGAAGCATCCCATTTATAATATTTCTTTTCTAGGTCAATCAGGCCCAAGCCCTTGAAGGCTGTTGGTTCGTAGGTTGTGTCGCCCTTGGGTTTTAGGTTGACTTTATTGAGTGCGCCTTTAATGACTGTGGCGCCTAGTTGGACTGCCGGGACATCCTGTAACGCCCCTCCGTAATTACCAATGGCTGTTCTAACACCGCTAACAATTACCGCCTCGTTCATGTTTTCTCCTTCTTCTAGCGAACTTAAAATGACTTAATTATTTGACCTGTATTATCGATTAAAAGATGAATAATCCGGCGCCGCCGCTTATCTCAATAGCTTCGCCGGTGATATAACTGGAATCCTCTGACGCTAGGAAGACCACCAGATGCCCCAGTTCTTCCGGGCTACCAGCGCGCCTTAGGGCAGTGGACTTGATAATACGTTCTTGAAACTCTGGCACAACCTCGTGGAAAGCTCCTGCATCCATCACCCCCAGAACGAGTGCATTGCAAGTAACGCCTTTACGCGCCCCTTCCAGAGCGACGGTTTTCGTCAGACCGATTAGACCGGCTTTGGTCGTTGCGTAACTGCACTGGCCGGCGCCGCCCATCGTACCAGCGATGGAGGAGATATTGATAATGCGTCCCCAACCCCGTTCCATCATACCCGGCAGGCATCGCTTAATCGTGTTGAATGGGCCGGTCAGGTTGACCGCCAGATCTCCTGCCCAATCCTGAATTTTTGTCTTGACAATAGTAGCAGCGCGTACGATGCCCGTGGCAGCGTTATTTACCAGAACGTCTACCGGGCCGAGTGTTTTTTCCACGTTATCAATGCTCGTTTCCACTTCATCAGGGTTTGATACGTCCATTTTGACGGCCATTGCCTGGTTGCCCATAGATTTTATTTTATCCACAACAATTTTGGCTTTTTCAATCTGGGTGTGGGCAGCAACAGCGACTTTAAAACCTGCTTCCGCCAGAGACAGGCAGTGTACACCTCCCAGTCCACCTGAACCACCGGTAACTAAGGCAACTTTTTCTTTGATGCTCATATTACACTCCTAATAGTAAACATGAGGCTGGTAATCTGAATAATACTCCTTGAAAATTGTAACATAGGGCACTTGCGGCGTCAAAGCTGACAAAAAAAATATAAACATGTATTAGATGTATTATTGTAATTAATATAATATAAATGATATAATGCTTGAAACGAAATAACTAAGGAGGAAATATAGTTAAAACATGAAAAAAATCTTAGGAATCCTATTGGTAGTTGTGTTGGTAGTTGGGTTATTGCCGCTTGTGGCCGGCTGCAGCAGTGATACGGTTGACCCGTTAGCTGCAAAAGTTAGGCTAAAGGTGGGCACTACCACCAGTCTTTATGACACTGGTCTTTGGAGTTATCTGGAACCCAAATTCGAAGAAATGTATGATTGTGAAGTAGATATCCTGTCGCTGGGTAGCGGCGCCGCTTTCGAATATGCCAAAAAGGGCGATATTGATGTGCTGACGATTCACTCCAAGGCGGATGAATTGAAGTTCATCGCTGATGGATACGGCATTGAGAGAGTCCCCTTCGCCTTTAATTATTTCTTAATTGTCGGTCCGGAGTCTGACCCAGCTGGCATCAAAGACATGAGTCCGGCTGATGCTCTGAAGAAACTCATGGAGACCGGAGCCGGCACATTCGTCTCCCGCGGTGATAATTCCGGCACACATTCCAAAGAAAAAGCCATCTGGGCGGAAGCCGGTTATGACTATGCTACCCAAGTTGTTGGCGCTGGCGATTGGTACGTTGAAGCCGGTGGTGGCATGGGCGCAACCCTGACCATGGCGAATGAAAAGAACGCCTATACCTTGACCGATATGGGAACTTATGTTTCTTACAAGAGCAAACTGAATTTAGTGCCCATCGTCAACAGCGGCTCGATACTGCTTAATGTCTATTCGGTGATTGTTGTCAATCCGGACACGATTAAGACATTAAAGCATGCTGACTTAGCCCAGAAGATGGTTGAATTCCTCACCTCACCGGAGATCCAGGAACTAATCGGCAAATACGGTGTGGATGCCTATGGTATTCAACTTTTCACTCCGTGCGCCGGCAATGAGCCGACCCAGTAAAAACTGTAGCGTTAATTTTTCCCGCATGTCCTTTTCCGGTTTATGGAAGGGGGCATGCGGGAAGTGCGCTTACATGGTTTGCTATAAACAAATAAGTATGGCATGATTGATGCCGTAACACACATTTTTCTTACATTCGTGGAGAAAATATCCATTGGCTGAAATCTGGAACGGTCTAGTAGAAGCATTCCGTCTTATTTTTACTTTCGACCCGGAAGTGATGTCCATCGCCGGGCTTTCGTTAGAGATAGCGCTTTCTTCTGTCGTTATCGGTTCGATTATTGCCTTACCTTTAGCCAGCCTCATTCATTTCAACAACTTCCGCGGTAAACATATTTTAGTTAGCGTTATTCAGACCTTTTACAGTATTCCCACCGTAACTGTCGGTTTACTTGTTTTTGTGTTATTTTCCCACTCCGGACCATTAGGGGGACTCGACCTGCTTTTCACGCCGACAGTAATGGTCATCGGTCAGGTGATTTTAGTGATGCCGATTTTACTCGGCATGACCATTTCTGCTCTTAGCGGCGTGGATAGAAATATAATTGATACTGCCCGTTCAATGGGTGCCAATAGCTGGCAAACGATGCTGGTGGTGCTTAAAGAAGCCAGGTTCGCCGTAATTGCGGCGGTAGTGCTGGCTTTCGGGCGGGCTATCTCTGAAGTCGGTTTGGCGATGATGGTAGGCGGCAATATCCGGGGCTTTACTCGTGTGCTTACTACAGCCATTTCATTGGAAACATCCAAAGGCGACTGGGAACTCTCCATGGCGCTGGGTATTATCCTGATTTTCATCGCACTGGTGATTAATATCATTATGAACAGAATACAGCAGAGGCGTTGATGGCTTTTATCGAGTTAAAAAATCTGGGGCAAAAACGGGATGGCCGTCATATTCTTAGCGGCGTCAACCTTAGCGTTGAACGCGGAGAATCTGTTGCCTTAATCGGGCCCACCGGCGCCGGCAAGACGACGCTGCTGCGTTTGCTGGATATGCTGGACAAGCCGGCGACCGGAAAGATATTGATTGATGGGGTCAATGTAACATCATCAGAGAAAGAACGGCTGGCAACACGGCGGCGTATGGCTTTTGTGCTGCAAAAGCCGGTTGTCTTTAACTTGAGTGTTTATGAAAACGTGGCTTACGGCCTAAAATGGCGCGGCCTTGACCGGCACCAAATCCGGGAAAAGGTAAATCATATCCTGGAGACCGTGGAACTAACTAAATACAGTAAACGCAACGCCCGCACGCTTTCCGGCGGCGAGATGCAGCGCGTCGCTATCGCCCGGGCTATCGCCACCAGCCCCGAGGTTTTGCTCCTGGACGAGCCCTCGGCTAACCTCGACCCTGTTTCCTCGGCAAAGATTGAAGACTTAATAAGTAAAATCATCAGAGAAAATGCCATCACGGTTATCATGGCGACTCATGATATGGCGCAGGGGCAGCGCCTGGCGCATAAAATCTGCGTTCTGGTTAATGGCGAGATTGTGCAGACCGGCAATGCCCAGCAAATCTTCGAACTCCCAAAAAACCGCGAGGTTGCGGAATTCGTCGGTATGGAGAATATCCTCGACGGCGTGGTTGCCACCAACAAGAGCGGGCTCGCCGTCATTAAGGTAGGAGGCAAGGAGATTGAAACCGTTACTAAATTCGGCGCGGGGAAAGAGGTATCACTCTGCATTCGCCCGGAGGACGTCACCGTAGCATTAGCCAGACTATCCAGCAGCGCCCGTAACCGGTTGGCCGGCACCATTAGCTGGGTTGCCTTTAACGGCCCCCTTTGCCGGCTGGAAATTGACTGCGGATTCCCCTTAATCGCGCTGGTTACTAAGCGGTCGGCGGTGGAGATGAAGCTTAAAAGAGGCGTTAAAGTTTACGGGATAATCAAGGTTGTCAGCATCCACGTCATCGAACGTCAGGATTGACAGCTACTTTGCCTAGATGTTATATTTTTTCTTGTGGTAGCGTAGCTCAGTGGTAGAGCAGGGGACTCATAAGCCCTTGGTCGGCGGTTCAAATCCACCCGCTACCACCAGATCTCCCCAGGTGATATTTCCTTGCAGTTATTATGGCAAAAATAGTTTTGGATTTACACGAAATATATAACAAAGGCGGCCAGATTGACGCGGCGCTTAACCGTGTAATTGATGACGCCGTTACCAAAAAGATCAGCTTAGTGGAAATAATACCCGGCAAGGGTTCCGGGCAGCTAAAAAAGCGTATCCTGCGGTTTTTAGCCCAGCCGGATATCAAGAAGCTCTACCACCGCGTTGAGAAAGACGATAAGAACTTCGGGCGGGTCTTTGTCCATTTCCGGCACTAGCCATATTAAGGGCAGATAAAATCCACACGTTGCTACCAAATTCCCATCAACACTTACTTCATTATGCCGTGGCTTCGGGTATTTGCTTTGCTTCACTTTGATTCTGTCTAAGTATTGCATAAATCATTACACTGATGAGGGCTGCAAAGAAGCACCAAACTGATGTCAGATATTCAACAAAGAATATTCCGGAAATCAAACACGATACCGCCAAAAGAACACCAAAAATCCACATCCGTTTAACCGAAGACACAAATAGCGGAGTGATAGTAGCGACCAGGTAGATAACGAAGGCAATCCTTACCAACGCGCGGGGGAATTCATCCATGTAGACAATGTGGAAATTTTGTATCTGCGGGTAGACATCATAAAGAATGAGACAGCAAGTATAAAACAGTGAAACTATTCCCCCCGCTGCTATTAAACCAGCCAGGATTTTTTTCCTCTGTTTCCCCTTTTCTAAAAGCCAGATGGAAAATGGTACCATCATTGGCCAGATAATCAACGCTGTTATCAGGAATATATACGTACTGGTAGATTGGAGTTTATCTGCAGTACCGGATTTCAGAGTTATCCACACGATACCCTCGGCGCATTGTTGTATGCCAAATATGAACGGGATCGCCGCGAAAGGTATCTGCGCAGGTTTTTTAACTTTCGTCAGTGTAACCACACCGATGGCGGATATTACAGCACTCCCCGCAAAACTGGCTTCAGCTGAAAAACACATGGGAACCTTTCCTATTACCGATATTTTTGTGGATATTATAACAGGATTCTATTTCTAGTTAAAAATTCACCACTCTTAGTCGGTGGTTTGAATCTACCCGCTACCACCATTTTTTATCCAAAACTTATATCTTGATAATTCTATTTCTTGGGACTGAATTTTATTACCCGGTCATAAAGTAGTTCTACAAACGCTGGCCCTACCTTGGTAGCTGGCTCAAGGTACGCCCTGAATCCTATAAACGCCAGTTCGCCAAGCCCAACCCCTTGCGCCCCGGGACCGGTTGGCACTACTATGCAATAACTTTCCGAGCTCTGAATGCGAGTAAACTTACAGACGTAAAGATATTTCGCCATCGGATTACCCGGTAGATATGCCTCGGCGCTACCCTCGTACTCTATATTGTAAATGCCAGCCACTCCGTTCCAGAGCGCTTCACCATAGAAGGATAAATTGGCGTAGGTAGCCTTACCACTCGCAGCATGGTTAACACCATAAACAATAACGCACTCGTTTGGGTCGTCACCCAGCGTAAAGGAATCACTGCGTAGATAAACTGTATCTCGGCTTTCTCCGGCCACAAAGACTCCTCTCTGGACGGCGTCATAAGATTCGGTGAGCCAGACTGAAGTCTCGATTTCTTCGGTATCAAGTTGATTGTATTTTGTCAGAATCGCCTGACGCAACTCATCAAGAGCAGGTTGGAAATCTACCTCGGTTTGACCGGTACCTCTGACGCGTAATACAGGCGCTGGAAATGAGTCTAGCTCGCCCTGCGACGTTGGTGTTACCCGGTAAGCTAATGATATTTTATTTCTATATGCCTCTCCCTTTTCTTCGTCAGTAAAGAGAGCCATACGGTGCCCGAAAACAATCGTATCACAATCTGTTCCTATGCCTAACTTAACCATGGAGCTTGGTATTACGTAGGTATTGATGATATCTTCCGGATACCCCGTTGCCACCAGAGCATTACGTATGCGTTGGTCGGTGTTTTTATCAGCGGTAAGAATAATCACCGTATCCTGGTCGTATGGATTACCCGCCTCGCCATTCGGAGTGCCGGAAGTTTTAATAGTGAGGTTATTCAGGGGGTCGTTAAAGCTGGTCCAGACCCATTTACTTGCTTGGTCTTTCTCATAGTATTTATAGAATATAAATCCGCAATAGCTAAAGTATGCACATTCCGGGGGAGTTTTTGTGATAAGCACAATCGCCTCGTCAGGGTTCAATTGCCAGCCTTTAATCAGTCCCGATGAACTATACAGCCAATTATCGATTTGTTCTTGAGCATTGGTCAACTGGCTCTCATCGGTAATTTCCATATTACCCGGAAGAGCCCCGAAAACTCCTTTGTACGGTGCGCCGAAATTATTGCCCGCAACGGAGGGCAATCTTCCGGCTTCATATAATTTCACTAAATCTACAGGTAAAAACGGCACTGATTTAAATGTAAATCCATCCTTTTCCAGCGTAGCCCGGAAAGCATTCATGGTCTCGCTGGATGTAAGGTTGTTTTCAGCTGCTGGAGTACATGATGTCGCTAAACATATGAACGCTAATATGAGATTAGTTACTAAAGCCGCCTTTATAAATTGTTTCATTTGATGGACCTCCTTTAGTGGCTGAATAATTATAGCATCAGGTTTATTCTGCGTCTATTGAGCCTCCTAAGCCTTTAGTACTAGATTGCACAAATTCAGCAATTAATGAAAGGTAACAAATTTGACTATTTTATCTGCCAAAAAGTAAAATTGTTGATGATCTAAAAGTATAGATGCGATAAGGAGTGCCATGCCTGATAAAAAATACCAGCAGTTAGTTTTTTCTGAGTTTAAAGAGGATATGGACCTGCCGTTTATGTCCAAACCCCAGGCGTACTTTAGAGGAGAAAGCCAGATACCCGGGGCGAATATGAACTTTGGGTGGCAGTGCTTTACAAAGCCTATCCTGCTGGAAAAAGAGCCTCACACCCATGACGCCCATGAGTACCTGATATTCCTCGGCAATGATACAGCCGATTTATTCAGAAGCTTTGATGCGCAGATTGATTTTTACCTCGGGGAGGAAAAAGAGCATTACCTGATTGATAAACCCACGGTCGTCTATGTTCCGCCGAACATGGTGCATTGCCCGCTGAACTTCCGCGTTATCAACAGGCCGGTGTTTTTCACCGCCCTTTTACAGAGCCCCGTCTTTACCAAGACGATGAACGGCAAGGAGTTCACTTATAACGGCCCGAAAGCCGACGGCCCGATTAAACCGGAAGCCTTCGAGTAATCGTTAGCTGTTAAACTCCTCGGTTTTGCCGTAACACAGCAGGTAATCACCAGTCTTTAACGGCTCCGTGTCTTTAGGAGAGGTGATTACAGCGCCGCCTCTTTCAACGGCTAAGACCGTTATCTTGCCCTTGATGAATTTGCCAACCGTTAAGTCCTTGTCGGTTATCTTGATACGGGCGACGCCATAAACATCCGCCTCATGCAGCACTTCAACGTTGACAGGTCTTTTACGGAATAGCTTAAGGATTCCGGTGGTCAGTTTACCGATGATGCCGGTCCAGATTAGCAGGATAAAGAAGACGACAATACATACCAGTACAACGATATATGTAAGAGTCGGCGCGGCGATTCCAGCACGCACGTAAAGAATCGCAAAAACAAGAAAAGACGTCAACCCCACACTACCCAGGAAAATCAGCCAAGACGTAATCCGGCGGCGTTTTGGGTGGTTAACAATGCCCTCTGCTTCCCGCGTCGTGAAACCGGTGCCGCTTAAAGCGGAGAGGGCCTGAAAGCGCGCTTTAGACCTTTCCATACCGGTTGCCTCTAAAGCCATCGAGCCTATCCACAGGATTAACAGCCAAACCAGCAGGAAGATGAACATTCCTGTTATCTGCATACTTCACTCCTTAAAGTTATTTAATGACGTGCTCTTCGACGAGCCACATCCTGGCGTTGCGCAGGTCGCAGAACTTAGCGCCGTCTTCCGCCAGCTCTTTGGAGGCGCGGATAGCCTCCATTGATTTTTGCCACGCTTCTACGTCGTCGTACCAGGTTTCCACGATGCCGTCGCCCTCGAACTCCATGCCGGGGACGGCGATGATGTGATTCTGCACGTATCGCCTGACGCCGGGCATCAGTCTGGCGGCAAGGGGGGCGTGCTCCTCCAGCCAGTAACGGCTGAACTCCTCGCGGGTCATGCCGGCTTTGCGGTGGGCGACTACTATCGACTTAATCATGGTTTATACTCTCCTGAAAAGAATGGTATATTCTACACTGAAACGGGGCGGGGCTTCAATTTGACGCTGGAGCGCGGGGACGCATATGATGGACGCAAAGGAGTGAGAGACATGATTAAGGTGATGATGATGGTCAAGAGGAAGCCGGGCATCAGTAAAGAGGAGTTTTACGATTATTGGAAGAACGTCCACGGGCCGCTGGTGGCAAAGAGCATCCACAGCCTGCGCAAGTACGTCCAGAATCACTTTGTAGAGACGCCGGGGCAGGAACAGGAAGGCGACGGCATTATCGAGATTTGGTACGACAGCATCGAGGACTGGCAGCAGCCGAAGGATGTTGATAAGTCTACCGCCGACCCGTTAATGGAGGACTGGGCGAAGATTGCCGACATGAGCCCGCCGAAGATATGGGTGGTGGAGGAGCACGTTATCAAGGACGAAATTAAGTAGCAAGTGATTCGTTACAAAATATTTTTTTATTTTAGCTTCAAAACGTAATATCCGTTTTTGGTTATATGGTAAGTTGGCCCAGGGGTCTGGAGTCGGTACAGGTTTATTGTGGCATGGGAGTGGGGAAAAGTGAAGGGGGTTTTGGCGGGGGGAGTTGACTAATTACATAAGGGAAAAAGAGGGGTGATTTAACGCCCCCACCGGGGGATTCTTAGCTTCGCTCTAGAAAGACAAGGGAGTGGCGAGACGGCTGGATACCGGCCCCGTATCGGGGTACGGGGCATGCTTTTGCCGGTATGGGATACGAGATTCTTCGGTCGCCGTACTCCCTCAGAATGACAGGTAACTTTAGATGCTCCCCTTCTTTTCTTCGTGCTGCTGTTTGAGGGTTTCGGCTTCCGCCGTCAGTTTTTCCCACTCCGCCGTTAAAGCGCGGATGGACTCTTTAGCCTGGACGTATTCGCGGTTGACCTCCGCCACTTTATTGCCGTCTTTATAGTGGTCGGGGTCAGCAAAAAGCTCCTCGATTTCCCCAAGGCGCGCGGTCAGCCGGTCAATTTTCTGCTCAATGTCCGCAATACTCCTTTTAACCGGCGCAGCCTTGCGGTAAAACTCATTCCGCAGTTCGGCTTCTATCGTCTTACGTTCCCGCCGCTGTTCTTTGGGTTTAGCCGGTGCGTGTTCCCTAATCGCCCTCAAAGTTTCCGGGACGTTATCAACGCGCGGCGCCTCCGTCTCCAAAAACTCGTCGTAGTTGCCGTTAAAGACCCGCGACCTGCCGTCTTTGATGTCAATGATTTTATTAGCGATTTCTCGTATCAGCGTGCGGTCATGGGTGATAAAGCATATCGTGCCAGTATAAGCCTCTAAAGCGTCGGTCAGGATTTCACGGCTGGGGATATCCAGGTGGTTGGTCGGCTCATCCAGCAGTAAAAAGTTGGCGGGACGCAGCAGCATCTTGGCGATAGCCAACCGGGTCTTTTCACCGCCCGAAAGCACCGCCACCTCTTTAGAGACGTCCTCCCCGGTGAACAGGAAAGCCCCCAAAAGCCCCCTAAGGCGCTGGTCGGTTTCGTCCGGGGCGACCACCTGCAGCTCCTTGATGACGGTGTTCCTGGGGTTAAGCAGTTCGATATAGTACTGGGCAAAGTAAGAGGTAGTGACGTTATGCCCCAGAATCCTTTCGCCTTTTTCAAAGGGCAGGACTCCCGCCAGCATCTTTAAGAGGGTGGTTTTACCCGCCCCGTTCGGCCCTACTAGAGCCACACGGTCGCCGCGATTCAGCACCAGGTTGAGATTCCGGTAAACAGTTTTATTTTCGTAGGACTTATCAATATCTTTAAGCGTGATAACCACGTGGCCACTACGCTGCGGCTCCGGGAAGGAGAATTTTATCTTCTTGGTCTGCCGCGGCACCACAATGCGCTCGATTTTATCTAAAGCCTTGATACGGCTCTGCACCTGCACCGCCTTGGTGTTCTTGGAGCGGAAGCGCTCGATAAAACGCATCTGCTTGGCAATCTTCTTTTCCTGACGCTGGGCCGCCGCCTGACGCGTCTCCATTTCCTTTTCCCGCGCCTCGACGTAAGCGTCGTAGTTGCCGTGGAAAAAGACAACCTCGTCTAACTCGATAGAGATGACTTTTTTCACAACGTTGTTCAAAAAGGCGCGGTCGTGGGAGGTCACCAGCACGGCGCCGTGATAACCCTTAAGATAGTTTTCAAACCAGCGCTGTGTTTCCAGGTCGAGGTGGTTGGTCGGCTCATCCAGTATCAGGAGGTCGGGGTTGGTGAAAAGCAGTTTTGCCAGCTCGACGCGGGTCAGCCAGCCGCCGCTGAACTCCGCCAGTTTGCGGGTAAAGTCGGACGGCAGAAAGCCCAGCCCCGCCAGAATCATCTCCGCCTCGTGCTCGGCGTTATAGCCGCCAGACGATTCGAATTCGTGCTGAACCTTGCCCAGCTCGCGCATCAGCAAGGCTCTTTCTTCCTCGTCCTTGGCTTCGGCGAGGTCTTCCTGCAGCATCTGCACCTTGTGCGCCAGTTTATTGATGTTGCCGGCGGACTCGACGACTTCTTCCAGCAATTGGCGGGTAGAGGAGTGCTGGACGTCCTGCCGCAGGTAGCCGATGGTCGTCCCGCGGCGCACAGCGACGCTGCCGGTATCCGGCGTAATACTGCCGGTGATAATCTCAAAAAGCGTCGTCTTGCCGGAGCCATTAGGCCCGATAACGGCAATGCGGTCGCCCATGCCGACGTTAAAACTAACGCCGTCAAAGAGGTACTCCGCATTATATGACTTGGATACGTTGGATATATTAAGCATTTTTTCTTCCTTATTATTTTAAGTTATTTGTCGCGGAAAATAAAAAACCCAGGGTTTTTACGCCTGGGCTCAAATGTATACCGATAACTAATCTAGCTACGTTTGAAAAAGGGTGCAATGAGCCCTTGGCGACACGCCGGCCGATATGGCTACGTTCGTTGTGCTTATCCGGCTGCCCAAAAACTGAAAGCTCAAATGCACCGCATGGGTTTCCTTTCCTTTAGAATCCAAAAGATTATATTACACTGTATTTGGCATGTCAATCATGACTATTTTATTGATGATATGATAACATGAAAGGAAATAACCCCTCGTAACAAGGAGGTAAATCCATGGAAGAAAAAATAGTTTATTATGAGAAGCCGGGAGGCGAAGAAAATACCGAGACCACCTTAAAATTAGCTTTAGAACGCGCCAAAGCCCGCAACATCAAAAAGATTATCCTTGCTTCAACACGAGGCGACACGGCACGTAAAGCCACCGCACTCTGGACGTCAAGCGGCATCAAGATAATTGTAATACCGCACCAGTTCGGGTTTGCGGGCATGCATTTTCCGCCGGAACTGATTAAAGAACTGGAAGCGCAGGGGCACGTCGTCCACTTTGGGACGATGCTGTTTCACACCGAGCGTTTTTACAGCATGGATACGCCCACTATCATGGCGAACCTCCTGCGCACCTTTTGCCAGGGAATGAAGGTCTGTGTGGAAATTGTTTTAATGGCGGCTGACGCCGGGCTTGTAGATATCGGAGAACAGGTTATTGTGGTCAGCGGCTCGGGGAGGGGGGCGGATACCGCTGTAGTTGCTGTGGCTTCCACATCAACACACCTAGCCGACCTGCATATCACCGAGGTTATCTGTAAGCCCCTCCAGACTAAGCAGGGACCGCCGCCGCCACCACCCGGGCAAGGTCCTCCACCCGGACAGAAATAGACACGATAATTATTAGTGAGTCTGACTTGAACAAGAGAACTAAAAAGATACTTAAGATAACGGCTATCGTTATCAGCGCGCTGCTGGTGATTTATGTAGGCCTCTCGGTGTACAGCGCCAAGGAGGTTATGGAAATACCCCGCCTTCCATTGGTGGACGTGGGGCAGGAGCTAGGTGTGCCTTTTCAAGACGTCTCCTTTCCCACCCGCGGCGACAACCTGACGCTCAAGGGGTGGTTTGCGCCCGGCGAGAGGGACGAGGTTATCATCATCCTGCACGGGGGCTTCCAGAACCGCGTGGACGATAACGTGAATACGCTGGACCTGGTGCACGACCTGGCGCTGAAAGGCTATAACGTTTTGACTTATGACCTTAGGGGGAGGGGGGAATCGGAGGGGGCGTCCCGGGCACTTTCCTATATAGATGAGGACGTGGGCGGGGCGGTGGATTATGTGCAGAGCCGGGGCTTTAAAACAAAAAACATTTACCTGCTGGGTTTTTGTTCCGGGGCGGCGGCGGCTTGCATTTACGCCAGCCATAACGACGTGGGCAAGGTAATACTGGACGGCTGTTTCATCGACGTGCCGACAATGCTCATCCGGCAGGCTAATTCGGTAGGAGTGCCGTCGTTCCTGGCGGCCAGCTTTATACCGGGGACTTATCTGTTTACGCGGATTATTTACCATTACGATATGGTCAACTGTATTGACGTTGTGCCGCTGATAAAGTGCCCGGTTTTATTTATCCATGAAGAGAATGACGAGTTCATTACGCTGGATGAGGTGGAGGCGCTCTTTAAAGCATCGACCAATCCCGCCAGCAGAATCTGGGAAGTGCCTGACGCCGAACACAGCCAGAGCTATAAAACGCACCCGCTGGAGTACATCGAAAAGGTTGATTACTTCCTGACGTCGCTTATAATTCCCTCATAAACCATCGGTTAAATATCGTCTGTATACTACATTTTAGCCTCAACTGTCTACGCATGTAAAATTAATACTTGCATTTCTTTGTGAAAATGCGTATTATATTATATTGTTCTCATGGGGATTTAGTGGAGGTACGCCATGCTGGATGAATTAGGACAGAAAATAATCAAAGAGCTGCAGGATGACGCCCGGCAGAGTTTCCGGGAAATCGGCAGGAAACTAAAGATATCCGAAGGGACGGTGCGCAACCGCGTCAAGAGCCTGGTCAGCACCGGCGCGATGAAAATCAGCGCCATACCCAACCCGGAAAGACTCGGGCTTAACTTTATGTGCGTCATGTGCATCGAGGTGAGGGTGGGCACCGCCGAAAAGGTAGAGGAACTGTTAATCAAAAGCCCCAACGTCTATTACCTGTGCGGCTGCACGGGCAACTACGATATCATTGGCGTGTTTCTCTTCCAGAGCCCCCGCGACTTCGACATTTTTGTTAAAGACGTCATCGCCAATATCCCGGATATCACACGGACCAGCACGCACGTAGTCATGCACGTTTCCCGCAGTCCCTGGGAACATAACCTGGATGTAGGCCCTCTAAACAAATCCTAAGAATCAAGTAAAGAAAGGCGCGCGGTTTTCAAGCATTATCGCGCGTCTTTTTATTGACTTGGCTGACAGTTTCAGCATATCATCTTGTTTGGAGAGAGGTATGGCTGAAATCCAGAAAAATCCCGAAGAAAAACGCAAAGAGGAATACGACGCCAAAAGAAAAGCGGCAAGAAAACGCCGCTGGGTGATTACTTTAAGCATCATCGGGGTTTTTTGCCTGGTCATCTCGCTATTGAGCCTTGTACAATGCACCGACCTGATTATTCGTGTTGCGGGAGAGGTGAAATCGGACCCCGGTTATAATGAATGGGCGATGTTCCACCGCGACCTGCTGCATTCCGGCACTGACGGCAGTTCCACCACCGCGCCGCAGGGCAACCTCAAGTGGACTTTTACCGCCGGCGACGCCATCCATTCTTCACCGGCTGTTTGCGGCGGCAGGGTATATGTAGGTTCCAGAGACGGGTATCTTTATACGCTGGACGCGCAAACCGGCGAAATTGTCTGGACATTTAAAACGGGCAGCTGGGTGGAGGCATCGCCACTGGTGGTTGACGGCATTGTTTACTGCGCCTCTACCGACGGCAATTTTTACGCCCTGGACGCCGAGACAGGTGGAAAGCTCTGGTCGTTCGATACGGCTTCAAGCATCAGGTCGACCCCGGCTATTGCCGACGGCGTAGCGTATTTTGGGTGCGACAATTATAAGTTCTACGCCGTGGATTTGACCACCGGCCTGGAACTATGGCATATGTCAACCGAAGGACAGATAACCGGGTCGCCGGCGGTGGATAAAGGCATCGTCCTCTTTGGCTCCGTCGGCAACATGTTTTACTCCCTAAATGCCAAGTCCGGCGACGCCCGGATTCAATTCGACGCTAAAACCCCCGTTTACTCCTCACCGGCAATACAGAACGGCATCGCATACTTCACCGACGGGCGCGGGTTGTTTATAGCAATGGATATTACGGCGAGGAACTGGTGGCTGGAAAATATGTTCCGGAATTACTGGAACACGCTTTATGCCTATGGCTTAATGCCCAAGCCTTCGCCGCGCTCCGGTTTTATCTGGGGCGTTGCGCTGGGGGTAGATACGCGGTCGGTTTCCTCACCGTCACTGGCGGGGAACTACGCCTACGTTGGGTCGGGGACAAAGCTGTTCTCGATTAATGTCATTGGTTATAACATACAGTGGGAGTTCACTACCAACGGCGACGTCACTTCTTCACCGGCAGTGGCTAACGGCGTGGTTTATGTCGGCAGTGAGGACGGGCATATATATGCTGTCGATACCACCACCGGCTTACTGCTGTGGGATTACGCAACCGGCGGGCAGGTATCATCCTCACCCGCCATCGTTAACGGCTTATTATATGTGGGCTCGATGGACGGCACGCTTTATTGTTTTGAGTAACCCCGCGCGTTAGTCCTTAGCCCCCGGGCCGCGGTAGTTTTGCTTTAGCTTTTTACTCATCTCCACCGTCCTTTTGGTCACTTCTTTAATAAAGCCTTCCCGCCCCAGTTTGAACCAGTAAGGCTCCCACTCCATTTCTTTAAGGTTATCAATCAGGGGAGAAATGGTGTCAAAGGGGAAGGAGATAATAATCAAGCCTTCCGGTAAAGCGCGCCGGGCTTTCATACTAAAGCCTAAACCACTGACGGTATAATTGATTTCGCCGCTCAAGTAGGGGTGGGCGTATATCCAGGCGCAGGCAAGGCAGGTTGAGCCTTTGGCGTTCCACATCTTGCCGTCGGAAAAGCTGCCGGCTCTAAGCAGTATTTCCGCCTGCCTGGTATCGGCGATGAAGATAAGCAAATCAGGATCGAAGGTCATCTTGTCTAAAGAGGCGTGGCTGATATAAGGGGCGGAGTCCAGAGGCAGGTGGGGCACATAATCGTAAATCCTGCGGTTGGCGCCGGCATTTTTGAACATGGAGAAGATGGGGCCCAGTTGGCCGCTGTACATGATGGGCGGGTAATCCATAAATCCCACCACCTGCTCGCCGCACTGGATGTTGGCTTTGGTAAGGCAAAACGGCTGGCCGGTCTGGGCTTCCTTAAGGCATTCGCACAGCGCTATCTGTTTTTTTATCTCTTTACTATCCTGCGGTTTCTCCAGCGAAAACTTTACTGCCACGGGTTTATATTTAAACTTGAACCCATCGAATATTTTATAATCCAGTTTTTTCTTTGCCATTGAAGTTCCCCTCCTTTGCGCCGATTATAACAACTATGTACTCACACTACAAACAAGACGATGCGGTGCGGGGCATTCAAGGCTGTTGACGCTGGATTGGTTTTAAGGCTATCATCTGGAATATGCACCGCTTTTTAGTCGAGCAAGTTCAGAGCGATAAAGCCGCGCTGACCGACGCCGCCCAACTGCACCACCTCCGCGACGTACTGCGCTTAAAGACCGGCGACGCCATAGTTGTGTTTGACGGCGCGGGGAAAGAGTTTAGCGGGGTTATTACTTCCATTAATAATAAGCAGGCGGTGTTTAAGGTGACTCCGTTAAAAACAAAGGGGGGAAAAGGGGTGGCGGTAACAATAGCCTGCGCGATACCCAAAGGCAGCCACCTTGACGACGTCATTGATAACCTGACGCAGTTGGGGGTAAAGCGCATTATCCCGATGCGGACGGACCGGGTGGTGGTGAAGCTTGATGATGTAAAGGGGGAAGCCAGACTAAAGCGCTGGCAGAAAATCGCACAGAGCGCCGCCCGGCAGTGCCAGCGTAGCGAAGTCCCGGTCATTGACGCGGTGACGGACTTTAAAAAAGTAATTCAGGATTCACAACAATACGACCTAAAGCTTATCCCGCACCTTGCCGGCAAGCGCAACCTGATTAAGGAAGTTTTGAGTAAAACCAAGCCAAAGAACATCATCGTGGTGATTGGGCCGGAGGGGGACTTTACGCCCGCGGAGGTTCAAGAGGCTTTAGGTAACGGTTTTACTCCCGTGTCTTTAGGGGATACTGTCTTACGCGTTGCCACCGCCGCCGTTGCCGTGACGGCTTATATCAGGTTTGCTCTGGATAGTTGATAGTTTGCTGGATTTCCCATTAAGTTGGCAACGATATTTTTACTGTTTCCGTTTATTGACTAGTTGTTCCATAAGCTCTGTCTGGACTTCCTGTATCTCCAGGAGCCGCTGCCATTGAGTTAGGAGCAGGTGGTCTATCTTCTCATGCAGGTGCCGGATTTCCAGTTCTGCCTTAAGGTTAACCCGGTAATCGTGTTCCGACCTTAGCCTGTCTTTGGCTTCCTGGCGGTTCTGGCTCATCATTATCACCGGAGCCTGAACGGCGGCGATACACGAAAGAATCAAGTTCAAAAGAATGAAGGGATAAGGGTCGAAGGGTTTTTGAATCAGTACTACGGTGTTGATACCAATCCAGATAAATAGCGCAGCAAAAAAAATACAGATAAAGCGCCAGCTGCCGGCGTATTCGGCTACCTTATCCGCCATGCGCTCGCCAAAGGTCAGCTTACGGTTAAATTCAGCGTTGATGTTGGTAGATACAAGTTCATGCTCCTTGAGGCTTTTTATAACCTGCTCTTCCAGAACCGTAATATCGCCCTTGCCTTTAGCCAACACATCCTTGACATATTCTTCCCTGAAATGATTAAGGTCGGTAATACATATGAAACCTGTTGAAGACCAGTCGGGGTGTGTTTTCTTAATTAACTCTACGATGGGTTCACGGACAATTGCCGCCGGCACAACATTACTTAATTTCTTTTTCAACTGACAAATCTGGCAAATGACTGTTGCCTCTTGTTTGTTCGGCATAATAATTACCTCCGCTTTTTTATAACGAAAGCTGGAAAACCTGATTTACTTCCCCGTTACCGGGTGGGTAAAGTGGTAGGGCACGTTGCCGCGGTGGCAGGGGTAGGGATGAAAAGCGGTCGGCGGCTGATCGGCGTCGGGGAGGGGCATCCAACCCATTTCCGGGAGGTTAAGCCAGCCCTGTTCAACCGGCGAGCAGAAGGTGTTGTTCCAGTAGAGTTTGCTGAACAGCCATTTGCCGTTTTCTTTAACGTACTTGTTTTCGTAGTAACCGTGCAGAAACTCCTGCCGCGGTAAAGCGCCGTAGGGCTTGGCCTCGAAGAGCCAGGTCTGCCAGCGCCCCGTAGCCGTCTTGCCGTCGGATCCAACGTTAACCACCCCGCCGATTTGCATGACGACGAACTGCATCCACAGCGGCGACTGGCGGTTGCCCCCGCCCGCAAACATGTCCCAGTAAATGCGCCGTATGCCCTGCTTGCCTTTGAAAAGCCCGTGGTCGGCGATTTCCACCGACTCGGCGTTTTCAGAGAAAAGGTCAATGATTTCCGCCCACATATTATTATCGAAGTAGTAGCCGTATATCTTTTGCAGGTTCTCTATCTCCTGGATGTCTTCCTGGAGCTGTACCTGCTTTTCTAAATCTTCCAGATTCATCTTGCACCGCCTTGATTTATTTGCCCGTGACCGGGTGCTTAAAGGGGTAGGGCACATGATAACCGGAGGGGTAGGGATGATATGCCGTAGCCGGGGCATCGGCGTGGGGAAAGGGAGTATCGGAGAGCTTGGGGATTTTTAAGAAACCGCTTTCATAAGATGTCCAATAAATGATGTTCCAGTGCAGTTTCTTAAAGTACCACCGTCCGTTTTCCTTGACGTAAACGTTGTCGTAAACGCCGAACTCCCAGGTCTGCTTTTTGGTTCCGCCGAAGGGACGGCACTCGAAGGCGGGGGTATACCAGCGCCCGGTGGCCGTCTTGCCGTCCGGCGCGATATCCACAACACCCTGCGACTGCATAATCTCAAAGAACATCCAGCCAGGACGCTGCATGCCCACCATGCCGCCGTACATCCGGCTGACCGCGCCCTTGCCGCGGAACACGCCGTGGTCGGTAATCTCCACCGACTCTACGTTTTCCGAAAAGAGGTCCATGACCTCCTGATACATGCCGAGGTCGAAGTAATAGCCGTATATCTTCTGGAGGTATTCAATTTCCTGAATGTCCTCCAGCCGGGTAACCTGTTTTTCCAGTTCTTCCAGTGTCATTAGTTCAACCTCTTTTTATTTGCCGGTAATGGGATGTTTAAAATGGACGGGAAAGTGATAGCCGAAGGGATAAGGGCGCCAGGTGGTGGGCGGGGCGTCAGGCGGTATTTCCATGCTCGGCCCGTTGTGCCCGACGACCGGCGTCTTCAGCCAGCCGTCTTCATAAGGCGTGCGGAAGTTGAGGAAGAAGTAGAGCTTTTTAATCAGCCATTTGCCGTTCTCTTTAACGTACTCGTTCTCGTAGATGCCGTGCGCCCAGAGCTGACGCAGCTCGCCTTCGTGGAGGGTTAAGGTGGGGCGGGCTTCCACAAAGAATCCGTACCAGCGGCCCTTAGCGTTAACGCCGTCGGGGTCAACGGTAACCACTCCCTGAATCTGCATCCCGATGGACATGTAGCCGGTGCGGGGCTTGGCGTCCTTGCCGCCCTTAAGCAGGTCGATATAGTAACGCTTTACCCCTTTCTTGCCCTTATAGACGCCATAATCGCACTCCTCTACAGACTCGGTGTTATCGCTGAAAAGGTCAACGACTTTTTCCCAATCTTCATAATCGCGGTAGTAGCCGTAAATCCTTTGCAGCTTTTCTATCTGCTTGATGTCTTCCAGCCTTTGGATTCTCTTTTGTAATTCTTCCAGTGTTGCCATGCTTGACCTCCTGTAGATGACTGTTTTATAATGACTTTTTTCGCATTATATATTAAAGATGGTAGGAATGAAAGTAAAGTATTATAAAGATGCCGCAACAAGAAGTTCAGCATGCTTTATACCGACCTCGCTAATCCCACATCCAACTCTATTTATATGAAGATAGGGTACAAGCCGGTGTGCGATTCCGCGCAACACACCTTCAAGATATAGTCACCAATTAACTCCCCCGAATAACCACAAGTATTAAATTATTTTTTATGGTTATTTGTGTGATAACCGTCACATAATCATTTGCTGAAAATTGTTAAAATTTTATATTGTGATGGTTTTGTGACTATTTACTCCAAAATCGTGACTTAAAAATGATATAAAAGTGTCAACATTAAATTATACATAAAGTATGTAAGGTTTATCACGAAAGGCAAAAGGGAAATATGAACATCATTAAGTCAAAGCGATACAAATGTTACGAGGGTGTCCCGTTTTTATCTTGTAATTGGGGAATGCAATCAACAATCGCGCCAGATGATATTTTAATGAAATCTATATGAAAATTTATGAAAAATTTACATAACTACAGGAGTATCTTTATACATCCCCCATATAATACCAAATGAAACATGCGAAAAAAGCATAACAAAACACGGAAGGAAATAGTAAAAACTAAATAGGATATTTACAGATTGTTTATATGTCACAAATACGATTTTATGTGTCATATACGTGTAAAAAGCAAAAATAAACAAGGCAAAAAGAGTCAAAAGAGGTGTCAAAATGGGAACAGTCTTAATACTATCAGACAAACCGGTACTTACAAAGAAGGAGGAAGAGTCCCTCGCGAATGAAGGCGTGCAGGTCACGAATTCCGCGCAGTATTCACTGTTTACCGAATATTGCATTAAGACCGGCAAACTTCATTATGATGTAATCGTCATTGACGATTCTATTAAGGACATCGATCCTTACATCATCAGCCACAAGCTCCACAGCGCCTCTGACTCTGTTGTTCTATTAATAGGTAAGAGATTCTCCGCTGAGATGGAAGAAAAACGTGAAGACATTGGTTACCACCGCTATTACAAGAAGCCGATAGAACCCGACAAGCTTTACCAGGATATTCTTAAAGCAGTCAGGGAACCGGAAGTCATGAAAGCCGCGGAGTCGGAAGTGAAAGTTTCGCCTATCCAGGAAAACTTTACAACGGTTACTTCGCCAGTAATGGCCTCGGTTATTTCCAGAGACAATTCTCTGGTATTACCGGTCAATCTTGAAAAAAGCAACATAAGTGAAGCCCAGTGTGAAACAGAGCTGGTTGAAGAAAAGTTTGAACCGGCTGCCAAAGAAGCCGCTCCGGTTGAACAAATGCATGTTACCGGAAAAGGACAAACTGCTCCTATATTTACAAAATCGGAAGAAGGCCTCAGCAATTTATGGAATGATGCCAGAGTCAACAACTTAGTCACCGGCATACTTAAAGGCCAAATTACCAAAATTATTCCGACCATCAACCTGGGCATCGAAGGCGGTTTTTCCTATCCTGAAATTGAAAAAGTCATGGAAGCTTCTACTAAGGAAGTCGTCAAAGTGCTGGAAACACTGGTTAAACACGGCATCCTGATTAGGAACGTTGTGGAAAGAATCATGGTAGCGCCCGACGGCGAAGTCCAGCTGGTTCCCATGGAATTATGCCCCAACTGCGATTCGCCCAACTTAAACCGGGGCCAGTTAGTTGAACACTTCTCCTGCGGTTACATCGGGCTTGAAGAAGAGTTCGCCCACGGCTACAACCAGATATGCCCCAAGTGCCATCGCGAACTCAAGCTCATCGGCACCGACTACCGCCGGCCGGGGATGCGCTATATCTGTAACAGCTGCCACGGCATTTTCCCCGCACCCACGATTAAGAACCGCTCTATAAAGACCGGTAAAATTTACCTACTTGAAGAACTAAGCAATATTACCATATATAACTACGAGATTAATGAAACGTACCGCCAGAAACTCGAATTCGAGATGGAGCCGAAGAAACAGCTTATCGATTACCTAGTCCGCCTGGGCTATCAGATTAAAGAATCTGTACAGGTTAAGGGCCGCTCCGGCGCCAACCATAAAATCGATATTCTGGCAACGATGGACGACCTTATCACCAATCATACCGTAGCTATCGGTATCCTGGCGGCGGAGAACAATGAGAGCGAAGTGCCCATTGAACCGCTCTTTAACTTCGACAGCCGCATTTACGATACCGGTATAGACGGTAAAATGGTTATTGCTGTGCCTAGCTTTAGCGCGGAAGCGATGAAATTCGCTGAGCGGCAGGGCATCAGAGTGTACGGCTTAGCCGATTTAAGAGACCTGCTGTCCCTGAAGACCCAGATTAACCAGGTGATTGATGCAGCGGCAGCTCCGGAAGACATCATCGAGCAGCCGGCCGTGAAAAAACCCGGCGCTAACGACTTCCTGAAGATGTTCCTGGAGAACAAGGGATATGAGGTTGAGGAAAATATAACGGTAACCGGCCAATCCGGCACCGAACATACTCTGGAACTGTTCGCCCATAAAGATGACGGCATTGTCAATCACAAGATAGCCGCCAGTATTATCAATAAAGAAGAAATTGAAGACGATACTAACGATATCATGCTGTTCGATACCAAGGCTTACGACGCCGGCGTTGACGTTAAAATGGTTGTCGCCGTGCCCGAGCTAAGCCAGGATGCGATGGAATTCGCCGAACGGCAGGGCATTAAAGTGTACAGCCTTGCTGAACTGAAAGAACAGCTGACCCTGAGCGGAATCGAGTTGGGTGATGAAGAGGATTCTGAAGACGCAGACGGCCAGCCCAGCAACGGCGACAAGTCCAACCCGAGAGCCTGGCTGAAGTGGATACTGGAAAACAGAGGCTACGAGGTTGAGGAAAAACTGAAGGTAACCGGCCGTTCCGGCGCGGAGCACGTACTTGATATGTTTGCCCAGAAAGACGACGGCATCATCGACCATAAGATAGCGGCTTGCGTCATCACCTCCGACGACATCTTTGAGAACGACGTCAACGAGGTTATGCAGTTCGATACCGCAGCTTATGATGCCGGCATACGCGACAAGATTCTTGTCTGCGGGCCTAACCTAAGCAAAGAAGCCAAACAGTTTGCGGAGTATCAGCGCATCAAGATTCTCGAGACCAAGGAATTGATTGATATTTCCACCCGGCGTGAAACCGAGAGCATCGTCAGTAGCGAATAGCCGGTTTACCGATGTGCTATACTAGTTAGTGAAATGATTAAAAGTATAGTCCTGGCCGTAATCGTCCTGGCCTTACTGGTATCATTCGTAATCTTCATGCCTTCGAGCCAGAGCTATTTGTCTCTGGGGCTGGGCGCGGGTATAGCCGTTATATTCCTGGTCAATTTCATCGTCTCGACTTCTTCAAAAAAGAACTACATCGAACGGGCGGCAATCTGGATTCCTGTTTTAAGCCTATCGACCTTCTTTATCCTGCTACCGATAATCTTTGCCGCCCTGATGAATGTCTGGGGCGCATTTTCCGTAGCCACCTGGGTATTAATGATCAGTCTCACGTTGACCATGTATTACAACTTCCTTAACGTGCCGCTGGCTATCTATCAAAAACGCCGCGAGCTTAAGCAGCTGGAATCGCCGGGGTATTTTCCTCCCATCTCCATCCTTATCCCGGCTTATAATGAGGAAAAGGTCATCGCCCGCACGCTCAATTCTATAATTGAAGCGTCTTACCCCGATAAAGAAATCATCGTCGTAGATGACGGTTCCAAAGACCAGACCTACCGCATCGCCGCGTCTTTTGAAGACCGGGGCGTTAAGGTAATCCATCGGCCCAACGGCGGCAAGGCTACCGCCCTGAATCACGGTTTGATGTTCGCCAAGGGCGATGTTATTGTGGTAGTTGACGCCGACAGCCAGATATCAAAGAACACACTGGTAGAGCTGATAAAACCCTTCCGCAATCCTGAAGTTGCGGCTGTTGCCGGCAACATTAAAGTACTTAACCGCGTTAACATATTGACCAAATGCCAGGCTATAGAATACATTGCCAGCATTAACATCTACCGGCGCGCGCTGGACGTATTCGGCAGCGTTTCGGTAGTTCCCGGCGCTCTGGGCGCTTACCGCCGCGAGGTAATGAAGAGCGGCGGTTATTACGATCCGGATACGCTGGTAGAAGATTTCGATCTTACCGTTAAAGCCCTTAAGACCGGCTTGATTGTCCAGGCAAGCACTTCGGCTATTTCATATACCGAAGCACCGAAAAGTATTAAGGACATGATAAAACAAAGACTAAGATGGTATCGCGGCAATTTCCAGGCTATTTGGAAGCACCGCGATATATTGTTTAATTCCCGATTCGGCTTTTTACAGAGACTATCTTTCCCGCACATGGTTATTTCCATGATATTTCTGCCACTATCCGGCTGGGTCAATGTAGGCGCCATTATCATGGTGCTTATTCAGGGAGACGGGATGGTGCTTGTTCCGGCTTTCCTGTTCTTTAATCTGCTGCAGTTTTTCCTGTCTTTACTGGCAATTCAGCTGGATAATGAAGATTATAAGCTGGCTTTCTATTCGCCGTTCCTGATTTTTGGGTACAAGCAGTTATGCGACCTAATTTTGATGAAGAGCTTCTTTGACGTTCTTTTCAAGAGCAAGAAGCTAAAATGGACCAGCGCCCAGCGTATTGGCGAGACGACTACGGGGCAGCGCTTAAACTAAGAGAGATAATAAAATGAGGGGGCTCGGATGAGCCCCCTCTCTTTTTACACTTTATTCGCGGGATTAACGCCCGCCGAGAATTTTCATAGCCTCTTCGCGATAGGCATTCATCAGGTAGGGGATACCGGTGACTTTGGCACATTCTTCGGTCAGGGACATTAGTTCTTTGCGGGTAATCACCGGCAGGCTGAAACACCTGGAGCCAGCCATTATTTGCTGAAGTCCCACTCTTATCTTTTCGGCGTAGCTGTAAATACCGATGGCGCCGAGTGGTATATTGTTAATCTCTTTAGCGCCTACCAGGTTCTTGACTTCTTCGTAGCAGACAAAGATTTCTTCCGGCGTGCTGCCGAACTGGCCGACGGTTTGCGGCAGTTTGCCTTCCTTAAGCCAGATAGCGATGTTCTTGCCGACCATGCCCGGAATCATCAGGGCGCGGCCCATACACACCGCTTTGGTGAACGGAGCGCCCAGCGCCAGGGCTTTAAAGACACCGTCTTCGCTGCTGAAACCGCCGGCAAATGCGATGTCCGGCACGCGCTCGCCTTTATCCGACAGAATCTTACAGAATTCGTAGGCTGCCGAATGCAGGTAGAGGCTGGGCATACCCCATTCCTCCATCATGCGCCAGGGGCTCATGCCGGTGCCGCCGCCGGAACCGTCAATAGTCAGCAGGTCGATTTTTGCCTTGGACGACCATTTAATCGCCATTGCTAACTCGCGGAGGCCGTAGGAGCCGGTTTTCAGGGTTATACGTTTGAAGCCTAAATCGCGGAGGCGTTTAACCTCGGCGTAGAAGCCTTCTTCATCAATAAAGCCTAAACGGCTGTGGCGTTCGAATTCCTTGAGGGAACCGTCTTTGAAAGCCGCTTGGCTGATGGGGTCGGAGGGATCGGGGGTGACGATATAGCCGCGCTTCTGCAGTTCGATGGCGCGCTCCAGGCTGTTTACCTTAATCTCGCCGCCGATGCATTTGGCGCCCTGCCCCCATTTTAACTCAATGGTGTTCAGGCCGTGCTTTTTGCTGACGTATTCGGCAACACCGAGCCGGGTATCTTCAACATTCATCTGCACCAGGAGTTCGCCGTAGCCCTGGTGGTAACGTTTGTAGATTTCAATACGGCGGTCCATGTCCGGGGACAGGGTGATTTTCTTGTTCTTATCGAGTTCGAGCTTAGGGTCAATGCCGCAGACATTTTCACCGCAGACAAGGGTGACGCCGCTGATAGCCGCACCGACGGCAAAGTGTTCCCAGTTCTTGCGGGCGATTTCCGTCGAGCCCAGCGCGCCGGTAAAGATGGGCGCCTTCATTTTGACTTTAATATCCCAGCCATAAGAGGTCTCGGTGTTCACCGAGGGGAAGGTGGCGGAATCGGAATCGCCTTTAACGCCCTGGGGGAGTCCATTGGCGCCGAGGGCGTAACCCTGGATGTTCAGGTGGGAATAATCAATAGGGTAGTCTTTATCTCCTCCGGCGGTGATTTCACCGAACGGGCCGGGGTAAATCAGTTCACGGCTGCGGAAGGTTGCTTTAAAAACCTCGCAGTTGCCAGTGCAACCGTCAATACAGCGGGAACATAAGCCGCTGAACGGTGCGATGCTCCGAGAACGGTTAACGGTTCTGGTGGCATCATCAGAGTTAGGTCGTTGTAGATTCATTTTTCTTTCCTTTCGAATTTCTATTGGTACAGTCCGTCTTTAGCGGCACGGATAGTATGGCGGTTTTCCTTATAATTTTCGTTGTCAGCGCGGTTGACCCTTCCTCCTCCTTTGCCTGGGGTAAAAAGACCAGAGAGTATCTTGTTTATTTAATATCGTCAATAGGTACTAATTTTTCATATTCCAGCAGGGTGCTCATCGCGAAGTTTTCACTCTCGATGCCGGCTTCATAGGCGGCGGCGATGGGATTCAGACCGCCGATGAGAATTGCCCCGACCCTGTTCAAATCAATTGCTACCTCGCAGACAGATTCGCTGACGTTGCCCATTAGCAGCAAGCCGTTGATTCTGGCGCCCTTGAGTTTTTCTACAACCTCCTGGGCGGTAGGGCGGCATACAGCAGGTATTTCGCGGAAGTTGGCCAGGATTTCGCCGTTGCCGGTTTTAGCCGCCTGCGTTACCGAGGTCATATTGGCTTGAATAAAAATCTCCGATGGGTCTAATGAGCTGCCTTCGTAGTGAATTAACTCGGTAAAGCGCAAAGGCTGGCGGTTTTGTATCTGCAGCGTCCCCCCAAAGCGGGAATCAACCGGTATGCCGGCTTTAAGCAGGACGGCGTTCACCACGATGCTGCAGACCGTAGCCAGCGCTACCTTGTTGTCCGGCACAATGATGTCCCCGATGATTTCCCCACCATGCCCGATTGTCACCAGGTCGCTGACGCACAGTCCGGCTTTAAAGATGCCCTTCATTATCTTTAGGGCGGCGGGGAATTCTTTTTCGGCGAATACGGAGACGTTAACCGGCAGTAAACCGGTGTTAGTTTTGAAGTCGAAGGTGGTGCGGAAAGCCAGGTCTTCAATCCGGGCAAAGGCGAATCCCACTTTATCTCTGACGAGGGCTTTCTTAAGTTCGGTTTGGCCCAGCTCGGTAATTTCTCTGCCGTCGCGCCGTCCCACCAGTCTGGTCAGGCCGCGTTCATCGGTCAATTTGAGGTGATACCTGACGGCTCTTTCTGTAAGTTCAATGCCAAGGTCCTTAAGATATCTGGCTATCACCCGCGCCCCCTGCGACTGTTGGGACGAGGCTAATATCTTAAGGATGGCTAAGACTTTTCGTTCTATGGCGGTAGACTCGTTAGTCATAACACAATAAGGAAAACCATTGCCGTTTACCTACTATATAGCACATCGCCGGCTGTTGTCAATAGTATGGTAAAATTTGTATTTTGCCGGCGAATATTTCCTATATATTTGCATCAGTTTGACTTATCCTAACAAATTAGCTACACTCCATTCGTATCCACGGAAAAATCTACGTTACCTGGAGCAATTTTGGCTGTAAACAAGCTATTCCCAAATGCTGATAAAGCGGTTTCTGATGTGTTTGACGGCGCCACCATCATGATAGGGGGCTTTGGGTCTTACGGCGGCCTGCCCATCAACTTGATTGTTGCTTTGGCCAAGCAGGGCGCTAATGACCTGACGGTTATCGCCAACATGGGCGGGGTGGGCCTTGAGTTAAGCAGCCGCATCAAGCCGGGAGGCTACCAGGACCACGGCATCCTCTTTAAGAACGGACAGGTAAAAAAGTTCATCGGGTCGGTACCGGCGCTGGGCGGTATGCCCCCCACTTCGCCACTGGAAAAACTCTACAACGAGGGCAAGGTGGAAATGGAGACCGTGCCACAAGGCACTTTGGCCGAACGCATCCGGTGCGGCGCAGGGGGGCTGGGCGGTTTTTATACCAGGGCCGGCGTGGGCACCGTGGTGGCTAAAGGCAAGGAAACAAAAATCATCAACGGCAAGGAGTATATCTTTGAATTGCCGCTGTATGCCGACTTCGCGTTAATTAAAGCCCATAAAGCCGATACGCTGGGCAACCTAGTCTACCGCAAGACCGCCCGATGCTTTAATCCCGTCATGGCAATGGCGGCTAAAACAACTATTGTTGAGGTTGATGAAGTAGTGCCGGTAGGGCAGCTCGACCCGGAGGCTATTATCACTCCCCACGTCTATGTTCACCGCATTGTGGAGGCGCGGCGATGAAATCACGCCTGGACGAGCAGACGATTGCCCTGCGCGCTGCCCGCGAATTTGCCGACGGAGCAGTAGTCAACCTTGGTTACGGCATGCCGGGTTTATGCGCCAACTTTATCCCTGAAGGCAGGACGGTTTACTTCCAGAGCGAGAACGGCATGCTGGGTTATGGGAGTCTGGCTGCCGACGCGGAAAAAGACTATGAAATGATTAACGCCTCCGACCAGCCGGTGACGCCGCTGCCCGGCATGAGTTTTTTTGATAGCGGCATAGCCTTTGACATGATACGGGGCGGACACATTGACGTGGTTGTCCTCGGGGCTTATCAGGTATCGGAAAACGGCGACCTGGCCAACTGGGGACGTCCCGGACGGGGGGCGACGGGAATGGGTGGCGGTATGGACCTGGCGGTGGGCGCTAAAAGGGTCATCGTCACCATGTTGCATACTACTAAGGAAGGTGAACCGCGCATTGTGAAAAATTGCACCTACCCCTTAACGGCGCGGCAGTGCGTCAATCTGATTATCACTGACCTTGCCGTCATCGAGGTTGCCGAAAGAGGTTTAATCCTTAAAGAAACGGCGCCCGGCTGGACGGCGCCGGAAATCCAGGACCTGACCGAAGCGAAACTCACCCCAGACAAGGACTTGAAAGAAATCGAACTATAGATTATATTGTTAACCATTGGCGGGTAACTTTAAGTATCCCAAAAGTACAACGTAATAGAGGAGGAACTCTCATGGAACTCACCGCAGCTATCCAGAAAAGATGCAGCATCAGAAGATTCAAAGACACACCTGTGGAAAAAGAGAAAATAACCAAAATACTGGAAGCCGCGCAAAGGGCGCCTTCCTGGGGGAATACCCAACCCTGGCGTTTCCTAGTTATTACCGACAAGGCAAAAATGGCCGAGGTAGCGCAAGCTGCCGGCGGGCAGCCCCAGGCGGCCGGCGCTCCGGTATTAATCGTTTGCTGCGCAACAATTGACGACATGACAAAAAAAGGCCACGGCGAGGCTTTAAGGTCGCTTATCCCAGCCGGAGCGATGACCGAAGAACTGGTGAATATAGTTTTAGGCAGTGACATTTTTGCGCCCTATCGCCGGGGCGATGCCTATATGGCTATAAAAGCCGGAGAGCAGATGATGATTGCTGTTGCCTACATGACACTGGCGGCGGTAGATCAGGGTCTGGCTACTTGCTGGGTTGGGGCGATTACTCCTAAAGAAATACACAAAGTCCTGAACCTGCCGGATAACATCTTTGTGCATTCTCTGTTGCCTGTGGGCTATGCAGACGAAGACCCCAAGCCCAGACCCAGGAAAGACTTAAATAAGATAGTTTTCTGGGAGAAATACAGCTAAAATACAGTTTTTAACCAAATTGTCTAAAATGAGGGGCATGACAACCAAATCATGCCCCTTTTTGTTTTTATAGCTGATTTTTGGGCGCTCAATAGAACATAATACTAGAACAAATATAAAGTAATGTAAAGATATTGTAAATAATTATAAAGGCTGACCGTTTTTTATTGACACGGGTTTTTAGCTACGATATCATAATTATGTAAATGATTATAGGAAATAAGTCCTAGTCACAACGTCACAAAAAAAGCCGCGAAAAAGATCATTTTTAAGCCTAAAAAACAAAAAAAATTGATTGCCTGTCAAAACTAGAAAAGGAAGTAAAAATTGAAGATTTTAGTCATAGGTTCTGGAGTAGTAGGTAAGGCCACCGGTAAAGGAATTGCCGAGAAGGGCCACCAGGTTATATTTGTTGATATTAATCCCGAAACCGTCGCAGAACTCGTGGCTGAAGGCTACGATGCCCGCAACCCTTCAGGTATTGAACAGGAAAAAGCAGACATTACGATGTTTTGCGTGAGTACTCCCTCCCGCGTTAATGGGGAAGTGGAGTTGGACTATATTCGCGACGCCGTGACTAAACACGCTGACTGGTTACGCAGGCAAGATGAATACCACCTAATCGTTGTAAGAAGCACGGTTCCCCCGGGAACAACCCGTAATGTACTCCTGCCCCTACTGAAAACCTCCGGTAAAAAGGTGGGTAAGGACTTTGGTTTATGTATGCAGCCCGAATTCCTCCGCGCTGTATCCGCGGTTGAAGATTTCCGGCATCCCTGGATGACCCTCATCGGTGAATATGATAGGCGTTCCGGCGATATTCTGGAAGGGCTTTATATGGACTTCGAGGACAAGCTTTACCGAGTAGATATTGAAACGGCGGAAATGGAAAAATATGCGCACAACCTCTTTAACGCCTTCAAAATATCGTTCACTAATGAAATTTACGAAGTATGCCATAAACTTGGGCTCAACGGCGACGAAGTAATGGAACTGGTTTCCCACAGCGCCGAAGGCATGTGGAATCCTTCCTACGGCACGAAAGGCGGTTATCCCTTTGACGGCGCCTGCCTGCCTAAAGATACCAGCGGATTTTTAGCCTTTGCCAAATCCAGGGGCATACCAATGCCGCTTTTGGAAGCCGTAATTAAAGTGAATAAACAGCTGGAGCTTGAAGAAAATAAAGTAAAAGAAGTGAACAAGCCTCTGGTGCTTTAGTTCAAAAAGGCTAAACGCCGAGTTTATCCAACCATATCTTTTCGCTCTGTAATATTCCCGATAGGTCTACCCAAAAATTGTTTACATCTTTTACACATTAATTATCTGGGATATATATAAAAGAACTTAAAGGGGTAATATTTGAAACGGTTGACGGTTGCCTGAATAAAAAGAAAGGTTAACGCCGAAGACTAAAGTAAAACATTTGATAGTAACATGATTTTCTGGTCATTACAGCTAGCCGATTTACTCCAGAACGGCACCATACACTTCTTCTTTATCTTTGGTGCTTTCTGCTGGTTTGTATGGATTGTCAGGTGGATAGTCTCGCTCCAATATAAACCTTTCCAATCAGACAAGCCGCGCCCGGCAGTCTCCATTCTGATACCCACATTTAATGAAAGCAACATATTCTTTGAAGATTGTTTGCACAGCGTCGTGGACCGGCTTGGGCCCGGCGATGAGCTGATAGTGCTGATGGATGAGCGCGACCGTAACGCGCCCATCGGCAAGCTGCCGTTTTTCCACCCCCAGATGCGCATATCTATCGCCCCTCCCGGTAAGAGGGCCGCCTTGCGCCTGGGTTTCCAGCAGTCGAGAAATCCAATCGTCATCGTTACCGCGAGCGATACTTACTTTACAGACAGCACTATTCCGGAGATATGTAAACCATTTGACGACGAGGATATCATGGGGGTTTCCGGCAGGGTAACGGTGAGTCAGACCAGAGGCATCGGGGCCAGGTGCTATGCCTGGGCCAACAGCATGCGCAACCTGATGATTTACCCCGCCTTAAGCACGCGCGGCACGGTACATGTTATGAACGGCGAGTGTTACGCGATTAGGCGTTATTTTGCCCTGGAATACCAGTTTGAGTTTACGAACCAAACATTTTTAGGCCGCAAGTGCGATTCCGGAGACGATGGCTGGATGACGACGCTGATTTTGCGGAACGGGTATAAAGCGGTCTATCAAAGCACAGCGGTAACGATTACCGAAGCGCCCAATTCCCTTGAAGGCTTCATCGACCAGCAGACGCGCTGGAATCGCAACTCCTTCCGACGTTCGACGACGGTACTGTTTTCCGGCTGGTCGTGGAGGCGCGGCTTCATGTATATGCTGCAAATTTTTACCGCTCTGGTGCGGTGTCCGGCATGGCTGGTAGTACTGGCGCTGGCGATTTATTCGCTGATATTCCATTCCTTTGTCCCCACGGCGACCACTGTTTATCTGGAGCCGTGGTGGAGCGACTGGAGGATACTTATCTTCCTTGGTTCTATCGTACTCATCAGGGCTTTGCGCGGGCTGCCTTACCTGATAGAAAACCCGAGGGCTGTATTATTCCTGCCTTTGTACGCCTTTATCGCCCCGTTTATTCTGGCGCCAATCAAGTTCTATGCAATGCTGACGGCCTGGGATACCAGATGGATTACAAGAAATCCGGACAAACCTGTTGAAGAAACTCCCAAACCGAAGAGGAACGTACCTATGGCAGCGATAGTACTGCTGTTGGCACTGTTAGCCAGCGTAAACCTGTTCGTTGCTGTGCCGGTATTGGCGATGGATGAAGAGTGCTGTTATTGAGCCGATTCCGGCAGTATCTCTATCCGGAACCGACTGGTCAATTCGCTTAAGCTGATTTCCGCATAACAAGTGCGCACTCGGGCGTTTTCATTGCCCCCCTCGTACCACATCCGCACCGTATCGCCCTCAATGAGAATCCAGGGGCTTGTCGCCCACTTAACATCCCAGTTACCCGGTGTTAAGCCCTTATTGAAAATAACGCCTTTCTTGCTCCAGTGAATGCCGTCGTAGCTGGTCAGCATGAACAGGGTCAGGTGTTCTGCCATGGTGTGGAACAGGCAGTAGGTATCCCCGATTTTAAAGAAGTGCAGATTTCTGTAAAGAGTAGTTTCGCCAAGTTCGGGCTGGGGCATGATTACTTTACCCTTTTTCTCCCAGTGTACGCCGTCACTGGACGTTGCCAGGCCGTAAAAGGCCCAATCCTCGGCTAAGTCGCCATAGCCCTTGTAAATCATCGTATAGCCGGTCTCAGTGCGGATGACGCAGTGCTGGCCGCCAGCCCCCTCGTTATCCCACGAGCCGTTGGTCTTCTTAAGCACCGGATTGCCGGCGTAGCGCGTCCAAAAGATGCCGTCTTGCGAGGTTGCGTAGCAGGCGCAGCCCCCCGCAGAGTCGCCGCCGTACCACATCTTATAGATACCGTCTTCATACATTATGGTCATTGGGTCTATTTTAGAGCCTTCATAAGAGGCCGTGGGAATCATTACCACGCCGGTTTTAGTCCAGTTTATGCCGTCGTCGGAAACAGCCCGCAAAACACGCCCGTAATCGTCAGTGACGTTCATACCGCGGTACCACATGGTGTAAGTACCGTCGGCGTTCTTCAGGACGATGGGCGACTCGATATTCTTATCGTCGTAGTCGTATCGGCTGCTGCGGTCGAGCACCACACCAAAGCGAACCCAGTCCGGCTCCGGCGGCGCTAAAATGTCATGATAAATTAATCGGGTGATAGTGCTGCCGATGGCGGCGTAGCCAAAAGTGTTGGCGGGAATGAGGAGGCAGATTGCTATAAGTAAGGATATTAGAAAATACAGTTTTTTATTCATATTAATCTATTGTGCCTGGCCGGGGATTATCCAGGTATTGAACTTGCCGGTGAGTTCGCTTAAGTTGACCTCGGCATAAAGGGTGCGCACCCGTCCATTGATATCGCCCCCTTCATACCACATCCTTACTTTGTCGCCCTCCACTAAAATCCAGGGGCTGGTTGACCACTTGGCGTCCCAACCGCCGGGGGTTAACCCTTTGTTAAAAACGACGCCTCGCTTGTACCAGTCAACACCATCTTCACTGGTTATTAAGTATAAGTTGAAGTGTTCTACCATAGTATGAAACAGGCAGTAAGTATCGCCGATTTTAACGACATGCAGATTTCTGTAAAGAGTAGTTTCGCCTAATTCTGGTTCAGGTGAAATGACTTTGCCCTTCTTCTTCCAGTCAATACCATCGTCAGATTTAGCCAAAGCGTAAAAAGCCCAGCCATCGGTATCCTCACCATAGCCTTTATAAATCATCAGATAACCGGTCTCTGTGCGGACAACGCAATGCTGGCCTCCCGCACCTTCGTCGTCCCAGGAGTGTTTTGATACATCAAGTACCGGATTATCGTCATAACGTATCCAGTTAATGCCGTCTTCCGATGTGGCATAACAGGCACAAGTTTCATCATCTTCCTCTCCGCCGTACCACATCTTGTAGCTGCCGTCTTCGTACATAATCGTCATCGGGTCAATTCTGTTACCTTCATACCTTTTTGACGGGGTCATGACCACGCCGGTCTTGGTCCAGTGTATACCGTCGTCAGAAACAGCGCGCATTACCCGCCCGAGATCATCCACTGTGCTTACACCGCGGTACCACATGGTATAAGTGCCGTCGGAATTCTTAAGCACGATAGGGGATTCGATGTTCTTGTCATCATAAGCGCCGGACTCACCGAGGTCCAGTACCACGCCCATGCGTACCCAGCCGAGCTCGGTTGGGTCATTGATGTTGTTGTATTCCTCATAATTCGGCTCTGGGGCTGCTCCAGCCGCGCATCCCGGTAAAAGGGGGATGATGACTAAAGCAATTACCGAAAAAACTAGCCACTTCATTTTCATGCTTATTCTCTAAACTGAAACATATTACTACTAAAAGTATACTTGGCATTACCCCGGCTGACAAGGAAAAATGCCACGTTTGGCGATTTTCAACGTGGCATCAGTCATATTGCTAAAAGGATACTAGGTTAAATTAGCTGGCTTTGACGTTTTTAAGGTTGACTTCTTCAACCAGCGCGGTGTTCAGGTTCTGCCAGTCGAAGTTTCCAACGGTCATGAATTCGTTGCTATAAGCCCAGCCGTCAGTCGAACGATGGCCCAGGGCGATGATGGCGTATTCCTTGCCTTCGAACTGGATATCGATATCCAGAATGCCCTTGACTACGTCATCAACGAAGAAGACGACCGTGGAGCCTCTGATGATTACCCTGTAATCGTGGGTCAAGCCGTCGTTGACCATCAGGTCAACGTTCTTCTGGGCGGCTTTCTTACCGTTCTTAATATCGGGGAACTGAATGTATCCCTCTACCTTGGCGGTGCGCAGGGAATTGCGGATGCCGAACTCGTAGCCATTATAGCTATCGGTATCGGAGGCGGCGAAAACCGCGAAACCGTCCCAGTCGCTGGTTGAGCCTTTGCAGGAATCGAACTGCGCGGTGAAGGAGAATTCGTTAATGATGTATTTTTCATTGGTGTACATGCGGGAGGTAGCCGGTTTATAGCCCCTGGTCTCTTCGGGCAGTGTTATCTTCCAGCTGTCGGTAGTTAATGCTTCGGGGTAGAGACCGACGTTGGAGTAGGTATCGAATACCTGGGATTCACCAGCTACCATAGCCAGCGCCGGGGTTGCATTAGCTTCCGCCGCAAAGACGTAGGTAGGAATTGAGACGGCAATGAGCAAAACCGCTATGAGTACGAAAATCCACTTCTTCTTCATTCCTTTAGAAGCGTAAGATTTAGGCCGTAAACAAGAGGTAAATTTTCCCGACTTAGTTGTAAACATTATCTAAACTCCCTATGACCGTGATTACTCTTAATCACCTAATTTCAGAGTACTTTTCGGGTGTTTCATCATGGTCACAGGGGGGTGTTTTACTGTCTCATTTGACTCACAGTTTTGAGACCGTTTTTTGAGACAAAAACGCCATGTTTACACAATGGGGGTGAGGAGTAGGAGGAACATTACATAATGTTGCGCAATTTTGATAAAAGGAGTTAATGGAGCGGGGGCAAAAAGGGGCACAAAAACAAAAAAGCCCTTAAGCGTTTTTCAGCTTAAGGGCTACATTAAACCGGGGGTTTTATTTTATGGCGCCAGAGTACTGCCTAAACGGAACAAATCGCACAGTGGGATAACGGTAAAACCGGCTTCGTTGAGGTAGGCCATCTGTAACTTGAAGTTTTCTACAGGAGTGGAGGTAGATGCCGGGCCGTCACCGGTAATAAAGTGATAAACCAGGCAGACTACGGCGTTAGGGCCGGCTTTATCAACGATGGATTTAAAAGTAGTTAAATTCTGGTTGCTGATTTGCCAGGCAGCAACGTGGAATCTGGCTTCGGGGTCGGGGTTGTTAGGGTCGAAGGTTTCATTAAGCGTCCAACTGCCTCTCGAGCAGGTATAGTTAGCCGCCATGATTTCACTAATAATTTGTTCGTTCCACTCATAATAGGGGGGAATGAATGTATCTACCACGAAGCCCATATCCTCGAGCGTTTTCTTTGAATCGAAAATTTCAGCATGCATTTGTTCGGCGGTTAGAGTAGTTAAGTTGGGGTGGGTTATCGTGTGGCTACCGATGTCCATGCCGTACTTGGCTAACTCTTCCAGTTCGGCCGTGGACATGTATTGGTATAATCCGCTGCCTACGTCGGTGTGGCCGGTGATTACGCCGAAGGTAGCTTTAAAGCTATACTGCTTTAAAACCGGGAAAGCTTCATCGTACTGATTTTTGTAACAGTCATCAAAAAAGATGCAAACGATTTTAGCATTGGGGGGTATAACTGCCGGCGGCGGTTTTAAGATGGTCGAATTCTGCGAACAGCCTGTGAAAACAAGGAGCAATACTAAAACAATACTAACTAATAAAAATACCCGTTTCATTGAACCTGTACTTTATAAGATTTAAGCCTGTAGCAGACTCATCATAGATGATATCACACGAAACATAAGATGGCAACCTGTTAATAACATAAACAATGTATACATAGTTTACAGATTGGTACTCAACGAATCATGCCATCAACCTAAGAATTATCCCTTTTTTCTTCCGGTCATGCCTTGTTTTCTGAACCACTCCAACTGGTCGTGGGCGGACTCCTGCCACGGCCGGGAGGTAAAGCCCAATTCCTTGCGCGCCTGCGCCGAGCTTATTAACGAGTTACCGGCAAGGACTTCTATGGAGTAGGCCGTAAAGACCGGCTTTTTGTTGATTAAGCGGTAATACACACTGGCTAACGCCCCGGCGGTGCGTGCCAGCAGGGTGGGTATCATAAACCTCGGTGGCGGTTGGCCGGTCTGGCGGGCAAGCTCCTTCATGAAGTCCACAACCTGCACTTGAGCGCCGGACAGGATATAGTGCTGGCCGTTTTTACCCTTCTCCGCCGCTAAAATCAACCCGTTAGCGGCATCCCGCACGTCCAAAAAGTCGTAAGCGCCTTTGACATAGGTTTTAACGCGCCCGTTATCGTAGTCTATGATTAACTGGCCGACGTTGGAGACGTTAAAGTCGTAGGGGCCGGTGACGGCGGTGGGGCAACAGATAATGATATCCAGCCCCTTCTTTTTGGATTCATCGAGCAGCATCAAGCTGGAGCGGGCTTTGCTCCAGGCATAGTCTCCCATGACGCTTTCGGGCTTAAAGGGCAACGATTCGTCGATAGGCACACCTTGAGGCGGCGGTGCGATGGCATCCGTCGAGCTGGTGTAAACAAGGCGGCGGACGCCAGTAGCACGGCAGGCGGCTACAACGTTGCGCGTGCCCTCGATGTTCACCTTTTCCAGCACAGCTTTCATGTTGGGCATGATGGTGATGATGCCCGCCAGGTGGAATACAACGTCAACGCCTTTAAGGGCCTGGGTAATACCGGCTTTGTCGGTAATGTCGGCTTCTACTACCTCAATGTTCAGCCCTTCAATGGGCTTGAGGTTATCGTTGGGAAGGACGATAGCGCGCACGGCGTTACCGCGTTCCAGCAGCAGCCGGATGAGGACGTTGCCGATGTGGCCCGTAGCGCCGGTGACAGCGTACTTTTTAGCAGCCAAAATACACCTCGATACCTGGTTACACAGAAAAACTGGTTATACTTAACTTAAATTCTCGTTGAATTTACCAGTGACAGCCCGGTGAATTAAGTATAGGATGGGAATGCCAAGGTTGGTCTCGACGAGGGAATTGACGATTAACGGCACAATCCCCGTAGGGCGGATGTTGGAAATCAGTAAAACGGCTTCCCAACTGAATTGGATGCCGATGCCGATAGCCAGCAATTTTAGCAGGTTGGTTTTTTCGATTGTTTTAGTGCGCAGATTCTGGATTATCAACCACAAGTACCCGGCAAACATGACCCCAGCCATGATGGAATGATACCTTGCCGTACCGCGCGCAATGGATATCTGGGCGAAGTTTGTCCCCAGCCCCTGGCTTAAAAACGCTATAGCTACCCACCCCGCAACAATCAGCAGGCTCCATTCCACCCAGCGGCTGTTACGGTCAAGCAAGAGCCATATCCAGGCAAAATTAGTCAGCCCGTAACTGATGCTTAACCATAGCAGGAGCCACATAGGGTCAGCACCGGTAACCACCCGCGTACCCATTAAGTGATAAAAAATCCCGTAATCTACCGCAAAGTAGATGATACTGCCGGCAACTCCGGCAATTAACGCCAGGTAACGCTTTTTCCATAACAGGATGGCGGTAAATATGACGAGGAAAACAATATCCAGATAGATATAAAGCGAGTTAAATGCGCGTTCAACGGCGAAATCCATACAGCACCCCTATACTATGTTACTCTAGGTATAATTCAGTTTAGTATACAATAAACTGAAAACGTGATTCAAAGAGGTTTTATTAAAGAGGATTTTGGTGGAGCCGGGGGGATTCGAACCCCCTACCTTTTGACTGCCAGTCAAACGTTCTCCCAAGTGAACTACGGCCCCGTGGACTCTTAATAATTTATCATAAACGCGGCATAACCCGCAAGATTGACCTTTCAAACATATATTGAACGGCAAGTATAAATGAGTTAGAATTCAAACAATTGCGTCGTTCATGAGGAGCGGAGATATGGCTCGTAAAATAGTTACCGGCTTTTTTGTTTGTATACTATTAGCTTCTATAGGCTTATTATCAATATCTTGCGGAGAGGATGTGCTAATTATGAAATGGAGTTCTCCCCCGGCGATGGCCATCGATGTAGATAAAAAATACACGGCGACCATTGTCATGGAAACAGGTAATCTCACACTGGAATTGTACGCTAAGGATGCGCCGATAACGGTGAACAACTTTGTCTTCCTCGCCAGGCAGGGGTATTATGACGGCTGTACTTTCCACCGCGTTATCCCCGGCTTTATGGCCCAAGGCGGCGACCCCACCGGCACCGGCTTCGGCGGCCCGGGCTATACTATCCCGAACGAAATATCGAACCATAAACACCTCGCCGGCACGTTATCTATGGCTAACTCCGGCAAAGACAAGAACGGCTCGCAGTTTTTTATCTGCTATACCGATCAACCGGACCTAGACGGCAGCTACAGCGTCTTTGGAGAGTTGACAGGCGGGTGGGATGCATTCTTAAAGCTTACGCCGCGTAATCCGTCGCAGAACCCCTCGTTCGAGGGTGACAAGATAATAACGATAACTATTACCGAAGAATAGTCCTAAAGCTCAATGCCGATGGCGCGGAAAATACCTTTCAGGCCAAAGTATCCGGCATAGACTACGGTAAACGACTTTATCAGCTTGCCGGCAAAAACTACCAGTATGTATTTCTTAATCCCGAACCTCATCGCTCCCGCAGCAAAGGCGGCGGGATAGAAGAACGGATTGACAATGCTGGTGACGACGAACAGCGTAATCGCGGCGTGTTTTTTAAGAAAGCCGACAAACTTATCGTAAGCTTTTTGAATCCAGCCGGTTTTACTCTGGCTAAGCGCATGCCCCGCGCTGCGCCCTGTGAAATATATTGTTATCGCCCCCACCAGTTCGCCCGCGGCTGCCAAAATGGCAACCAGCCAGGGCATGGGCATAACCGCCCCAAGGGCGAACACAATCGCCAGCATTGGCACCGGGACGATGACCGTTGCGCCTCCCAGAATACTGATAAAAAACGCGCCCAGGTAGCCGTAATTGGCCAGTTCCTTTACCTGGTCCTTGTAAACGATGATGGCAACGCACATCAGTACGGTGATGACAACGCACAAAATACCGATAATTAAAACCCACTTGTTAGACTTCTTTTGCTCGGTGGGTTCTTTGGCGGTTTTTTTGGTCTTGAGCGCAGTACTTTTTGTCGTTAAAGATGTTTTTTTAGAGATAGGTGAAATCTTTTTTGTTTTTCCTGCGGTTTTTTCTTCGGCAGCGCGCTCCGTCATATTGTCTATATTATACCTTTGTAGGGTAGCGCAGTCTACTCTTTGTGTTTAGACTTTGGTTATGGTTAATATTAGTTTCATTGGCTTATGAAAACCTTGGCAACTCAAGTCAAGTATAATTTACGCTATAATCATATAATCGTAACGGAAGGGAGGTAAGGCGTTTTGTTCGAGTGGAATATGAGCGTGCAGAAAATGCTCGACTGCGTAGAAGAAAACCTGACTGCGCCGCTGACGCTGGAGATGCTGGCCGCCCGGCTGAACTACTCGCCGTTTTATTGTACCCGCCAGTTTCATAAGTACGCAGGGATATCACTGCGCAACTACATCCGTCTGCGCAAGGTCGCTTCCTCCGTTATCGATTTACGGGATACCGGTGACCGTATCATCGATATCGCCGTGAAGTACGGTTTTTCATCGCAGGAGGCTTTTACGCGCTCGTTCAAAAAGGCTTACGGCATGACTCCCCACGAATACCGCGTGATGCCCAAGCCGCTGCCGCTCCTCGTTAAGCGCAACGCCTTTAACCCTTACTACTTAGGATTAATGGAGGATAGAGTGAACGAGGATTTATCTAAAAACATCACCGTCAGCGTTCAGGTAGTCCCCGCCCATAAGTTTATCGGCATCCGCTACCTGGGGGCGCCGGGCTACTTTGAGTTCTGGCATATGGACGAGGCGAAGTACCACCGCGACCGCTGTGACGAGGTTGACGGCTTATTATCCAGCATCAAGAGCTTTAACGGCATCGTGGGGGCGTGGTACACCCAAAACGGTAAAAACGGCTACATGTACGGCGTGGAAGTCCCACCCGGTTATTCGGGGGAGATTCCGGAGGGCATGGAGTGCATTTCCTTCCCGGAAAGCCCTTACGCCGTTTTCCACCACCCGCCTTACGACTTTGCCAAGCAGGAACTATCGGTGCACGAGGCTTTAAAGAAAATCATCGCTGGCTGGGACCCCGCCGAGCACGGCTATGCCTGGCGCGACGACCTGCCCACTTACCAGCGCCATAACACCGAGAACTGGGGACAGGCCTGGGTCAAGCCGATGAAAAAGCTCAAGTAGTCAAAAAGAAAGAGGGGGCTGAAAAGCCCCCTCCCCTTATCCCTCTTAGGGTGAATTTTCTAAGTTAAGCCGACTTGGTCTTGAATGTCAGCTCGTCTTTTTCTTTGTCCTTATCAACCTTCACCACGTCGCCCTCTTTAAGCTGGCCGCGCAATAGCTGGCTGGACAAAGGATTTTCCACAAACCGCTCTATAGTGCGGCGCAACGGCCGGGCGCCGTAGACGGGGTCGTAGCCTTTTTCCAGCAGCCAGTCTTTGGCATTATCCGTCAACTCCAGGGATAACTTGCGTAAGTTTAACCTTAATTCCAGGTCTTTAAGTATTATATCTACTATCTTACGAAGTTGTTCTTTCGTCAGCTCATGGAACACGATGAAGTCATCCAGCCGGTTCAGAAATTCCGGACGGAATTTGCTTTTAAGGTCGTCTTCGACTTTTTTCTTCATGTCTTCATAGTTTTGTTTTTCTGTGGTCGTTTTGTCCTTACGAACAGAAAATCCAATTTGGCTTTCTCTCTTGATGGTATCCATACCGACATTACTTGTCATAATGATGATAGTATTTTTGAAGTTTACTGTCCGTCCATGCCCATCTGTAAGGCGGCCGTCATCCATTATCTGTAGCAGGGTATCAAAAACTTTTTGATGGGCTTTTTCAATTTCGTCCAACAGGATGACACTGTAAGGCCTCCGCCTCACGGCTTCGGTTAGCTGTCCGCCTTCGTCGTAACCCACATAGCCGGGCGGCGCGCCAATCATACGTGATACAGTGTGTTCTTGCTGGTATTCGGACATATCCAATCGGACCATAGCGTTTTCGTTCCCGAAAAGGAACCATGCCAATGACCTAACCAGTTCGGTTTTGCCCACACCCGTCGGCCCCAGGAACATAAAGCTTCCAATGGGTCGATTCGGATTGGTTAATCCGGCGCGACTGCGTCGTATCGCTTCTGAAACGGCTTTCACTGCTTCTTCCTGGTCAATCATCCGCTCGTGAATGCGTTCTTCCATATGAACGAATTTTTCTGTTTCACCTTCGGTCATTTGAGAGACCGGTACGCCCGTCCAACTGGATATCAGCTCGGCGATTTGTTCGCTGCTGACTTCTTCATTGATTTTCTCTTTCTTAAGCCATTCTTCCTTGGCTTTTTCGTACTCCGGTTCCAGCTTCATCCGCTCGGCTTTAAGCTCCGCCGATTTCTGGAAGTCGTTGCGTTGTGAAGCCGCTTCTTCTTCGTTGGTCAAACGCTTGAGGGCCTGCTCCAGTTTCTTAACCTCCGGCGGCGCGCTTTCGGTATCAATGCGCAGTTTACTGGCGGCCTCGTCTATAAGGTCGATAGCTTTATCCGGCAGCTGCCTATCGGAGACATAGCGCTGTGATAGTTTAGCCGCCGCTTCTAAAGCCTCGTCGGTTATTTTTATCTTATGGTGCGCTTCGTACCTGGGGCGCAGCACTTTAAGAATTTCGATAGTCTGCTCGACGGTCGGTTCTTCAACGAAGACCGGCTGGAAGCGCCGCTCCAGCGCTTTGTCTTTTTCAATGCGCTTGCGGTATTCATCCAGCGTGGTAGCGCCGATGCATTGTAGTTCGCCGCGCGCCAGCGCCGGTTTTAACATATTGGAGGCGTCGATAGCGCCTTCCGCCGCGCCCGCACCCACGACGTTGTGAATCTCGTCTATAAAGAGGACGACCTCTTTTTTGGCTTCTTTAACCTCGTCCATGACCGCCTTGAGACGTTCCTCAAATTCGCCGCGGAACTTGCTGCCGGCCACCAGCGCCCCCATATCCAGGGCGATGACCTTACGGCCTTTTAAAGAATCGGGGACGTCATCGGCGGCGATTTTCTGCGCCAGTCCTTCAGCGATAGCGGTCTTGCCGACGCCAGCCTCGCCCACGATGACCGGGTTGTTCTTGGTGCGGCGCGTAAGAATCTGCATAACGCGCTTAATTTCATTATCCCGCCCGACCACCGGGTCGAGTTCGCCTTTACGCGCCAGTTCCGTCAGGTCGCGCCCGTACTTTTGAAGAGAACGGTACTTGCTCTCCGCCCGGGCATCGTCAACGCGGCGGCTGCCGCGCAGTTTCTGTAGAGCGGCGTAGACCTTCTCCTGGGTGATGCCCGCTTCGTGCAGTATCTTGGCGGCATCGCCTTTATCGTCGTTGACGATGGCGATGAAGAGGTGCTCGGTGCTGATAAACTCGTCCTTAAGCCGCCGGGCTTCCTCGTCGGCCTTCTGCATTACCTGGGCAATGCGCGGCGTGGCGTAAATCTGGGGCGTCTGGTAGGCTACTTTGGGCGTGTTTTCCAGGATTTCTTCCACCTTACCACGCACCACGTCCACGTTGACCTGTAATTCTTTAAGTATCTCTCCCACCAGCCCCTGGCGCTGCACCAGTAACGCTAAAAGGATATGCTCAATATCCCACTGGCTGTGCTTGTGCTGCATCGCCATCTGCTGGGACATTTGAATAGCTTCCTGTGCCTGTTCCGTAAATCTTTCCTGCCTCATTCTTCGTCGCCTCCTCTCAACTCTTCAATTTCTCTTTGCGCTTCTTCCAGTTGCGTTTGCATGTCATTCATTCTTTGCATCATCCGCAGGATTACCTCCACCCCGGGCAGGTTAATGCCCATATCGTCCACCATTGCCTTGACGCGCTTTAGCAGGGCGATGTCGTAGTCCGAGTAAAGCCTCTGCTTGCCCTGTGAGCGCCGCGGCTCGATGACGCCCACGCGTTCGTAGTAGCGCAGGGTGTAGGTGTTGGTGCCAAGCATCCTGGCGGCGATGCTGATGATGTATCTTGGCTCTCTATCGAAATTTTCTGTGTTCATAATCAAATCACCTCGCTAGCGTCAAGCCGGTCGCAAATTGCCCAGCTGTTTGAATAACTCCTTTTCTTTGTCCGTCAGCTTCGTCGGAAGGATGACGTTTACCGTAGCTTTAATATCGCCGCTGCCGGTTTTACCTAAATGCGGCATGCCCTGACCGGCCAGGCGGAAAGTCTTGCCGTTCTGGGTCTCCGGCGGGATTTTCAGCGCTACTTTGCCTTTAAGCGTGGGAACCTGAACCTCGCCGCCCAGCACCGCTACACTCAACGGCACCGGTATGCTCGTAATCAAATCGTCGCCCTGACGCTCAAAAACAGCGTGTGGCCTGACGGTGATATTCAGGTAAAGGTCACCGCTGGCGCCGCCGCCGTAGCCTGCCTGCCCTTTGCCGGATATCCTGACGCGCGAGCCGGTGGCAACACCAGCCGGAATCTTTACTTCCAGCCGGCTCATTTTAGCCGCCACGCCCGTACCGCGGCAGGTTGAGCAGGCGACGTTCTGAATGCGCCCCGTGCCTTTACAGGCGGCGCAGGGCTCTTCGCCCTGCAGGTTAATCATGCGGGAGGTGCCGGTAAAGGCTTCCTCCAGCGTTACTTCAATGTTGGTTTCCAGGTCGCGGCCCGGCATGGCGCGGCTGCGCCTTGAAAAATTGCGGCCCCCCAGACCCCCGAACAAATCCTCGAAGATATTGTCCATCCCCCCGATGTCCCCGCTATACTGGTAGGTTGTGCCGTCGCCGGTAGGGTAGCGGCGGTACTGCGACTGCTGGCGTTCCGCCTGCTCAAATTGGTCGGCGTGCTGCCACTGGTCGCCGTATTTATCGTACTTCTTCCTTTTTTCCTTATCGGACAGCACCTCATAAGCGGCGTTCATCTCTTTAAACTTAGCCTCCGCCGCCTTATCCCCCGGGTTAACGTCCGGGTGGTACTTGCGCGCCAGCCGCCGGTACGCCGCTTTTATGTCCTTTTCCGTGGCGCCTTTGCTGACGCCTAGTATGTCGTAATAATTTTTATTAGGCATATTTTTACACCTTAATATATATTATAAAGTGGTTGCAAAGTAATTGTCAATGATATTTCAGCAATGTTAATAATATATTGTTAAGTATTCAACTGATAGGAAAACCTGTTTTGTATAGCTGTACGCGTTTTGCCACGCGCGGTTTTCTAGAATTTTCCAGGCAACCTGAACACAATGAAGCAACCTGTAAGGCACTAAAACGTATATATATATTGTAAGAGTAGACAATTAATATAAATGACACGT
Source organism: Dehalococcoidales bacterium (assembly GCA_028714335.1). GTDB lineage: Bacteria > Chloroflexota > Dehalococcoidia > Dehalococcoidales > RBG-16-60-22 > RBG-13-51-18. Next base: position 58,260 of record JAQTMM010000004.1, read on the forward strand.
AGAATGATAGGAGTAAAACGAATGAAAAAGAAGATAATAAAGTTTCCGCAAGTTTTCCTGGCAATACTTATCTTGTTACTGATAGCAAGCATCGGCTTACCTTGCGCGGCCGTACAGGCTGCCGCTGACGACCCCAAATGCTGGGGGGCTTTTGTGGGGATTGGGGCTTTTGATGAATACGGCGCCTGGGAAGGTGTTTGGGATGAAGACGCCGAGGAGCTTTATAACGAAATCAGTCCTACCTGGGGAGTCAGCCATACCCAACTGATTAAGAACGATGAAGCGACTAAAGCCGGTGTTTTAGCGTCTCTTGACTGGCTGGCGAATAGCGCCGGTCCCAATGATACCGTGCTGTTTTATATCTCTACATTCGGTTCTTATACGTCTGGTATCATGTGGGTTTACGATACCGTTTACAGCAACGCTTCTACTTTCATTAGTGCCGCGGAATTGGGTAATGCCATCGATCGGATTGATGCAGGTGAAATCACCGTAATTCTGCAGATGAATAATGCCGGAGCTTACGAGTCGGATTTGGAGGGAGATAACCGCGTTATTATTACATCCTCCGATATAGGCGAGCCGGCCTGGTATTCTATACCGATGGGACATTCCTATTTTGGTAAGTTCGTTATTGATGCATTTAAAAACTTCAATGATGCCGATGAAAACCACGACTTTGAACTAACCGCCGAGGAAGTTTACGCTTATGCCACTCCCTTAACCACCGATGAAAATTCGGACCAACACCCCCAGATAAACGACCAGTATTCGGGAGGGCTTCCTATATTAGCCAAATTCGCCTGCGCTACTATAGCGCCAACTTCCGGCTCAACACTGATAACGCTGGATGGCGTGGACTATACATCCTCTATTGCGCCGCGACTCTGGGTGCCGAGAATTCCTCACACGCTTGAAGTCCCCGAGGTTATCAACGTGGACAGCGGCACTCGTTTTGCCTTTACCGGCTGGAACGATGGCGTTAGTTCAGCCTCGAGGGTGGTGACTCACGGGTCGCTGCAAGC
>JAQTMM010000005.1 GCA_028714335.1 Dehalococcoidales bacterium
ACCGCTCGCCGCTGGGGGGCAGGAACTTTGAAAGCTATTCGGAAGACCCGTACCTTTCACAAAAGATGACGGTGGCGATAATCAAGGGCATCCAGAGTAAAAAGGCGGGGGCATGCGTCAAGCACTTTGCCCTCAATAACTCCGAGTTCGAGCGCTTTACCATCAGCTCGGAGGTAGACGAAAGGGTCAGGCGGGAAATCTACTTCCCGTCCTTTGAAAAAGCTGTCAAAGAAGCCGGGACCTGGACGGTGATGTGCTCCTATAACAAGATTGACGGCACCCACGCCTCGGAGAACCACTGGCTGTTGACCGAGGTTCTCAAGGAGGAATGGGGGTTCGACGGACTGGTGATGTCCGACTGGTATGCCACCCACAGCACGGCGCCCGTCGCCAACGCCGGGCTGGACCTGGAGATGCCGGGTCCGGCGCGCTTTTTTAACGAGGAGCTGACTAAAGCGGTTAAAAACGGCGAGGTAGATGAAAAGGTTATTGACGACAAGGTGCGGCGGCTCTTGGACGTAATGATTAAAGCCGGAGCGCTGGATAAACCTATTACCGACGCCGCCAAAGATAAAAAATTCCCCGCCCACGGCAAACTCGCCCGCGAAGTTGCCGAGGAAGCGATTGTCCTGTTGAAGAATGATAATGACATCCTGCCGTTGGACAAGAATAAAGTGAAGTCTATAGCGGTCATCGGGCCTAACGCGGCAATGGCGGTAGTACAGGGAGGCGGCAGCGCCCAGGTAACGCCTTATTATGCCGTCGCTCCGCTGGACGCATTAAAGAATCTCTGCGGCGACAAAGTACAAATAACCTACGAGCCGGGCATCGGCGAAACGCCTTCCCCAGAATTACTAGAAAAAGCGGCCAAAGCCGCCGCCGGGGCGGACGTTGTTTTAGTCTTTGTGGGCACCAATGAGAAGATAGAAACCGAAGGCAAGGACCGGGAGAACATGAACCTGCCGGTGGGTCAGGACGAGCTTATAGCTAAAGTAGCCAAAGCCAATCCGAAGACGATAGTAATAATGAACAACGGGTCGCCGGTGACGATGCCCTGGATTAATGACATCCCCGCTTTAGTGGAAGCGTTTTTCCCGGGGCAGGAGGGGGGCAACGCTATCGTTAACGTGCTTTTCGGTTTAGTCAACCCCTCCGGCAAGCTGCCTGACACCTTCCCCAGGCGCTATGAGGACAACCCCGCCTATAAATACTACCCCGGCGAGAACGGCAAGGTCGTCTACAGCGAGGGGCTTTTCGTGGGCTACCGCTACTACGACGCCAAAAACGTCGAGCCTTTATTCCCCTTCGGGTTTGGGCTTTCTTACACGACCTTTGAATACAGTAGCCTTAAGGTCAGCCCTCCACAGAAGGGCGGCGTGAAAGTAAGCGTGGAAGTAAAGAACACAGGCAAGGCGGCGGGTAAAGAGGTGGTGCAGGTTTATGTGGCGGACGTTAAAGCCAGCGTGCCGCGTCCGCCTAAAGAGCTAAAAGCCTTTACGAAGGTGGCGTTAAAGCCCGGCGAGAAGAAAAAGGTTGAGTTCGTGTTAAGTGAACAGGCGTTCGCTTTTTACGACGTAGCTATAAAGGACTGGGTTGCCGAGCCCGGCGACTTTGAGATACTGGTGGGCAGTTCATCGCGGGATATCAGGGTAAAGGGGAAGGTTACTTTAGTTTAGCCATCCCCTTTTTACACTCCGTCTTATTCGGCCCGGCCTGCCACCTGGAACAGCAGGCGGGTTTGACCTCGTGTATCTTGCAGGTGGCTAAACCCCCGTCCCACCCCAGAAAAGCGCAAGCGCCGTCTATATGGCGTATCAGGCGGTACTGGATGAACCACCAGTGTGGGTCATCGTAAAGCGCTTTCCAGTTATCCATGGTGATGCCCAGGTAGTTGATTATTCGCCGGGTGTCTTCTTCGGTGACGAAGGCCTGGTGCATCGTGCAGCAGGTACCGCAACGGCGGCACTCCATGGCTTTTTGGGTCGGCTTGTCAGGCATGTTAGAACCGCTTCCGCAATTCCTCGGCGACGGTTTCCGGGGGGAGGATACAGATATTCTCGTCCTGCATTATCTGGTAGTAAAACTGGTCGCTGGTCTCAATGGGGGAATAGAGGAGCAAGCCGCGCGGCGTAATACGCGCGTGCGCCCAGAACCGGTCTTTATCAAAGCCGGAGTAGGTACTCATGTTAAAGCTGATGAGGTTCAACCCGTCTATATAATCGAAGACCTTGAGCAGCCCCCTGGCAAAATCCTCAAGGTCCAGTTTAGTCAGTTCGGCGACGGAGGCTTTGCCCGGGAAAACCGCCACTACGTCCGATAATCTCCCTTTAGGCACAAAGCTGGTCAACCACTCGGTATGCCCCACCCGCCCTATATAGCGCTGGCCGTTTTCCTTCTCCTCTTTCAACAGGTCGCTCCAGTAGTTCGATTCGTGCTGCTGGTAGTATTTCTCGGAAGCCTGTAATAGCTGCTCCTGATAGTCGGTGGGGATATAGCCGGCGTTGCTTTGCAGGTGCGGGTGGACGAGGCTACCGCCGGAGGGCGGCATGTGATTCCAGGCGATGAAGTGATAAATCGCCCGCACATCAAAATCCTGCACGCTTTTAATGTAAGCCTGCGCCGCCAGTAAAGCATTGAGCACTGTCTCAACATCAAAGTCCTTAAGCGCGATGAAGTGCTGGTCGGAGATTGCCACCACGACGCCGTAAACATCGTAGGGCCCGATGTTGGGAAAGGCGATGGCTTTGCCACGCCGGATTACGCCCTCCGGCACAAGGTCGGCGGGAAAGCGGGGAGTGATTTTATCAATCAACGGTTTACAAAAGGGACAAGTCAGTTTTTTGGATTTCTTTTCCAGCGCAGAAAGGTTGGGGCGGGTAATTTTGTCCGGCGAATACTGTACGATGCGGCAGGTACGCCCGGTCAGCGGATCGGTGCGGAACTCCAGCGGAATAACCGCCTCATTAAAGACGCCGGAGCCGTTGCGGGTCATTATCCGCGAAGACAGCACCTCACGCCGGAACTCGATAGAACTGTTCTTGTTAGTTTTCATTCATTTCCAAACTAAAAGATTGGGGTTCAATCTTTCCCTTATTTGATGATGCTGCTTATTTGCTTGAACTTATCACCCTGCGCTGCTTTTAGCAACTCGAAAAGCGCCATCTCGGTAGTGGTCGGGAGGATGCCCGCCAGCCCGAGTTTTGTAAGCGTCGTCTTCATATTTTCCGGGTCGCGGGAAGCCACGCAGTCGGCTACGACCTGAACGTCGTAACCCTCACGCGCCAGAGCCATCGCCGTTTGATAGACGCAGATGTGCGCCTCTATCCCGGCGACGAGTACCTGTTTACGCTTTAGTGATTTTAGCGCCTGGTTGAACGATGCCTCGTCGGTACAGCTAAAACAAACCTTCTCCACCGGCTTGGCATCTGGGAGGAGCTGCTTTATCTCGGGGAGGGTGGGGCCTAAGCCCTTGGGGTACTGCTCGGTGATGATTTGCGGTATCTCCAATACCTTAGCGCCCTGGACGAGCTTTAAAACGTTTTTCAGGAGTTTTTCCTTATCGAACATCGCGGGGAAGAGCCGTTCCTGAAAGTCGATTAGGATAACAACGGTATTGGCGGCATCAAGGGCTTTAGGCACGTTCATAGTCTAATTACCTCTTTATTACGGTATTAAAAAATAACCTTTCAAGTATAAATTCTCACCCGCCGTCTGTCAAAACAGATATATCTATGGGGGGCTTGAGATTTAAGCTATTGATTCTTAAGATTTTTGGTTATATTATAATTATACTTCAAAGACGCAACTATGTCAGGAGGTAGCGGGAAATGCATATGCAACAGTGGATATTGCTGGCTATCATGGCGGCAGGTGGTGTGGCGGTCATCGGCAGTTATATTCAGGGCTTCAAGGCACACTCCGGCGGGTCAGAGGTGCTGTGGGGAGGCGTTAAAGGAAGACTGCGCATCCTTAACTACGTCACGATGCTTTTAGCGGTCATCGGCTTTTTCGCCTTCAGCTACTGGCTGTTCTTCCAGATAAATCCGGATAACGCGCAAATCGGCGGCAGGATAGGCTACTGGATATATTACGTGATTTTCCTGCTGATACTGATACCCTCGGCTTTGTGGATGCCGCTGACCTTTGCTTATATGAAAAAGCCCAGCTTCGCCCGATGGATAGGCGTACGCCTAGCGCTGGCGCTGGTGGGCATCGGTTCGCTGGCATTGCTCTGGGCGATAATCTGCGCCACCCCGCGTGATGCCAACGTAGCCTACTGGTTCGCGGTGGGCGGCGCCGCGGCATTCAGCCTGCAGACGGCGGTGATGGATATGCTAATATGGCCGGCTTTATTTAAGGTCTAGCCGCCCACTCTTAAAGCCACCAGTAATACGCCCGGCCCGCCGTGCACGCCGAGTCCGGCGCCCAGCTCCAGTATGCTTATCTTTTCCGCCGGGAAGAATTCACCCAGCCTCCGGCGGAACTTATCCGCCTGTTCGGCGATGGCGCTGTGAACAACGACCATATCAACGATGTTCTTTTTGCTCTTAACAAATTCGTAGAGTTTTTCCGCACCGCGGGCAAAACTGCGCACCAACCCCGCCCGGGAAATTTCGCCATCGCGGAAGGTTAATAGCGGCTTAACGTTCATGAAGTTAGCCGCCGCGGCAATCACTCTGGGCAGCCGCCCGCCCAGCGCCAAATACTTCATCGTATCGAAGTAGCCGAACATGTGGACGTGTGAGATGCTCTCACGGATATCTTCTGCGAGCTGGGTGATGCTTTTGGCCGACTTTGCCAACCTGGCGGCGTACATTGCCACAAGCGCCAGCCCACCGGAATTGAAACGTGAATCAATCACCTCGATGGCGCACTTATCGCTGACGGCTTTTTTGGCTATTGACGCCGCATTACAGGTGCCGCTTATCTTCGACGATATATGAATAGAAACGATGCCGTCGCACTTGCCGCAGTATTCCTTGTAAACAGCCGTAAAGTCGTCCGGGGTAGGCTGGGAGGTGGCGGGATACCAGTGTGTCGCCGACGTCAGCATCGCATAAAGCGCCTCGCTCTGGATGTCCACGCCGTCGCGGAAAAGCTGGTCGCCAAAGCGGACGTATATCGGCACCACGCGGATGCCCAGTTCTTTAGCGGTCTCCAGCGGTATGTCAGAAGTGCTGTCGGTAATAATCTGGAAAGCCATAATCCTTCCCCCCCGATTAAGCGTTGCTTCCTTTATAAAACCAGAATATTGGCAAAGACCAGCCAGGCCAGTAGTGATTTAGCCGTCAGGCTTAAGAGGATATAGACCTTCTCGCCGTAGAGGTAGTCCTTCCACGCCCCGATTTTCTTGTACTGCAGAATCATGTTGACGGCAAAGCAGTTGAAGAAGATGAAAAGGCAAATGAAGATAGCGTAAACGAATCCCGGCGGAGTGGCGCTGATGCCGGGGGCGATAAGGTAAACCAGTATAGCTATCCAGGGGATGATGCCGGCAAAGCTCCCGAACCAGAAGGGCATCCAGCCGGGTTTGCCCGGTTTTTCGTATTTTTCCTGCAGAGCGCCGAATAAAATCATACAGGCGTTGATGCCGAAGATAGTCACTAGAGCGCCAATATCGCTGATGCCGGTTATCTGGGCGATGAGCACAATCATTATAGAAGCGCTGAAGAAGTACTCAATCCACCGCCCGGGGTTGCGGTTCTGGAGCAGGTTGCGCTTATACCACGGGAAGACCCAGGGGGAAGCGATTAGCAGTAATGCCAGCGCTGATATCGCCATGAAGGCAAAGACCCCCCAACCCGTCTGGATGCTCCAGATGTGGTGCAGGCTGGCGGCGCTGCCGGGCGGCCCCTCCATAAAGGTGGCGGTTACAGGGAGTGAAAAGTTGTTGGTCAGAATCGCCATCAATACCGCCTGCACGGCCAAAACAATGCCGACGGCGATATTCCAGATACGAAGATTGCGTAGTTTTCCTTCGATTGCCTGGTTGACAGTCATGTAACACCTCCTTTTTAATTATCTTAGTTTTGCAACATTCTGGATAAAAGTCAATACCTCTAGTGATGGCTGGTTTACGGGCCAGAAATCATAAGGAAAAGAACGCAAAAAACGTTTGTAAAATAAAGACAAAAACACCTATTGCCAAACGGAATTTGTTCGTTATATAATGTGCATCAGTGGTTTTCTGTCTAGGGTATCACATGCATTTAGGTTTACCTAAGCTCGACATGGTTACGGATGACCTAGCTCTAACCAACTAAATTAAGAAAGGAGGTCATCCGTGGCGTTCGAGGATAAAACACTTACTTGTGCTGATTGTGGGGCTACTTTCACATTCTCGGCTTCCGAGCAGGAGTTCTTCCAGTCCAAGGGTTATACCAACGAACCGAAGAGATGCCCTGCCTGCCGGCAGAACAGGAAGTCCGAACGTATGGGCGGTGGCGGTGGAAGACCCCGCCAGATGTTCTCAGCCGTTTGCGCCGAATGCGGCAAAGAAACCGAAGTACCCTTCGAGCCCCGTGAAGGCAGACCGGTATATTGCAGCGAATGTTTCAACAAGATGCGGAACAACCGCAACTAAAACATTCGTTTAGCTAAAGATAATAACAGGCCGACAAGACTTATCTCTCGCCGGCCTGTTTTTTTATGCCTGACAATAGTGATTCGTTATTGTTTGGTTATTTCCACCCTGGTACCGGTGGACAGATTATAAGTTGAGGCAAAGGATGCCATATTCCGCGATAGCTGGAAGAAATCAAGGCTGTTGATAAATGCCACCGCTTCGCCCTCGGCGACGCTGCTGTAGGTAACGCCGAATTTCACCGAGATGGTTTGGCCGTTAATCGTTACTTTTAGCGTATCGCCCACCGCCAGACCTGCCTGGGCGCAGTCGGCGCCGGAGATGTTGGTCAGGCAGCTGCCGAAGTGGTCGATAAAAACCACCGAGCCCTGAATCACGTTATTGGCAACTGTGACTTTCTGAATATCCAGCATCACCGGATTACTAACTTCCGGCCCGACGTCTGCCAGCGAGCGGCCAGAGGCAATCAACGCGGCCACCCTCCCCAGAATATAATGGGAAGACAGCATATTTTCCGGGCGGTCGTACAGGCCGGTGTTGGTAATCGAGTAGAGCTTTTTAATGCCGAAATCATTAATAACGTTGGTGAGAAGGCCGTTATTCGCCGCGACGAATATCTGGTCTTTTTCGGTCAGCAGTACCAAGTACTGGACGTCTTCACTGGCCGGAGACCCAACCCCCGCCACAAAAATCACGTTGGCGGGGAATTCCTTGGCGGTTAAATCCAGGATATATGCCCCGGTAGCGACATCCATGCCGGTAATGCCGTGGGTGGCGTCAATCATCTCAACATCAGGGTAGGTGTTGTAGATAATGCCCTTTAAACGCGGCACGCGGTAGTCGTCATAGCCGTAGTCCGTCAACAGGATAACGGGCATGCCGTCTTGGGAAGGCGGGGCGCAGCCGACAAAGGATAACAGCAGCACAACGATAAGAGCGATAAATAGGAATTTCTTCATAACAGCCTCCTTAAAGACTTTATATTACTTTTCAGCCTGTTCCAGCTGGCCGGAGAGGTCGGGCGTAAGGTCCAGGTCATAAAAGTCGCTGTCCATACCGGGCAGTATCATCGTGAACACTGGTGTATAGTCAATAGAGATATCGCCGCTGATGATGGTGAAATCGAGTATATGGCCGCCGGCATTTTCAGCCGTGTTGATAAAGTGGAGGTGATACCCCACCACATTTACACCATCCACATAGGTGGGGCAGAAGAAACCGACGATTGTCCCCGTTACCTCGGTGAACTCAAAGACGGGCTGGTTTTTGGTGACTTCCACCAGGGGCGGGTAAGGCTTTTGCTGGCCCGGCACGCTGCGGGTTTTCATGTAGCTGAAGGTGCCGGTTATTTTAATGGCGCAAAAGATATTCTCGGTGGGTAGGGAGTCGTTAATGAGTGTCTGGATTTGCGCGTAGGTCAGGTTTTCACCGGATAACGCTATCTGTTTATCAGAATCAAAATATGTAACCGAGGCGAATGGCGTCATTACGCTGGAATCTACAAGATATGCCACGCCGTCGGCTTTAACCTGATATACCTTGCCGTCCAGCACCACCATTTCACCGTCGAGGCCCTCAAATGTGCCGATGCCGAAGTCGCCGTACTCCACCAGTTCGCCGCAAGAAATCACGCCGTCATAAACACCGTTAAGAATGGCGTCTATCGTGGAAACCTGCGTTAACGTTTCCCTGTCCTGCGCTGAGCCGCAGGCGGTAACACCCGAAACGACTAAAAGGAGAATCAAGAACAGCGCTAAGATTTTATGTTTCATCGTTGCCTCCTGATGTGCTGTGGCGGAGGGTAGCGGGACAAAAAAGGAATATGGGTAATGCTTTATTCCTGATACAGAAACAGCGGATGCTTATCGGTGATGACCCTTTTTTGCTTGGCCACCGCCTCGCGGATGTATCTGGGTATGGCAAACATGCCACGGTGAGTCTCGCCGTCGTAAAATTTTAAGCCCTTGATGCCCCGCGCCTTAATGCGTTTATCCACTTCCTCCGCCGTCAGTAAAGCGGGGTTGTGCTTTAGGGACGCCATGCAAAAGCCCCACGGCCCCCCAAAACAGGGAACATAGACCACGCACTGCACTACGGTGGGGAAGACCTTTTTCAGGGTGGTGTTCACGGCGGTCAGGTTTAAGAGTTCGGTGGGGTGGGCGGAGCCTGCCTGGACGGAGATTAAGCCTCCGCTGGTCAAATGATTATGAACCGTTTGGTAAAATTCCTGCGTAAAGAGCATTGCCGCCGGGCCGCCCTCGATAGGGTCGGGCAAATCCATAATGATAACGTCAAATTTTTCTTTGGAGTCTTCTAAATATTTGCGCGCGTCAACATGAAAGGCGGCGGCGCGCTTATCTTTAAATGAACTACCGGCGTGGTCCGGCAGGTATTTTAGTGATAATTCGGTCACTTTATCGTCAATGTCCACCATCTCGGCTTTTTTAACGGACTTGTGCCGCAGGACTTCGCGTAAAGTCGCCCCCTCACCCCCGCCGGCGATAAATACTTTTTCCGGTTTGGGGTGCGCTAACATTACCGGCTGCACCAGCCCCTCGTGATAGATATGTTCATCTAACTCGCTGGTCTGTATCTTACCGTCGAGGACCAGGCAAATGCCCAGTTTGCGGGAGCGTATTACCCGGGCGTCCTGATACTTCGTCCGCCCCTGGTACAGCGTCTCGTCGATGCGGTGCAGTTGTAGAAAATCTTCGTTTATTTTATCTTGGTACCATCTATGTGGGTCTGTATCCATAAAAATCAGTATTCTATACTGTAACCAGAACCCCCCTCTTTATCTCGTTCAGCGTGTGATTTTTAGACCCCAACCGCTCGATTAGCACTTGCGCCGCAACCTCGGGATTAACAGTTGTGCCGCAGGTAAAGACGTCCGCCGCCGCGTAGCCGTATTCCGGCCAGGTATGGATGGAGATGTGGCTCTCGGCGATGACCACCACCCCGCTGACACCCTGCGGACTGAACCGGTGGAAGGATTCCCCCATCACCACCGCCCCGCAGTCAACCGCGGCTTTCAGCATTACCTCGCGGATGAGGTCAACGTCATTCAAAGCTTGTCTGTCACAGTCGTGCAGCTCTACCAGTATGTGTCTTCCCAGTGCATTCAATCACCTGCCCCCCTTTTAAAAAATAGATTCCCGTTTGTTAAAAGCGGCACGGGTTGCCGCGTTAGTATTCAAAGAATTGTATACCCTTTTGTACTGTCCAGCAAGACTCACCTAAATAAAAATTCCCAAGGTAATAGCTTTACCACCCCAGGAACTCCCCCGGCATTACTGCTTAACCCAAGGCCGGGGAATATTATTTTATACCGATGATGCCTAAGCCGGTATGTTTATAAAGCCCCTTTCAGTTTTAACCGAATACCTAAACCAGGTCCTACTTATATGTATCGGCCGGTTTTGCCAGTTTATTATCAATGCGCGTAACAATGTCGTTGACGGATGCCGTGGTGGTGATAATAGGGATGCCGCGGCTGTTGGCTTTTTGTAGGACGCGGTAAGCCGGCGCTTTATCCTCGCCGCTTAAGACGAGGCAGACAGTTGAGGTTTCCAGAGCGGCCAGCTGCATGTCCTCGCGCTCCTGCCGGATGATGGCGGCTTTTTTCTGCTTGCGGCTGAAGTAGTCCAGCCCGGAGTCCGGCGTTAAAGCCCCCAGCATATAATTCTCCACCACACCGCCGGTTTTATCCTGCTGGTTGATTACCTTGCCGCCGATGCTTGCCGCCAGCTCGCCTACCGTTATTCCAGTTATACCGCCCAAGCTTTTAACCGCCTTTTTTCTGTATAGAATAAACCAATATATTATAATCTTTTAAGCTGACCACGTAAAGAGGTATAATGTATCAACCCCGATGAAAAATGCGGGCTGGAATTGTATATGAAAGAAATGCTTTCCGTGGTAATCCCTACCTATAACGAAAAGGGCAACGTTACCCCCCTCATCACCGCCGTGCATGAAGCCCTGTCCGGCTGTGAACATGAAATCATCATCGTTGACGACAACAGCAGCGATGGCACGATTGATATCGTTGAAAAGCTAAAGAAGAAATTCCCGGTCAAGCTGTTCGTCCGACGCGATGAAAAAGGATTAGCCACCGCCGTCATTCACGGCATCAGGCAGGCGACCGGCAACGTCGTCGCCGTCATGGACGCCGACTTGCAGCACCCGCCGGATATTTTACCCAAGCTTTATGAAGCGATGCTAAAAGGCGCGGACATGGCTATTGCCAGCCGCTATGTTAAAGGTGGCGGCTGCCCCAACTGGGGATTATTCCGCCGAGTTACCTCTAAAGTGGCTTTGAGGATTGCCCACATTTTACTGCCCTCCTCGCGCCGGGTTAAAGACCCGATGTCCGGCTTCTTCATGTTCCGCCCGGAAAAGGTAGACCTGACGGTATTAAAGCCCATCGGTTATAAAATAGCGTTAGAGATTATGCTGGTTGGCGATTTCAAGAATATCGTCGAAGTTCCCTTTATCTTCCGGGAGAGGAGCGCCGGGCAGAGCAAACTTAAAGTGCAGACGCAGGTTGAGTACCTCTCTCACATTTTGAGCTTGATGTCCCGCACCGGCGAGTTCTGGCGGTTCGTTAAATTTATTGGTGTGGGCATCAGCGGCACATTGGTCAACATCGGCGTCCAGAGCCTTGTCACTACTTTTACTAATTGGGATACCAAACTTCAGCTGATTCCGGGCATTGAGGTTTCCATCATCACCAACTTTTTGCTCAACGACTTTTTCACCTTCTCCGACCGGCGTACCGGCAAGGTCGGTTCGTTCTTCGGGCGGCTGGGTAAATACAACGTTATCGCTTTGGTCGGGGCTTTTATTAATTGGGGCGTTGCTTCTCTGTTAATCTCCCACGCGGCGCTGGATGTTTATCTATCAAACTTCATTGGTATCATTATCGCATTCTTGTGGAACTACTTTTTTAGTATGATATGGGCCTGGAAATAAAGAATAAGCTATACCGGTTTTATAAGTGGCAGCACTTCTGGATGGTCATAATCGTCCTGTCCACGCTGATTATGCACCTAGCCTTTATTGCTACGCCTTCGGAGCCGTTTTTCGACGAGAAACATTACGTTCCCGCCGCCCGGGACATTGCGGAAAAAGCCACCGACCTGCGCCCGGAACACCCGCCGTTAGGTAAGCTTATCCTCGTTGCCGATATGCAGATATTCGGCGACAATCCCTGGGGTTGGCGTTTCTTCGCTATCATTTGCGGCACCTCCGCCATGGTCATGTTTTATTTTTTATGCCTGCGCCTGGGCATGACGCAAAACGCCGCTAATATTGCCGTGTTTCTCCTTTCCTTTGAGAATATGACGTTCACGCAAAACGGCATGGCGATGCTGGACGTGTTCTTCTTTGTCTTTATGATGGCGGCGTTTTTGCTCTACGCCTGCCGCCGTTGGATTTCTGCGGGGTGGGCAGTAGGTCTGGCGGGGCTGGCCAAGCTCAACGGCCTGCTGACTTTACCGGCCATAGGGTTTCACTGGCTTTTCAGCAAAGGAGGCCGTTCCAAGTGGTTCTGGGTAACAATTACTTTTGCTATCGTTTCTTTTCTGGGGCTGATGATTTTCTGCGAGTGGGCGATAGTCCGCGACTTCGGGTTGATTACTGACCCCATTCACCGCCTGATAAACATGACGGAAAGCACCTCGGCACTGACTTATCACCAATACCCGCAAGCCGCCGCAACCTATCCCTGGACGTGGCTTTACATCTACCGGATGCCGCTCTACACGATAATGCCGCACTGGTACGGCGCCATCAGCTTTTCCATCTGGGCTTTAATTATCCCCACCTTTATCTACATGATATGGCGCTCGTTTAAAAAGGATAACGCCGCCCTCTTTGGGGTGGGGTGGTTCACCTGCGTCTTCCTTGTCTGGATACCCGCCACGCTGATTACCGATAGATTGACCTACCCGTTCTATATGTACCCCGCCATCGGCGCCATCTGTTTGGGATTGGGTATAGGGTTGAACCAGCTTTTGGAGTACTGGCGCGGCGACGGCAGAAAAGTGTTAAAGAGAATAGCGCTGACGGCCTTTATTATCATCATCGTGGCGCACGTGCTGTCATTCCTTATCCTTTCTCCCCTCATCCCCATTGACTGGGCTGACCTGCTGCATCTGTATAACTAGCACTGCCCCATATTCCCTGTGGTACTATTCGTTTCCTTCCGGTGCTATAATGGCTTTTAAAAGGGGAGTAAGGAAATGCGTGAGGCTGCGCATTATCAAAAACTACCGGAATCCAGAGTCCAGTGCAATACCTGCCAGTGGCGCTGCGCGATTAATCCGGGCAAGTACGGCGTCTGCGGCATGTATCATAACAAGGACGGGATTCTTTACAATGTAAATTACGGCCTCGTTTCTTCCATCAACGCCGACCCCGTAGAAAAAAAGCCACTCTTCCACTTTTACCCCGGCACGCTTTGCCTTTCCTTCGGAACACTGGGCTGCAACTTCCACTGCAGGCATTGCCAGAACTGGGAGATATCCACCGCCGACGGTGATGCGTTAAAACATACCTGCCGTAAAATTTTACCCGAGTACGCTATTATACTCGCCAAAGAGAGCGGTTGCAGCGGCATCGCCTGGACATATAACGAGCCGACTATCTGGTTTGAGTACACGCTGGATTCGGCCAAGCTGGCGAAAAAGAGCGGACTCTATACCGTTTACGTCACCAACGGCTACGCCACGCCGGAAACGCTGGACGCCATCGGGCCTTACCTCGACGCCTGGCGGGTAGACATCAAGGGCTTCTCTGATAGGCTTTATAAAGAGTTATCGGGCGTGCCGCACTGGCGCGAGATTCTGGATATCGCCAAGCGCGCTAAAGATAAGTGGCACATGCATGTAGAGGTCGTCACCAATATCGTCCCGACGCTGAACGACGACGATAAACAGCTGAAGGGCATCGCCGACTGGATATGCAAGGAGTTGGGCGAACTGACGCCCTGGCACGTAACGCGCTTTTATCCCCACCACCATTTGACCGATTTACCCACCACCCCGCTAGAGACGATAGAACGTGCGGCGGATATCGGGCGCAAGGCGGGGTTAAAGTTTGTTTACGCCGGCAACGTGCCCGGCCACGATAGTGAGAACACGCGGTGTTATAATTGCGGTAAGGTAGTGGTGAAGCGGGTGGGCTATAACACGGAGGCGGCGGGGTTGAAGGGAAGTACGTGCCGTTACTGCGGGGTGGACCTGAACTTTGTGCCTTCCGGGGCAGAAGGAGGCGCCGTATGATAAGAAATCCAATCGTCGCCGGTTATTTTTACCCCGCCTCCCCCAACGAGCTTAATAAAATGCTGGCAAAATACATTGATAAAAAAGCTAAGAAAGAAGACGCCGTCGGGCTGTTAATGCCGCACGCCGGCTACGTTTATTCCGGGGCGGTGGCCGGGGCGGCGCTCTCAAGAGTTAAGTTCAAAGGCACCTTTATCATCATCGGGCCTTCGCACTCCGGCGCGGGCAAGCCTTTCAGCGTAATGCCGGAAGGCACGTGGCGGACGCCTTTGGGGGACGTCGAGGTGGATGCAGAGATGGCGGCGGAAATCATTAAGCAATCGAAGTACGCCGAGGCGGACTACCGCGCCCACGCGGACGAGCACGCCGTCGAGGTGCAAATACCCTTTTTACAGTACATCAAGCCGGACATCAAGATTGTGCCAATCATCCTCGGCGGCTTTTCCACCGAGGCTTATAAAGAAATCGGGCGCGCCATCGTCAGGGTTTTTGAGAAACTAAAGCGCCAGGCAATCATCCTCGCCAGCGGCGATATGACACATTACGAGCCCGCCGAAGAGGCAAGAGCCAAGGATATGCAGGCCGTGGAGGCGATGATAGCTTTAGACGCCGATGAACTGACCAGGCGTTACAACGACTTACATATCACCATGTGCGCCTATGGCCCGGTCGTTACCGTCATCACCGCCGCCAGAGAGCTGGGGGCAAAGGAAGGAATGCTGGTAAAATATCAAAACAGCGGCGATTCTACCGGCGACTTCTCCTCGGTGGTGGGCTACGCCGGCGTTATTTTTAAGAAGGGAGACGCCTGAATGCATCCCATTGTATCTTTAGCTAAAAAGGCTGTAGAGAACTATACCAGGACGGGGGAGAGGCTAAAACTGCCCAAGTCTTTAGGCAAAGAGATGAAGCAGCGGGCGGGGGTATTCGTTTCCATCCATAAGAAGGGCGACCTGCGCGGCTGTATCGGCACGTTTGAAGCGCAGGAGAAGAACATCGCCGAGGAGGTAATTTCCAACGCCATCAGTTCCGCCACCCGCGACCCGCGCTTTGACCCCGTGAAAGAGGACGAGCTTAAAGACCTCGACTACAGCGTGGACATTTTAACCGAGCCGGAACCGGTGCCGGACGCCAGCTACCTCGACCCGAAGAAATACGGAGTGATTGTGCAGTCGGGGTGGCGGCGGGGCTTACTGCTGCCGGACCTTGAGGGCGTGGACACGCCGGAGTACCAGATAGATATCTGCCGCCAGAAGGGCGGCATAAGCATGGACGAGCCGGTACGGCTTTACCGGTTTGAGGTAAAGCGGCTGAAGTAAGGGTAAGGAGGTAGAAAGAATGTTTGAACACTTTATTAGTTATATGCCTGATATATACATAGCGTTATTCTCGGTATCTCTAACTTTAGCGGGACTAATTGCAGTGTTTATGGTTTTTCGTTACCAAACTATTGATAATTATGTTGATGGTTGGAAATCTGCATTACGAAAAATGTTAAGAAATATTAAGGATCAGTATTATGTACTATACAGGATTCAAGACATTGGTAAAGAAGAAAGGTTATTATTAGGTCATGAATACGATAATTTGTGTGATGAACAATACTTCCGCCTTTTTAGTCCTTATGCAGTCAAGTTTGTTAGAGATATTTTAAAGAAGCGCGATGAAAGAAGATATATAAGAAAGTGGGGTTTTGGAATTATTGCTACATGGGCGGTACTTGCAAGTCTATATTTACTTTTTTTAGTACATTTACCTCATTTTTATTGTTGTGTAACGGTGATAGTTGATTTTGTTGCTATCATGTCCTTTATTGGTGCATTGATTTATACTTTAGTTTATATATGTAAAGCATTGAATCCAAAACCTAATTAACTTGAACAAGTCAATCCAAAATAATATACTTTAAGTCTCTCTCCAAATAGTAGCGGGGAGGCGCATTATGAGTATGGATATGTTCGATAAGCAGGCGGATGAACAGCAGTTCCAGAACGCTCCGCTGGCTACGCGGATGCGCCCCAAGAGCCTGGAAGACTTTGTGGGGCAGGAGCATATCCTGGGGAAGGGGCGGGTCTTAAGGCGCGCCATAGAGACCGACCGCATCCCCTCCATTATATTGTGGGGGCCGCCCGGCTCCGGCAAGACAACGCTGGCGAACATCATTGCCAACAGCACCGGGGCGCATTTCTCGCCGGTCAGCGCCGTCAGCGCCAGCGTCACCGACTTAAGGAAAATCGTGGCGGAGGCCAAGGAGCGGCGTCATGGCCAGAGCCAGCGAACCATTCTCTTTATAGATGAAATCCACCGCTTTAACCGCACCCAGCAGGATGCCGTGCTGCCCTTTGTGGAAGACGGCACGGTGATATTAATCGGCGCGACGACGGAGAACCCGTCCTTTGAGGTAACGTCGCCGCTGCTTTCAAGGACGCGCGTTTTACCCCTTAAGCCCCTGACCGAAGAAGAACTGGATATCCTTATCTCCCGGGCATCTATGGATAAACTAAAGGGTCTCGGCGAGCTGAATGTCGAACTGCCTGACGAATCCATGGAGCAGTTGATTAAGATGTCCAACAGCGACGCCCGCATGGCTCTCAACACCTTAGAGATTGCTGCCCTAAGCACCCCCGCCGATGAAGAAACCGGCAAACGCATCATTAAGCTGGAAACAATCGAGGACGCCTTCCAAAAGCGTGCCGTGCAGTACGACCGCGCCGGCGACCAGCACTACAACCTCATCTCTGCCCTGCATAAGTCTTTACGCGACTCCGACGTTGACGCCTCCATCTACTGGCTGGCGATGATGCTGGAGGCGGGGGAAGACCCGCTCTACATCGCGCGGCGGATGGTGCGCTTTGCCTCGGAAGACGTCGGCATGGCCGACCCGCAGGCGCTGGTGGTGGCGATGGCCGCCCAGCAGGCGGTGCACTTCATCGGCATGCCGGAGGGCAACCTGGCTTTGACCGAGGCGGCGGTGTATCTAGCCACCGCCCCCAAGAGCAACTCCCTCTACACGGCGTACTCCCAGGTGCAGGACGCCATAAAAAAGGGCGCCAGCGAGAACGTGCCGTATAACATCCGCAACGCGCCCACGCCCCTGATGAAGGACCTGGGCTACGGCAAAGACTATAAATATGCCCACGACTTCCCCGGTCACGTCGTTGACCAGCAACACCTGCCGGACCACATGAAGGGGCGTAAGTTTTACACGCCCGGCGCACTGGGGTTTGAGAAAACGGTGCAGGAACGCATGGACGACCTTGAGGCAAAGAAGCGGAAGATGGGGGAGGGGGGAAAAGGGGCGGAATCCTAGGTTTTTTCTTGACAACCAACCGCTGTCTCCACTAAACTCAACTTGGTTAATCCCCACCGCACTAAGTGGCTGGCCAGTCTTTATCGAAGGAGGAGCAATGCCTAAATTTCCCTTTATGCCCAGAGAGCAGAAATTCTTTGACCTGTTTGATGAAAGCGCCCAGAACATTATAAAAGCGGCCAGGCTGCTTAAAGAAATGATTGATACCTGGCAGTTTATTGACAGCCGTGTGGCGGAAATTACCGAACTGGAGCACGACGGCGATTCGATAACCCACCAGATAATTTCACTGCTGCACCGCACCTTCGTTACCCCCTTCGACCGGGAAGATATCGCCATGCTGGCTCATACCATGGATGATGTGCTTGATTATATTCATTCCACTGCGGACGCTATGTTTATCTACAAAATCGCCAAGCCCACCCAAAGAGCCAAAGAGCTGGCGGGCGTGATAGTGCAGGGAGCGATAGAGGTAGAAAAAGCCGTCTCTGGTTTAAGGCACAAGAACGAGTTTAAAAATATGCTGGAACGGTGCGTGGAAATCAACCGGCTGGAAAACGCCGCCGACCGTATTTACCGGGCGGCCATCGGCGAATTGTTCGACAGCAAGGCGGACATGGCGGAAATTATCAAGTGGCGTGAGATTTACGAGCATATGGAAACCGCCACCGACCGCTGTGAGGATGTAGCTGACGTTATCGAAGGCGTGGCCTTAAAGAACGGGTAGGAATAATCTAGAGTTTACAAACGCGCTGGACGGCGCGGCACTTTTCCGCAGTAATAATGGCGCTGATATCAGCGATGGTCTGGTCTATTTTCCCTTCACGGTTAATGACTACATAATCGAACATCGGTATGCTTTCAAGTTCCTTCTTAGCCGTTTTCAACCGCAGTTCCAGTTCCGCCGGTGTTTCCGTATGGCGTTTTCTAAGGCGCTTTTCCAGCTCGTCAAGAGTCATTGTAATTAAAAAGATAAGCAAAGCCTGCGGCACCTTTTTCTTAATCGTGGCGGCGCCCTGCACGTCAATTCTTAAGATAACGTCCTGCCCGGCTTTAAGCGCTTTTTGAATCGGCTGCTTGGGAGGGCCGTAGCTGTTGCCGTAAACCGTGGCGTGCTCCAACAGCTCGTCTTTTTTAATCATCTCCCGGAATTTATCTTGAGTAACAAAGTAATAATCAACGCCCTCTTTTTCACCGGGGCGGCGGGAGCGCGTTGTGGACGTGACGCTGATATGGGCGGGGAACTTTGATTTTCTCAACTTGGCCAGCACGGTGTCCTTGCCGACGCCGGAAAGGCCGGAAATAACGATAAGGAGGGGTTGGACGGGGGGTAAAAGGGAGGAGACTTTCTTACTCTTCATCAATACCTTCACTGCCTTCCAGCGAATCGAGTTTAGCGGGGAGGCCGGAACGCCCGGCGGAAAAGCGGCTGGCGATGGTTTCCGGGGCGAGCGCCGCCAGGACGATGTGGCCGCTGTCGGTAAAAATAACGGCTTTAGTGCGGCGGCCGCTGGTCATATCGATAACCTTGCCGTTACTGCGGCCGTCATGAATAATGCGTTTGGTGGGTGCGGAATTCGGGGAGGCTATAGCGATGGTCCTGCTCATCGCCAGAATGTTGCCAAATCCAATATGCACTAATTCGATGCTCATAACTTCACCTCGTACAATTCCTGGGCGGGATAAAACGCGTCATTTTATGGCGGTAAAACTCGCTGGGAAAAGCCCTCCCATAAACTATCACTTGCATATAATCTTGTCAAGATTCTGTTAGAGAAAGGGGGATTTATCGGTGAAACTTCTATATTTATTGCGTGAGTAAACAGTCTTGACAATATAGAGGATGGGGAGTAAACTGAAAACCTCTTTACATGACCACCTGAAAGAACACGTGGAAGATGGAGGGCGGTCAATGAAAAGAATAACGCTGATGTTGCGCACCTGAATGCAGACGTCGGCTTTTTTTATTTCTGGAACGTGGAGGTAAATATGAAAAACTTTGTTAAGGTAGCGGGTGTAATATTAGCGGTATTGCTGATATCGCTGATGATTGCGGGATGTACCGGGCCTCAGGGCCAACAGGGGCTTCAGGGTCCGACCGGGCCTACCGGGGCGCAAGGTCCAGCGGGCCCGCAGGGTGAACAGGGGCCGCAGGGTCCCGCCGGTCCGCAGGGCGAACAGGGGCCACAAGGGCCAGCCGGTGTGGGTTATACAGCTGATATCGTAGTGTGTAATATGAATGCAGTCACGTATGAATACTACTCTATTTGCAGCTGTGGTATTTTCCAGACTATTTATGTTTTTGGTTCCTGCTTCACGCCGGGCGAAACAGTGACGATTACTATTTGCGACCAGAACTGCATAATAGCCAAAGTAATCGTCAACGAGTGCGGAGCCTTTAAGGTTATGGCATTCCTCGAAATGCTGCCTGCAGTACAGTTAAACTATCTCATGTATCACTATGGCAACCAGGTTGTTTCTATTAGAGCCTGGCTTAATGCTGAGGAGGACGAGGATAATAAGGTAATTGAAGGGACGATTGTAGCTAACTGGCCGCTTTTACTTTACATTGACTAATAATAGTTTAACTTAAGGGCTTTACTAGAGCGGATATAAACAAATAGCCGCATATAAAACAGGATGCATAAAATGGGGATTGCCCCCCTTTATTTCCGCCCCATAATATGCTATGATATATGCTGTAGCTTGAAAGAGCCCTTAAAAACCGAATAAACACTAGAGAACGAGTCTCTTGGTGGTTAGAGCGAGGTGGACCCACCCGTTCCCATCCCGAACACGGAAGTGAAACGCCTCAGCGCAGACGATACTGAGGGGGCGACCCTTTGTGGAAAATATGCCACTGCCAGGGGACTTTTCTATTTTCTAAATACATAAAAATCTCTCCTTCTTACATACCTGCCGCGCCTATCACCTGGGTGTTAACCCCCTTGCTTTACCAGTATTGATAGTATAAGATTAGAATTAGAATAGGCTATCAGAAGCCTGAATCAACACCCGGGGAAAAATATGGCCAGCAGATTTGAAAAATTTTCCGAAAGAGCCCGCCGCGTACTCACCATAGCCCAGGAAGAGGCGCGCAATCTTAATCACAGCTACATCGGCACCGAGCATATCCTGCTTGGGCTGGTACGTGAGGAGGAAGGCGTCGCCGCCAAGGTACTCACCAATCTGGGTATCGGCCTTAGCAAGGTGCGTTCGGCGGTGGAGTTTATCATCGGGCGAGGCGAAAAACCCGGCTCTACCGAGACCGGCCTAACGCCGCGTGCCAAAAAAGTCATTGAGCTGGCGATTGATGAAGCCCGCCAGATGGGGCATAACTACATCGGCACCGAGCATTTACTGCTGGGCCTGCTGCGCGAGGGTGAAGGGGTGGCGTCGAGCGTGCTGGACAGCTTCGGCATTACGCTGGAGCGTGCCCGCGCCGAGGTTCTCCACATTCTCACCCAGGGTGTGCCTAAAGCCCGGCTTACTCGCTCCTCCAGCAAGACCCCTGCTTTAGACCAGCTGGGTACCGACCTCACCGAGGCCGCCCGCAAGAAAAAGCTGGACCCGATTATCGGGCGGCACAAAGAGATTGAGCGCGTTATCCAGATTTTGAGTCGCCGCACCAAGAACAATCCGGCGCTTATCGGCGAACCGGGCGTGGGTAAAACCGCCATCGTTGAAGGTCTGGCGCAGCAAATCGTTGCCGGCACCGTACCCGAGACGCTGGAAGATAAAAGACTCATCGCGCTGGACATGGGCTCGCTGGTGGCGGGCACCAAGTACCGCGGCGAATTTGAAGAACGGCTCAAGAAAATAATCGACGAGATTAAGACTGCAGGTAACTGCATTATCTTTATTGACGAATTTCATACAATGGTCGGCGCCGGCGCCGCCGAAGGCGCGGTTGACGCCGCCAACATCTTAAAACCGTCCCTGGCGCGCGGCGAGTTACAATGCATCGGCGCTACCACCCTGGACGACTACCGCAAATACGTAGAACGGGACGCCGGCCTGGAACGGCGCTTCCAGCCGATTCTGGTCGAAGAGCCTTCCGTTGACGAAACATTACATATTTTACGCGGCATTAAAGAGAGCTACGAAACGCACCACCACCTCAAGATTAGCGAAGAAGCCCTGGCGGCGGCGGCAAGCATGGCGGCGCGTTATATCCCCGACCGCTTCCTCCCCGATAAAGCTATTGACCTGGTGGACGAGGCGTCTTCCCGCGTTCGTATCCGCCACAGCACCATGCCCGCTTCGCTTAAACAGGCTAAAGAAGCGCAGGATTCCATCCGCAAGGATAAAGACGAAGCCCTCGCCACGCAAAAATACGATAACGCCGCCGAGTTGCGGGAGCGAGAATTACAAAACGAAGAAACAATTAAAAAATTGGAAGCTGAATGGCATGAAGAGCAGGGACAGCAGGACATTATCGTGCAGAAAGAGGATATTGCCGAGGTGGTCAGCATGTGGACCGGCGTACCGATGGTTCAATTAGCCGACGACGAAGCCAGCCGCCTGCTGAATATGGAAGATTCCCTGCACCTGCGCATCGCCGGTCAGGAAGAAGCCGTCAAGGCTATCTCCAAGGCGGTACGGCGCGCCCGTTCCGGCATTAAAGACATGAAGCGTCCCATGGGCGTTTTCCTCTTCCTGGGCCCCACGGGCGTAGGCAAGACGGAAATGGCTAAAACGCTGGCCGAATACCTCTTCGGCAGCGAGGATGCCCTAATACGTATCGATATGTCCGAGTTCATGGAAAAATTCGCGGTATCCCGCCTGGTCGGTGCGCCCCCCGGATACGTTGGCTACGACGAGGGCGGCCAGCTGACTGAAGCGGTGCGGCGCAAGCCTTACAGCTGTATTTTACTGGACGAGATTGAAAAAGCCCACCCGGACGTTTTCAACCTGCTGCTCCAAATTTTCGATGATGGGCATTTGACCGACGCCAAGGGGCGGAGGGTGGACTTCCGCAACAGCATGATCATTATGACCAGCAACTTTGGCGCTATAGAGATTAAGCGCGGCTCGGTCGGCTTTGCTTCCCACAGCGACGAAGCTAAAGCGAGAGCGAGTACTTACGACAAGATGAAGAACGACCTCCTGACCAAGCTCAAGGATAGCCGCGAGAGTAATTTCCGTCCCGAGTTCCTCAATCGTATTGACGACATCATCGTCTTCCACACCCTGACGGAAGAACAGATACGGGCGATAGTAGACATGATGTTGTCCAACGTCAGCAAGCAGCTAGCTGAAAAGGAAATTATGCTGCGGGTTACCGACGTCGCTAAAGACTTCCTCGGTAAAGAGGGCTATAAAGAAGAATACGGCGCGCGCCAACTGCGCCGCGTCATCCAGAACCGAGTTGAAGACAAACTGTCCGAGGCGGTGCTGCGGGGCGGCTTTAAGAGATTCGACAGGATTTATGAAATTAAGACAACCGTGAAGCGCGGGGCGCTGATGGACGACGTTATTAAATCGATTAACGAGATACCGGAAAAACGTGCCGCGGAAAAGACTACCGATAAGTTCCGCGTCGTGCCGGAGATTAAAGGTATTGGTAAAAAGGGCGAAAGCCTTACAGTTTACGCCACCGAGAGCATTAAGTACGAAGTAGAGAAAATCGTTAAGGAAGCGTTGGAAGAAAAAGCCAGGGGCAAGAGCGACAAGAGGTCCCAGCCCATGGAAGACGTCAAGGTAACCGAGAATGCCTACGTTTCCGAAGTAGTAGTTAGCGTAGAGGATGGAGAAATTACTATCGATTCTCGGGATGAATTTACTGTTTCACCGGACTTTTTGAAACAGGTTGTAGATGCCTATCCTAAAGTAACAAAATAAATTA
Organism: Dehalococcoidales bacterium; assembly: GCA_028714335.1. Classification (GTDB taxonomy): domain Bacteria; phylum Chloroflexota; class Dehalococcoidia; order Dehalococcoidales; family RBG-16-60-22; genus RBG-13-51-18. The sequence goes on from JAQTMM010000005.1 coordinate 23,028, forward strand.
GTGACATCCCAAACCGACTTTAGTATAATGGGGCGGTGGAAGTTTAATAAAGATAACTCCACCGCCTTTATATTTAGGCTATCCAAGAAAGGAGCTTATTTTGGCAAGGGAAACAGTAGAAGTTCCTATCACCGGCAAAATCATCAGTGTAGAAGTTAAAGTTGGCGACGCCATTAAAGAGGGCGACGTCATCTGTGTTCTGGAATCCATGAAAATGGAAAACCCGATTCTGGCGGCGGTCGGCGGCAAGGTGGTGGAGGTATCGGTTAAAGCCGACCAGGTAGTTAAGCCCGGCGAGACCATCGCCGTCATCGAATACTAGCTTTATTAAATGCCCCATCAGCTATCTGGTGGGGTATTTTTATAATTTATACAAGGATATAAAAAGAGATGGATTGGACCTTCGGGCTGACCATGACCATAGCCGGGATGGGCGTAACCTTCATCACGCTGTACCTGCTGACGCTCCTCATCCGCCTGCTTAATAAGCTCTTCCCCCACAAAGAAGACCCTAAAGAGGATTCCAAGTAATGGAAGCCTTTCTGGACGCCTTAAGCAGCCTGGGGCAGGGATTCCTGAACATGACCTGGGAATCTGCGGTGATGATACTCATCGGGTGCGTGCTACTTTACCTGGGTATCGGGCGCAAGGTGGAGCCGCTTTTACTGGTGCCCATCGGCTTCGGGGTGATTTTAGGCAACTTGCCTTTAGCCAACCTTTCCGCCCACGATTCGGGCGGGGTGCTTAACCTGCTTTATGTCTCCGGTATATTGACGGAGCTTTTCCCGGTTTTGCTGTTCCTGGGGCTGGGAGCGATGATAGACTTCGGGCCTTTGCTGGCGAACCCGGTGGTGCTGATATTCGGGGCGGCGGGGCAGTTCGGTATCTTTATCACGCTGTTAATCGCCCTGGGGATTGGGTTCCAGCAGCAGGAGGCGGTGTCCATTGCCATCATTGGCGCGTGCGACGGCCCCACAGCGATATACGTCACGTCCAAGTACGCGCGGGACTTACTGCCGGCGGTGTCAATAGCGGCGTATTCTTACATGGCTTTAGTGCCCATCATCCAACCCCCCATAATGCGGGCGATGACGACCAAAAAAGAGCGCGCCACGCTGATGCCCACCGGAGAAAAACAGGTCTCCCAGAAGGTGAAGATATTATTCCCGATTGTGGCAGGCATAGCGACGATTCTGATAGCCCCCATGGGCGCGCCGCTGATGGGGATGTTGATGCTGGGGAATCTGTTGAAGGAAAGCGGGGTGGTTGGGAGGCTGGTGGACGTTAGCTCCAATACACTGGCGAATATCGTGACGCTTTTACTGGGACTGACCATCGGGGCGTCAATGCTGGGCGGCAACTTCCTGACCTGGCAAACGATACTGGTATTTTTACTCGGCTTCCTGGCGATATCTTTAGACACGGTAACAGGCATGTTGCTGGGCAAGTTGATGCGCGTTATCTCTAAGGGCAAGATAAATCCGCTTTTGGGGGCGGCGGGGACTTCCGCGTTCCCGATGTCGGCGCGGGTGGTGCAAAAGGAGGGTCAGCGAGCCAACCCGCGGAACTTCCTCTTATGGCATGCCATTGGCGCCAACACGGGCGGGCAGATAGGCTCGGTGATGGCGGCGGCGGTGATGCTGGCAATTATGAACGGCATGGGCATTATGCCGCTGGGGTAAAACCCATCTCCCTTGCCTTATCTCCCTAAATCTAATAAACTCATCCTATGAGTAAGTCCACGGGTAAAACCGTTTACGTTTGCAAGGAATGCGGCAAGGAAAGCACTAAATGGCTGGGGCGCTGCCCGGACTGCAACCAGTGGAACACATTTAGCGAGATGACACTTAACACTACTAAAGCCCCACTACGTTCCACCGGCACCGCCGCCTTCCCGCAGGAGCTTTCTCAGGTAGAGATAGAAGCTAAAGACCGCGCCCCTTTACCCCTCGCCGAGTTTAACCGCGTGCTGGGGGGAGGCATTGTGGCGGGGTCGTTGGTCCTTGTCAGCGGCGACCCGGGCATCGGCAAAAGCACCCTCCTCTTGCAGGCGGCGGCGTCAATCTCTAAGGCGGACCGGCGCGTGGTTTACGTTACCGGCGAAGAGACGGCGCAGCAGATAAAACTCCGCGCCAAGCGGCTGGGAGTAAAAGGGGAAGGGCTTTACGTCCTATCGGAAACCGACCTCGACGCCATGGTGGAACAGGCAGAGCAGTCCCAGCCCTCGCTGTTGATTGTGGATTCCATACAGACCGTCTATATACCTGGCGGGGACTCGGCAGCGGGCAGTGTTTCGCAGGTGCGGGATTGCACGATGCGCCTGATGCAGTGGGCTAAGATTCACGGCGTGCCGGTCTTCATCTCCGGCCACGTCACCAAAGAGGGCGCCATCGCCGGGCCGCGCGTTCTGGAGCATATCGTGGACGTCGTCCTCTACCTTGAGGGCGAGCCCTTCAGCGCTTACAGGTTGTTAAGATGCGTCAAGAACCGCTTCGGCTCGACCAACGAGGTGGGCGTCTTTGAAATGAAAGAAGAAGGGATGGTAGAGGTGGATAACCCATCACTGGCGTTCCTATCGCAGCGGGGGACGGAAACGGTGGGGTCGGCGGTCGTGCCGGTTATCGAGGGCAGCCGCCCGTTACTGGTAGAGATACAGGCGTTAACGACATTTAACCAATTCAGCCAGCCGCGGCGCACCGCCAACGGGGTGGACTTTAACCGGCTGCTTTTAGTCACGGCGGTGTTATCGCGCCGGGTGGGGCTAAAGCTGGGCAACCAGGACGTCATGGTCAACGTGACGGGCGGCTTAAGAGTCGGCGAGCCGGCGGCGGATTTAGGGATGGCTCTGGCGATTGCCTCCAGCTACCGCGACGCCGAAGTCTTGCCCCATACGGCGGCAATAGGGGAGGTGGGCTTAAGCGGCGAACTCCGCCCCGCCCCGCAGATGGACCGTCGCCTTGCCGAGGCCGCCCGGCTGGGCTTCAAGAAGTGCATTATACCTAAAACCGGGGCTAAAGTTAACGCCCCCGACGATATGGAATTGATTATAGCGAGTACGCTGAAAGAGGCGGTCTTTAAGGGGCTGGGTAAAGGGACGATGAAAGAGGAGGAGGAAGCATGACAGCCCTGGCGGTGAACAGCTATTCCGTCTCTTTGATATTCGATGGGGAGATTGAGCAGACCTTCCGGCGGCTGCGGCGGGAGGTTGAAAGCTGTGCCGTCTGCCCGCGCCAGCCCCACATCACCCTCATATATGATTTCCTTCCGGCGGACAGTTTGGACGGGATAGTCGAGCGGCTGGGGGATTTATCAAAGCGCCTTAAGCCCTTCCGTCTGGAACTGGAGGGCATTAAGTATTTCAATACGGTCAACAATGTGGCGTATGTGGGCGTTAAAAACCGGCAAAAGGTTGACGAGCTGATAACCGCCATGGTTGAGTCCATCAAAGACGCAGTGACCGGCTATTACGCGCAAAAAGAGTACAGCCTCCAGCACCATACGCCGCACCTGACCATCGGGGAGAAAATACCGGGTGAAAAGCTGGAGGAAATCCAGAGTAAACTGGCAGGTTACAACGTCTCCCACACCTGCGACGTGCGGGAGTTCTACCTGGCGGGGGAAACAGGCGGGGAGTGGCAGGTAATTAAAAAGTTCGTGTTCGGGGATGGCGGTAAAGAGAGGGGTGATGATGAATAAATGGCTAAAAAAGACAGGACCTACGCCATCGTCCTCACTTTTTCCGAGGATATTGAAAACGTATTGAGCAAAATGCGGCGGGACTTCCAGCGGTACATCGATCACTTCATCGTGCCCCATATTACGCTTGTTTACCCTTTTACGCCGGTGTTCAGCATGTACCAGATATATGATGAACTGGGCAAGGTGGCCAAGCGCACCAGCCCATTCGATATTACGCTAAAGGGCATCAAGTATTTTGACAACGGCAACAATGTGGCTTACGCCGCCATCAAGAACCGCCAGCCGGTAAAAAAACTGCACACGGACATCGTAAAATCGCTGGATGGGTATATTAAAGAAACTGAAACCGACGGCAAGTTCAATTTGGATAACTATATTCCGCACGTAACCATCGGGAGCCACATACCAGACAAGGTTTTTAAGAACATTAAGCTAAGGTTTTCTAAATATAAACTATATTTTGAAGATGAGATAACCTTTATCAATCTTTTTGTGGAGAACAAAGGCGTCTGGGAGAGGACGCGGGTGTTTGAGATGGCGGGATAAAAAGGAGAAAGATATGGTTACATATAGGATGATTGTTACTACACCTGACAATTTCGAAGTAAATAAAAAAAGGAATTTTGATATAGACGGGTTTAACAATAGATGTAAGAAAGAGGTTGAAGAAATCCAACCCGGTGACAAGTTTATATATTATGTTACTAAAATACAAAAAATAGGTGCTATTTCTGAAGCCACTTCAAATGGATATTTTGATAATAAAACAAAAATTTGGACTGAAGAAGATGAAATGTGGCCTTATCGTTTTAATATAAAACCCCTTTTGGTGTTAGATGAGGCTCAAATGTTAAATGTAAATAAATTAATTACTAAATTGAGCTTTATTACAAAAAAACAAAGAGAAACAAGCTGGGCGCTTGCTTTTCATCAAAGCCTAAGAAAAATATCAAAAGAAGATTTTGAGCTAGTAGAATCGGAAATGAGAAAAACAAACCCGGGACAACCTGTTGTTATTAATTTAAGTAAGCCTGTAATAATAGAACCGTTGACTCGCAGTACTTCAACACATAAAGAGATCGTAGAAGTAATGGAAAACATCGGAAAATGCCTCGGAATGATAGTAGAACGTGAACAGAAAATAGCCGAGTATAGACACGATATGGTTTGGAAAAAGAAACAATTTCTAGCTCCATCGGTGGTAATAGAAGTGTGTGATAGTGGGAGTTTAGAAAAAGATATTTTATCTCTTGGATGGGCAAGTGAAAACTTGGAAGCAAAAACAATCCTAGTGCTTGTGAAAGATAATGATTATTACCAAGCCAAAAGACGTCTACCCGCATCCAGCAAAATTGTTGTTGTTAAAGCAGATTCTATAAAAATCCTTGGCGATTTGGTACAGACTGATGCTGAGTTACTGAAGGCTATTTTTCAATAATGAATACTAAAGTAACTGCCATAATCGTAGCAGCAGGGGAGGGGCAAAGGATGGGGGGCGTTGACAAGATATTCGCGCCCATCAACGGCCGAGCCGCTCTGGCGCGTGTGCTGGATGTTTTTAACGGCTGTAAGCAAATCGATGAAATAGTCGTGGTGATGGCTCCTGCCAACATTGAAGCCTGCCGTAAACTCGTCGAAGCTGAGGGGTGGTCTAAAGTCAAAGACGTTGTGGGCGGGGGGAAAAGGCGGCAGGACTCGGTGGCGGCGGGGCTAAAGCGCATTAAAGACGCCGACTGGGTAGTCATCCATGACGGGGCGCGCCCGTTAGTCACCGTCGACCTCATCGAGCGGGGGCTGGAGGCGGCTAAAGCTACCGGCGCGGCGGCGGCGGCAATACCGGTAACGGACACCATCAAAGAAGTACACAGCGGCGAGATTGTCGTTAATACCCCATCGCGCCAAAACTTACGCGCCATCCAAACGCCGCAGGTGTTCCGCCGCGATATCATCGAAAAAGCCTACCAAAACGCCGCCGGAGATGTTACCGACGACGCGGCTTTGGTGGAAAACGCCGGTTATCAAGTTAAACTCTACATGGGCTCTTATGCTAATATTAAGATAACCACTCCCGACGACCTGAAAATCGCGGAGGGGTTAATGAAGCAAAATGAGCGATAATCTGCGCATCGGCATGGGTTATGACGCGCACCCATTGATAAAGGGGCGGAAGCTGGTATTGGGCGGAGTTGATATACGCTTTGACCAGGGTCTGGACGGTTGGAGCGATGCCGACGTCCTCGTTCACGCGGTGATGGACGCGTTATTAGGCGCAGCGGCCCTGGGCGACATCGGGCGGCACTTTCCGCCGGGGGCGGTGGAGTATAAAGACATCTCCAGCCTCGTGCTGCTGGCGGAGGTGGCGGTATCGCTTTTAGAGAGCGGTTACGAGGTAGTAAATATCGATGCCACGGTAGTCGCCGCCAAGCCGCAGTTAAGTAAATACATCGAAGATATGCGCAAGAACTTGAGCAATGTGCTGGCGATTGATTTAAACCAGGTAAGCGTAAAAGCCAGCAGCAATAATAAACTGGGAGATATCGGGCAGGGGAAAGGCATGGCTGCCTACGCGGTAGCTTTGATTAAAAAAGGGGAAGAATGAAAATATCCGACACCTTAACCGGCAAGAAAACGGATTTTAAACCAATCGGGGATGTGGTGACGATGTATGTCTGCGGCATCAACCCTTATGCCGATTCGCACATCGGCCACGCCATGAGCTATATATTTTTCGATACCGTAAGGCGCTACCTGGAGTTCCGCGGCTATAAAGTGAAACACGTAGAAAACGTCACTGACGTTGAGGACAACATCATCAACCACGCCAACCGGCAGGGCATCACCGTTAAAGAGCTGACGGAAAAGTTCACCGCGCGACACTTCGAGGACATGGACGCGCTGAACAACTTAAGGCCAACCGTCGCCCCCAAAGCCACCGAGACTATCCCTGAAATAGTCGCTACCGTGCAGGGGCTGATTGATAAAGGGTTTGCCTATGCGGTGGACGGCAACGTTTATTTTCAGGTCAGGAAGCTAAGCGACTATGGCAAACTCTCCAAGCGCACGTTGGACCAGATGAAAGCCGGGGCGAGGATAGAGGTGGGCGAGGCTAAACAAGACCCGATGGACTTTGTGCTCTGGAAAGCCGCCAAGCCGGATGAGCCTTCGTGGGACAGCCCCTGGGGAAAGGGAAGACCGGGGTGGCACATCGAATGCAGCGCCATGTCCGTCAAATACCTCGGCGAGCAGATAGATATTCACGGCGGGGGCCAGGACTTAGTCTTCCCCCACCACGAAAATGAGATAGCCCAGAGCGAGAGCTATACCAGCAAGAAGCCTTTCGTTAAATACTGGATGCATAACGGCCTGCTGCAGATGGGCGCTGACAAGATGAGCAAGAGCCTGGGTAACCTGATTACGATACGCGACTTTTTAAAGAAGAACAGCGCCGACGCTTTAAGGGTGTTCATTTTAAGCTCTTATTACCGCACGCCGCTGACTTATACCACCGAAGCCATCGAAGCGGCGCAGACGGGGGCGGACAGGCTGGCGCGGGTGGTCAATAAAACCGTCGCCGCCGGCAAGGGTAAAGCGCTGGACGCTAAGCCTTATTACGATAGATTCATTGAGGCGATGGACGACGACTTTAACACGCCGCAGGCTATCGCGGCGCTATTTGATTTGGCGCGGGACATCAACCGGGCGGAAGAGGAAGGCATGAACGCCGCCAAAGCCCGCGAGACGCTTAAAGAACTGGGCGGGGTTATGGGTTTTACCTTTAAAGGCAAAGAAGAAGCACCACTGGACATCGAACCGCTCAAGAAACTGGCGGTATCTATTACGGAAAAAGCCAAAGCTGCCGGTGTAAACGCCGACGCTGTAACCGATGATATCGAAGCCATCATGGCGTCGTTAATATCCGTCCGTAAGGAACTACGCAAAGCCAAGCAGTTCCAGCTAGCCGATGAAATCCGCGACGGCTTAAGCGCTGTAGGCATTGCGCTGGAGGACACGCCGCAAGGCACAGTCTGGAAGCGTAAGTAAAAAAATCAGACCCGGTGTTCACCGAGCCCGAAAATTTGCCTGTGTCTATTTGTTCCGGATAGTCTAGTTAATAGTTATATTTATCCGGCACCTTTTTATATTTCCATCATACCAAGAGGGCGTTAAAAACGGGTTAATGACGTTGAAATTAGCCCTTGCCGATGCGGAAAATCTTGGTTCCGCAACTGGGGCAGCTGCCCTGGGTGGCCGGTCGCTTGTTCTTCAGGGTGACCGCTTTAGGATTACTCATTTCAACTTTCTTCCGGCACTTCATGCAATAAGCCTGCATATCTCACCTCCTGGGCTAAAATATCTTTGCACAGAGAGTAACAAAACTGAATGTATTTGTCAATAGCGAGAGGCAGGTTTTGACAATATTTTTAGACACACGTCACTGGTGTGTGGCTTAAGCGTCTAAAACGTAGGAAACGTACAGTACTTATTTGGTGTCTTTAGGGCAAATTACTCTTCCGCCCAATGCCAATCACGGTTGCCCTTGAACACCGCCGAGTTCATCTCATTGCTCAAAAAATTAAGGATGGAGTCCTTGTAGCGCATCGCCATGGCGTAGAAAAAGCCCTCGGTGGTGGTTTGTTTAGCCAGCTCTTCTTCCGTGGCGTAGAGGTATTCCTTGGTATACTCGCACGATGAATTATCGAAAGGCATGCCGGGTTTCTGGTGCCCGGGGATAATGACCTCGGCGCCCAGTTTCTGCAGCCGCTCGATGTCTTTAATCCACTGCTTGCGGTCGGCGGCGGAAATTTCACAGGTGAAAGGGTGCGCCTGGTTAAAAAGCACGTCGCTGCCGTAAAGGGTTTTGATGGAAGGAATCCAGACGGCGGTATTGTATTTAAGGTCGCCCATGATTTCCGGCAGGATTTCTATGCGCTTACCTTCAAGTTCAAAGTAGTTATGCTCCATCGGCTCAAGGTTGACGGCCTTAGTAGGGGTGTTGGTAATCCCGATAATAGGCTTCCAGTAGTCCACCTTGCCGAACATCTGCTGGTTAACGGTCTGGGCTACCGATTTCAGGGCAATAACCTTAGCGCTGGGGAAGGCTTCGGTAACCGGCCCAAGTCCAAAGTAATGGTCGGGGTGGGCGTGGGTGACGTAGATATATTTAAGATTCAAGCCGGTTTCCAGTATTTCCGCCGCCACGCGGTGGCCGTTGGATAAAGACCACTGCGAATCGATTAAAGCGGCGTCTTTCTTGCCCATAACAATGACCGAAGCCACGGCAAAACCGCTCTCGTCGCTGAAGAAGGTTTTGGTTGATAATTCGTTATGCCCGTGATTATTGACTCGTACTTCCATCGTTAGCCCTCCCGAAACAAATCGTTTAAAGTTTACCAAGTTTACGGAGGATACTGCAAGACTGGTTTCCTTGAGTGAGAATTTTCTTTTTACTTGTGGTATTATTACCCCTGAGGAAAAAACGATGGCACAACAGGATTGGAAAAAACGCCTTAAAGCCGACCCCACCGACTGGCTGCTGGAAGAGAGCGACCCCGGCGTTAGATACCTGGCTTTAAGGGACATCGCTGACGGCGATGAAAAAGAGGTTAAAGCGGCCAGGGCCAAAGCCCACCGCGAGAGGCCGATTGCAGTAATACTGGATAACATGAACCCGGCGGGTTACTGGATAGCGGCGGGCAGTGTTTACGCCAACAAGTGCCGCGGGCCGGTATGGTCGGTAATATCATTGGCGGAGCTGGGCGCCACGGTTGAGGAGGACAAACGCGTGGGCGTTGCCTGCGACTATATCATCAAAAACTCACTGCTAAAGAGCGGCCAGTTTTCACCAGGCCGGATACCCAACAACATGGGACTGTGTCTACAGGGCAATATGCTGATATCGTTGCCGGAGTTAGGCTGTAAAGATAAACGGCTGGAAACCGCCTACGAATACGCCGCACGACGAGTCACCGGAGAAGGGCTGCCGCAAAAAGTGAATATGGAGGGGTTGGGTGAGGGCAAAGGCGTGTCTGGCCCGTTCCGCTACATCAATTATCCCGCCAAATCGGGGTTCATTTGCCGCACTAATAAAGGTCTGCCCTGCGGCTGGGAAGCGGCAAAGGTTTTACTGGCTTTCGCCAATCTACCGGGAGAAAAACGCACGGAGCAAATTAACAAGGCGATTGATATAGGGGTTAACTTCTTCTTAAGCGGTGACCCGTCTAAAGCCGAATTCCCCGGCCACCGCGGTGGCGCGCCGGATATCAGGTGGTGGCAGTTCCAATTCCCCAGTTTTTGGGGGGCGGACATTCTACAAATCGCCGAGGCGTTAACCAAACTGGGCTACGGACAGAACCCGCGCCTGTCTAACACCATCGACTTGATTTTAAGCAAGCAAAATGAACAGGGCCGGTGGCCTTTGGAGTGGATAGACCATAGCCACAAGATGTGGGTCAAATACGGTACCCTGGGCAAGCCCAATAAATGGGTGACGTTAAGAGCCCTGCGGGTGCTAAAAAGAGCTGCCGAATACTGACTCTTTTAGTACTTGCCATACTCCTTGGTGAACTCAATCATGGCTTTAAGGTTTTCCGGCTTCACTTCATCGGTGGAGGAGCGGGGCGAAAGTATATAGCCGCCGCCCGGCGCACAGTAGTCAATGAGTTTCTTGCAGTGCGCGATGACGTCTTCCTTACTCCCCACCTGCAGCAGCGACGACGGCACATTGCCCTCGATGCAGATATGGCCTTTTAAGACGTCCTTGGCTCTAAAGATATCGGTGGTGTCAAAGCGCGCCAGTATCGAGCCTTTGGGGAACTCCAGCAAATACTCCAGCCTTGAGGTGAACTTGCCCTCGAAGAAGATGCAGGGCGTCAGTCCTTTATCAATCAGCCCCATGACCAGCGTTTTAAACGTCGGCCAGTAGAACCGCTTGAACTGTTCCATGGACAGGAAGTCGTCAGAACCGCGGGTGTTGGTCATGAAAATGCGGTAGTAGCCGTTTTCACTCGGCTGGGGGCTGGGCCTTTCCAGCGTTTTCTTGAGGAGAAAATCGCACAGTTCTTCAATTTTTTGCGGCTGGCGGAACATATCCATCATCGTGCCGGTCATGCCGCGCATGGAATGGGAAATTACGTCGAAGGGGGGCATGGCCGCGCCCTGGAAATAAGGCGCAAACCCCAAGTCCAGCAGCAGCTGGTCGAATTTCTTGCTTTTCGACCTCCATTTGCGCATCTCGCGGCCGGCCTTTTGCAAGGTGGTGATAGCCTTGGAAATTTTCCTATCGGCAAAGGCGTAAGCGATAGCCTGCGCGCCCATCATGCCGGCGATATCGGAAAGCCGGGGGATATCAGCCATGCCTGCCAGATTGTTAGAGACGCGGGAGATGAAGATGCGGAACATGAAGTCAGAGGGGTCGTTCATATAGGCGTCGTACTCATCAGCTTTAAGGTTATCAATTTCTATAGCCTGGTGGCCTTGATGTGGGTCAACGCCGTGCCCCGGCCAGCGCATCGTCTTGGGGTCGAGTATCTCTAAAGCCTTGCCGGGGTTAAACCCCTGGGGAAAAATCATATCCGCCGGGAAATCCGGCAGGGTTTTGGCATAAGCGTCGTACCAGGCGTCGAAGTCGTAATAGGCGGCGGAGCAGGGTATGCCCACGTATTTAGCCGGGAAATATCCCATGGAGGTAATGACGGGCACCCTATCAGTCGGCTTAAGTTTGATGGCATCCATTATCCTTGTTTCGCGCTCTTTGCGCAGCTGTTTGCCGGTTTTGCCATCTAAAGTGAAGCGGGTCATAGTATCATCCTCCGGAAGTAAAATTTGATGTAATTCGCTGGCGGAATTATAGCACATATGCTACAATACTGTCGATTTAAAAAGCGGTAAAAAATCTTAAATTCCATAGCAGAAAGGGGTCTAAAAAATGGCGGCATCAAAGTACGATAAAAACGCAATCAGGAAACCCATTTATGAAGTAGGGGACGGCGTTAAGAACCGGCAAAGCCCAACGATGACTTATATCAGTGAAAAGCAGACCGGCGCGCCTTACTACATAAATCTGGGGTGGATATGCGGCAAGCCTAACCCCAATCCCAGCGTCCGCGAGCACGTCCACAATTATGATGAAATACTCCTCTTTGCCGGCGGCGACCCCAAACAGCCGCAGGTGCTCGGCGGGGAAGTGGAGATGTACATCGGGGGGCAGCTTATCAACTTCCATAACACCACCAGCATGTACATCCCCAAGGGCACACCCCACGGCCTCACCACCTGGAAAAAGTTTGAATATCCCCACTTCCAGATGTCGTTCATTCTGGGCACCGGCGATCCGGCTAAAGCCTACGGCAAGGACATGACGGAGGGGCATAAACAGCCGATGATTAAAGAAAGAGATATCGACTACGAGCAGTACGTCATCCGCAGCCCGATGCGCGAAGCGGGGCCGGGGCAGAAAAACCGCCAGAGCCCGACGATGACTTATATGAGCCGCACCCAGATAGGCGTTGCCAACACCTATATAGAGTGGGGATGGATTTACGGAGTGGTCAGCCCGAACCTGCCCAAGATGGTGCACGATGAAAAGGACGAGATAGTCCTGCACATTGGCGGCGACTATAACAACCCGGAAGACCTTGGCGCCGATTTAGAGTTCGACCTGGGCGATGAAAAACTCATCTTTAACACGACCTTCGGGATGTGGATTCCTAAAGGGTTGATGCACGGGCCGCTGACCTGGCACAAGTTCCGCCACCCGCATATCGAGATGGCAATCATGCTTGATTGCGGCACGGTCAGCGAAGGCTGGGCGGGCAGCTTCTTTGGGCCGGACGGCAAGCGTATCTTCCCCGGGCAAAGACCGCCGCAAAAGTAGAAAATAGCATTAGGAAAATTGATGGGGCGCGCCGCAGGCGCGCTCCTCTTTTTTACGAATTGGTAATTTTCTTCGCCAAACGCTTTAAACTCGTTGCTAAACCGGGAATACGGGAAGCATCGGTGGGGAGTTTAGCCAGCGTTTTAACGCCCCCCACCCAGCGCATCTTGAGTAACTTGCCGTAGCTTTTAAGATTGTCCATTGTCTGGAAGGTGTCTTCCTCGGCTACCGCCAGACCGGCGAGGCGTTTACTCTCAAGACGCGGCCAGACGGCGCAGGTGCGGTCGAGGAAGTTTTTGAGCATACCGGAGAGCATCCCCATGTAGCCGGGGGTGGCGAGGACTATAGCGTCCGCCGCTAACAGTTTTGGATAGACGCCCGCCATATCGTCCTTGATAACGCAGTCACCTTTACGGTTTTTACCGCCTTTCTCACAGGCAAGGCAGCCGCGGCACATTTTAACGTTCATTTTACGCAGCAGGAATATCTCCACATCCGCGCCAAGACGTGTCAACTCATCGCAAAGTGTGGTCAGCATCCACTCGGAGTTGCCCTTGCGCGGCGAGCCGCCGACGCCGACTATTTTCTTGGTCGCTTTTACCATCGTCTAAAGTATATAATACAAAAAGCCTAATTGACTAATGAGGAGGGTTTTATGGAATTAAACCTAAAAGATAAAGTGGCGATTGTGACCGGCACCGGCAGCCAGATAGGCTTCGGGCGGGGCATTGCTTTAATGCTGGCAAAAGAGGGTTGCCACGTTATCAGTGTGGATATGGATTTAGCAGGAGCAAAACAGACGGCGGAAGACGTGAAAAAGCTTGGACGCAAAGCCTTGGCTTTTAAAGTAGATATCACCAACCGCACCGACATTGACACAGTAGTCAGCGCTACTTTAAAGGAATTCGGCAAGATAGACATACTGGTGAACTGCGCCGGTAAAGCCAGCGGCCTCAGGCCCTTTGTGACCATGGAACCTGAGCAGTGGGATATGGACATTGACACCAACCTTAAAGGCACGATTAATTTCACGCGGGCGGTGCTGCCGCATATGCTAACCAAGCAGTACGGTAAAATCGTCAACTTTTCCACCCACGCCGCCCATCAGCCGACGGGCCTGGCGGGTTCTGCCGCTTACGTGGCGGCTAAGGCGGGCACAGTGATGTTCAGTAAGACCGTTGCCGGGGAGGTTGGGCACGAAGGAATAAACATCAATATCATTGCGCCGGGGCCGGGCAACACTAATTTCCACAAAGCCTCCGGTAATGACCCGGCGATGGCTAAAATCGTGGAGACACTGGCCGAGGCCGGTAAAACCACCACCCCGGAAGACATCGCCCACGCCGTGGCATTCCTGGTATCGGACGTATCCAGTAAACTTTCCGGGCAGATACTGGAGGTTTCCGCACCGATGGGGCCGCGCCGCTAAGTAAAGCGTACTTTGGATAAACAATAAGCCGGGCCTAAAATAGACCCGGCTTTCTTGTTCGTTTAAACTTGGACCAGATTATCTGGCGGGGCGCATCTGCCTAAAGCAGTCGCTGCAGTAAACGGGCTTGTCACCGCGGGGTTGGAAGGGGACTTCGGTGGCTTTGCCGCATTGGGCACAGGTCGCGGGAAACATCTGGCGACTCGCTCCAAACCGCTCGGTCTTCCTTGACTGACGGCACTCGGGGCAGCGTTTGGGTTCGTTGGTGTAACCCTTGGATTGGAAAAATTCCTGGTCCTCGGCGCTGTGGACGAAGGTAGCGCCACAATCAGCACACGTTAACGTTTTGTCTTCAAAACTCATTGGATGACCTCCTCTCTTACGTATTAGTTAGAGTTTGGTCATCCGCACTTGAGAAATCCAATATTAAGGTTTCTTGGAAGCGTGTCATAACCTAAACCTGAACTTAACATATATTATAACATAGAAAGCAAATTATTGTATATTAGCCTCAAAACCTGGTAGTGGTGCAGTTTGAATTTTAGGTCTATTGTAATGCCGGATGATGTATGTTAAGTTAGAATTGATGGTAAAGAAAACAATAGTTAAAAAGCCCAAGCCCGAAAAAGAGGACGTAAACCAGATTGCGTTTAGGGTCGTTAAAGAATCTACCGAAAAAGAAAATCCTCAAAAAGTTCGTAAATAATTATTAGCTGGTTTCCTCCACCTCTTTGTGTATAGACCTATCTCTTAGTAAACTTATCCCCAATAATCCTATCGGTGTCAATAATCCCCAGAACATAAAAGCCCAGTGGCGATTTTTTAGTTTAGTCCAGATGTAGCAACCAAATAAGGTCAAACCTACTCCAAGTATTATTAGCACTATACGAATCGCATAAGGTATATCGGCAATATAAAAAAATCCGTTGCCCAAATACGCCAATATCAATCCCGTCCTAACAAAATTATTTCTCCATGATTTGCTTATTAATTTATTCATTTTCAAACCTCTCTGCGTCGGATTATTCCCATCGTGTTATTTTTATAGCACTAAAATAGGGAAAATGCAATACTTTTATGTTCGTGCTATAATTACCTAACTCTAAAATCCTCAATACTAAAGTGTGAGGTGAAAAATGTCTAAACCTTATACAACACATAAAGCAGTATGCCCCTATTGTGGACGGAGTAGATTTCATAGACGGAGCGGATTTCACCCGATAGGGAGACTATATTGCCGTAATTGTAAGATGAGCTTTTTTAGGGCTAAAATTGTTAGACAAAGACGATAGTTCTTATCTCATCGCTTCCTATCATACCTTATCGCATTTTTTTATATCATATTGTAACCTATTGTATTTTATTCTATTCCATTTATTTTTATGTGTATTAGTCTGATATGTTTATTATCTTTAATTATCTCACGTTTTCTTTAATTAGCTCTTTAATTCGTACGAATTTATAATTGACTTTTCGGTATACCGATGATATACTAATAATATCATCCCTGACGGGTAAAGCCGTCAGCCCCCCCAAAGTTACGACTTTGGGGGTTTTTATTATGAAGAATATTGTTTGCCTGATTGATGGTTTTAACCTTTATCATTCAATAGAAGATATTGAAAAATCTACAGGGCAATGTTACAAATGGCTGGATTTATACGCTCTATGTAAATCATTTGTATATTTATTTGGTAAAGATTGTGTCCTAAACAAAGTTTATTATTTTACATCTATTGCATATCATTTCCCTGATAAAGTAAAACGCCATGAAGATTATATTAGTTGCGTAAAGTCAAAGGGGGTGGAGGTAGTTAGGGGAGAATTTAGAGAAAAACAACTTTATTGCTCATTATGCAAAAGAAAATATATCGGTCATGTTGAGAAGCAAACTGATATAGCATTAAGTAGTAAATTACTAGAATTGTTATATGCTACTGATAATACTCATTGCGAAACATTTTTAGTAATTACTGGTGATTCTGATTTAACTCCCGCAATTGAAACGGCAAATATATTAAATGCTAATGTAGATATTAGATTTGCTTTTCCATATAATAGAAAAAGTAAACATTTATTGAAGTTAGCACCTAAATCATTTAAATTGAGAAGCGGGCATTATCTAGCAAATCAATTTGGAAATCCAGTTAAATTATTGGATGGAACAATTATTCATAAACCGATGACTTGGTAAATATATAGCATTGACAATTGCTTTTATACATGTTAGCATTTTTATGCTAAAGGCTAACATCTTTAAGCAATATTTCTTTTATATATCTTTTTCTTAGGTATCCTCTTTAACTCCCCAATTTTCTCTAGGGAATCCATAACTGGTTTTAAGTTAGCCGGAGACCGCACGCCTTGATTCCACGATTCCACCGCACGGCTTGATTGACCTATGGCACGTGCGATACTGGCGAGTGTCCATCCCTTTGCCTTTAACTCGTTCAATTTATCCTGTATTTCGCTCATGTGTTGAGTATAGCACACGCTGTGTGTCATTGTCAATAGGAAATGGTAAAAATATTTTTCTATTAAGTATTGACAAATACACACGATGTGTGTTATTATAGGTACGTAATGAATAAGTTAAGCATAGAAAAGAGGTCTAAGGTCATATCAGCGTTGGTTGAGGGTAATTCAATCAATGCCACCTGTCGCATGACAGGTACAGCAAAACATACAATCCTTAACCTTCTTAGGGACGTTGGTTTAGCGTGTATGAAATACCACGATATATACCTTAACAACTTGTCTTGTAAACACCTACAATGCGATGAGATATGGTCATTCTGCTATGCTAAGCAAGCCCATGTACCGGAAAAATACAACGGCAAATTTGGGTTTGGCGATGTTTGGACATGGGTTGCGCTGGATGCTGATACCAAGTTAGTCGTTAGTTGGTTAGTCGGTCTTAGAACAATGGAATGTGCCACAACTTTTATAAACGATGTAAAGTCCAGATTATCAAATCGGGTGCAACTAACTACCGATGGGAATGTAGTCTATATAGATGCGATTGATAATGCGTTCGGTACTGAAATAGATTTTGCGCAACTGGTAAAAATATATGGCGAAACGCCAGAAAATGAAAAACGATATAGTCCAGCTGATTGCGTTGGTATTCGTAAACAGGTCGTGCAAGGCAAACCGGATAAGAACTTAATTTCCACCAGCTACGTTGAACGCCAGAACTTGACGATGCGTATGTGCATGAGGCGGTTTACCAGATTAACTAATGCGTTTTCTAAAAAGCTGGAATATCTGGAATACGCCGTTGCGCTCCATTATATGTATTATAACTTTGCTAGACCGCATAAGGCGTTAGCAAATCCTTATCCTAGA
Organism: Dehalococcoidales bacterium; assembly: GCA_028714335.1. GTDB lineage: Bacteria > Chloroflexota > Dehalococcoidia > Dehalococcoidales > RBG-16-60-22 > RBG-13-51-18. The sequence goes on from JAQTMM010000005.1 coordinate 40,376, forward strand.
ACTCCGGCTATGGCAACAGGATTAGCTAATTCAATTTGGACGATTGAGGATATAGTCAAATTGATAGGTATAAATGATATACCTATCCCCTTTTACTAAGTCTCTGGGGAAGCTGTGTCAAACGCCTTGACCTTCATGCCGGATTGCTCCGCCAAGTGGTTAGTTGTTAACTTCCCCAGACCTAAGAATTTAGCACAGTGATTTTCCGCCGTCAAGTGAGGTAGTGTATAGAATAATTGCGCATTTTATTTACACTAAATAGAATAGATAACTCATGGGTTATCACTTGCCCTAGTGATAAGTCTATCTCTCAATCTACCCATGCAACGATAAATGACGCTATTGATGAGATAATGAGTTTGTATCCTACATTACAGTATTTTGAAATAGTGATACCTCAATTCATACCCACGCCGATTATTTTTCATAAGCGTTTTGGTAAACGCCGGATACCCATTAAGTATAAAACAATCAAGACTACAACTATTTCAAAAAATAGTTGGGGGGATAAGCCGATACCAGAGGGTACAATTGAGTTTAGAAAAGGCATGATATGGGTAGTGGCATTTCCACCTTATGACAAAAAGAACATACGCTATTTTAGATACCCCCTACCGAACACTAAGAACATAACATCCGGCGAACATTCAAGTTATGATACACTCCAAATATTCGGCGGAAAATTAACAGCCGATGTTTATATAGACTTGGGATGGGATAAAGTCCATATATACCCCGATGGTGAAAACTTAAAAATGGAATACTTAGGTGCTAAAGAGGCAGTTAAGGCAAGGTTTGAAAAATCCCCGCCTATTCCTAAAGATAAGCGTATCCTTGAAGCCTTGAAAAAACTACTTGATGAGTATAGCTAAAATTCAAACGGCATTGTCGCTTGGTGCGTGATTTCCTTGTATCCCGTCCCCATGCATTATATAATTAGCCTACTATTTTAGGAGTAATGAAAAATGGCTGAAAATACAACGCTTTGGAAAGAAACCTGTGAACGCTATATAGCATTCCTAGACATTATGGGTTTTAAAAATTTGGTATTAACAAATGAACATGAAAAAATAAAAGGTAAACTCGATTCACTTTATTCAATTATTAAACGTATTGAAAATGATTTCCATCATCCCAAAATATCCAAAATACCTGATTTAAATATTGACACCGGTAATTCAATAATTAAGCCGGTGATATTTTCGGACTCTATCATTCTCATATCAAATGACGATAGTATCGTTTCAGCTAATTCAATAATCATTTCAATTTGCCGTATCTTCTCGAAAGCCATAAAATTTGTTCTACCAATAAAAGGTGCAGTAGCTCATGGCAAATTTAGCGCTTCTGCAAATGAACCGATTTATTTTGGCAAACCTCTTATAGATGCGTTTGAACTTCAAAGAGAATTGTCTTTTTATGGAGTTGTATTACATCATACAATGGAAAAAAAGTTAAGGGAAATTGACTCTGGGTACTTTAGTAATATGGAGCTTATATCAAAATATCCAACCCCTACGAAATCGGGAATTATCAATCATTATTGTGTAAATTGGGCATATCTTTTTAGCGATGAATTTATAATAGAGTTGTCTAATAGGCTTTATGATGATGTTTCAGGTAAACCACGTTTGTATGTTGATAATACATTAGAATTTGCCAAGAAAATGAATAAGAGAAAAGATAACCTAAATATTCCGTAGATTTTCAAACTGCACCACTACCCAAAACCTTGCCCCCTTTGGCCGTATATATTATAATTACCTTGCCTCTCTTACTCGTATGTTTTAAAGAGAAATGTTTGGAAATCGTCAAGCTTAACATCGACGGGCGCGACATCGAGGCGCAAAAGGGCAAAAGCGTCCTCGAGGCTTGTTTGGATGTAAATATCTATATTCCCTTCCTTTGTTACCACCCCGATTTAGGCACTACCGGCGAATGCGGCCTGTGCGCGGTAGAGGTGGAAGGGAAAGACGATTTAGTCCTCGCTTGTGAAGAAATCGTTGCCAATGGTTTAAGAATCCTCACCAGTACGCCTAAGGTAAAAGACGCCCGCCGCCAGGCTTTAGAGATACTGCTTAAGGGCCACCCCGCCGACTGCGGCACCTGCGATAAGTACCTCAACTGCGAATTGCAGGCACTCAAGCAGTACATCAGCTCGGAAGATTATAAACCCCTCGGGCCGGCGCGGCTCTTTGCCGTGGACAATAGCAATCCCCTCTTTACCCTCAACCCCAACAAATGCGTCATGTGCACGCGCTGTATCAGGGCATGTAAAGACTTAAGAGGGGTGGGCATCCTCGTTGAGAAAACCCAGGGCGAAGACAGGTATTCCGGCATCGAGAACGGCGTGTCTTTAGTCGAGGCGGGCTGCCGTTTTTGCGGCGCCTGCGCCGAGGTCTGCCCCACCGGCGCTATTATGGATAAAGAAGAACTCACCAAGGGTAAGAACCGCAAGACTGCTTCACTACCCTGCCGCTATACCTGCCTGGCAGAGATTGACGTGCCGCGTTACCTGCGCTTTATGGGGGAGGGGGATTATACGGCGGCCGCGGCGGTGATTAGAGAGAAAGTGCCTTTCCCCGGGGTGCTGGGCTACGTCTGCGACCACCCCTGTGAGGATGTGTGCCGCCGGGGGCAGGTCAACGAGTCTATAGCGATAAGGGAACTAAAGCGTTACGCCGCGGAAAATACCGACGCTTTACCTAAGATTAACAAGAAACCTGACACCGGTAAAAAAGTAGCGGTCATCGGGTCCGGCCCGGCGGGGCTGACGGCGGCGTATTATTTAGCTCTACAGGGGCATAACGTAACCATCTTTGACGCCTTGCCGTTGGCGGGGGGCATGCTGCGTTACGGTATACCATCCTACCGCCTGCCGCGCGAGGCGCTGGACAAAGAAATCGATTATATTAAAAGCGCTGGTATCGAGATAAAAACCAGCGTTAAAGTAGACTCGGTTGAAAAGCTTTTTACAGAGGGCTTTGACGGCGTTATTGTGGCGGTGGGGACCCAGCGCGGCCAAAAACTGCCCATCCCCGGCGCCGATGCCTCCGGCGCGTTAATTGGGGTGGATTTCCTACGCGCTGTTAACTCCGGGGAAGACGTGAATATAGGTAAAAATGTTCTGGTATTGGGGGGAGGCAACGTAGCTTTTGATTGCGCCCGGGCGGCGCGCCGTTTAGGTGCACAGGTTAAAATGGCTTGCCTGGAATCCAGAGAAACCATGCCCGCCTCCGACGACGAGATAAAGCAGGGGGAGGAGGAGGGGATAAAGCTTTATCCCGCCCGCGCCTTTACCCGCATCTTAAGCGAAAACGGCAAAATCACTGGCGTGGAATGCCAGGAGGTTACCTCGCTGGAGTTTGACGAAGCAAACCAGCCGCAGATAGAAACCAAAGAGGACTCCACTCATGTGCTGGAGGCGGACACCGTTATCTTCGCCATCGGGCAACGGCCGGAGATACCGGAGGGCTTTGGACTGAATACTACCGACGGCGGACTTATCGAACTGGACTTATTCACCGACGGGACCAGCCGGGAGAATGTCTTTGCGGCCGGCGACGCCGTCAGTGGCACGTCCTCCGTCATAAAAGCCATCGCCTCCGGGCGTAAAACGGCGGCGGCTTTAGATATGTATTTGGGGGGCGGCGGCAATATTGACGAGAAGCTGGCGCCCGAACAGAAAGTAGAAATCTGCATCGGCAAGATTGATGGTTTTGCCACTTTAACACGGTGCGAAGATAAGTTAGTGACACCGGAAAAACGACTAAAGAATTTCGAGCAGGTTGTCGCAGATCTCGATAAAGATACTGTAGAATGTGAAGCAAAACGCTGCCTGCAGTGCGACCTGCGGCTAAAGATAACTCCGATCAAGTTCTGGAGCAGTTATTAAGAGAGGTGCAATTATGACTAATTTACCGGCAGAAACCGATATTGTGGTAGTGGGGTCGGGGGCGGCGGGAATGGTGGCGGCTTTAACCGCGGCGGCGGGAGGCGCTAAGGTAATCGTCTTTGAAAAGGAGCGTTCGCCGGGGGGCACGTCCAACTTCTTCGAAGGCACCTTTGCCGTAGAAAGCGAAATGCAGCGTCAGCGTTACATCACCTACACCCGCGACGAGGCTTTTAAGAACATCATGGAGTACAGCCACTGGATTGCTAACCCGCGCCTGGTACGGGCGATAGTCAACGAAAGCGGCCCGACCATCGGGTGGCTGCAGGAGCAGGGCATCGAGTTCAGCGACGCCACGATTAATATGCCCGATTCCCCCCGCACTTACCACATCATTAAGGGAAAAGGGGAGGCGGTCATCAAAGCGCTGGTGACCAAAGCCAAGGAAAAAGGCGTGGATATCCGCCTAGCCGCGCCGGTTAAAAGAGTCGTTAAGCAGGGCGAAAAAATCGCCGGGGTTGTGGTGGATGACAACGGCGAGGATGTGCCGGTGAAGGCTAAAGCGGTGGTCATCGCTACCGGCGGCTACGCTAACAATAAAGACTGGATTAAGAAATACACGGGCTTCGACCTTGAGGTTAATTTAGTACCGGTGGGCAACATAGATAAAACGGGCGACGGCCTGCGTATGGCTTGGGAAGTTGGCGCGGGGGAGGAGGGCAAAAGCCTTTTAGAGCTTTACCGCGCCGGGCCGATAGGGCCGGAGTTTGCCATGGGCAGCCAGCTGGAACTGGCGACTATCCAGCCGGGGCTCTGGGTGAATCCCCGCGGCGAGCGTTTTTGCGATGAATCGGTGGCTTTTTACGACGCCTCCGTCGGCAACGTCAACGCCCGCTTAAAAGAAGGTTTTTCCTACACAATCTTCGACGAAGCGGCTCTGGAAAGAATGATTAACGAAGGCATTGATAAAAACGCCAACGTCAGCACCTTCCCGGGCACCAAGCCTACCGATATCCGCCGGGAACTGCAGGCGGCCTTGGAAAGAGGCACTACGGAAGTCCTGGCGGCGGACTCGGTGGCGGAGCTGGCGGGAAAAATTAACATTGCACCGGCCGTGTTGGAAGCGACCGTTGCCGAATACAACGCCTTCTGCGAAAAGAAACACGACGACCTGTTCGCTAAAGACGTTAAGTACCTCCGCCCGATTACCGGCCCCAAATATTACGCCATCCGGGCGCGCACCGTCTTCCTGGGGACGATGGGAGGCATTAAAATCAACGAGAGAACTGCAGTGCTGGATAAAAAGGATACAGTTATCCCGGGGCTTTACGCGGTGGGTTTTGACGCCGGCGGCATGTATGGTGACAGCTACCCCATTAAGTGCTCATCCGGGCTGGCTTCGGCGTTTGCGACCAATTCCGGGAGGATTGCCGGGAAGAGTATTTTGAAGTATTTGGGAAAGTAATTACTCTTCGTCCATCGGGCTTAGGGGCAATCCCCCGCCCACGTTAATAGCCTCGCCGGTAACGTAAGAAGACATATCGGACGCCAGGAATAAAGCCACACCGGCGATTTCTTCCGGCTCGCCCATACGGTGCATCGGGACTTTGTTGTCCAGCATCTTGAAGAAGGCTTTGGCTTCCGCCTCTGATTTCCCTTTAAACATCTCGGTGAAGAATTCCGTCTTTATCGGGCCGGGCAGAATGGCATTGACCGTGATATTATTTTGCGCCAACTCTAACGCCAGGTTGGTCGTAAGCCCCAGCACCCCGCCCTTGGCAGCATGGTAATGCACGATGGGCGCCGGCGGGTGAATCGCTCCCATAGAAGAAACGTTGATAATTTTGCCGTACTTATTTTTCTTCATGTACGGAATAACTGCCTTACACATTAAAAACTGTCCCGTTAAGTTGACAGAAATTACCCTGTCCCACGCCTCTTCGGTGGTGTCCCCGATTTTAGCGTCGCCGGCAACGCCGCCGGCATTATTCACCAGGATATCTATTTTCCCGAACTCTTTAACCGTCCGCGCCACCATATCATTCACGGCGGCGCTATCCGCCACATCACAGGCAATCGCGATAGCTTTCCGCCCCATTGCATTGATTTCCGCCGCCACTTTTTCCGCCCCTTCAATATGCATTGCGTTAACAACAACGTCGCAGCCCTCTTTAGCAAACATCAGGGCGATGCCCTTCCCGATGCCCTTGGCTCCACCGGTGATGATGGCGACTTTATCTTTAAGCAGCATGATTTTCTCCTAAGCTATTTGACGATATTATACCAGCTTTACTATCATAAGGGTAACCCGTTAATAGAAGGAGACATTTAATGAACAGCCTTAAAGGAAAAGTAGCTTTAGTGACCGGAGCCGCCAGCAAGCGCGGGATGGGACATGCCGTCGCTTTAAAATTCGCCAAGGAGGGGGCGGACGTTATTGTTGCCGATAAGTTCGCTATGCCCAAGAGCATGTTCCCCGGCGATGAGAACTGGGGCGGCTTGGACGAGATAGTTAAGGAGATCGAGGGAATAGGCAGTAAAGGTTTAGCCCTGACGCTGGATATCAACGTCAATAAAGAGATTGACGCCGCCATGGATAAAATCCTTAAAAAATTCGGCAAGCTGGATATTTTAGTGCACGCCGCTGCCATCCGCGGGCCGGTGGGCGTTAACGTCGTTGACCTTGAGGAAAAAGACATCCGCGCCATTATTGATATTGATTTAGTCGGGGCTTTCTTAATCTGTAAGGCGGCGGCCAAGGCCATGATAGCAAAAGGGCAGGGCGGTAAAATCGTCATCTATTGCTCGCTGGCGGGCACTCATGGCGTGCCGGGCAGCGCGGCGTATTCAGCGGCCAAGTACGGTACCATCGGCTTGACCAAAAGCCTGGCGCTGGAACTGGCGAAGCACCAGATTAACGTTAACGGCATCAACCCCGGCATGATTGTCACCAACTTGAGGGACGAGAGCTTTAAGAAGATGGCAGAAACCGACGGCACTACCTGGGAAGAGGCACGCAAGAAAGACCACGCCATGCTGGGACAGCGTATCCCCTGGGGGCGTTTAGGCACGCCGGAAGAAGCCGCCGACCTTACCTATTTCCTTTGCTCCGACCTTTCTACCTACGTTACGGGTGAAGTGATAGCTTTAGGTGGCGGCGTAACTTAGAAACAAAATGGCACAACCGATAGATAAAGACTATTACGTCCGGAAGAAAGCAGAACTCATGGAGCAGTTCGAGAAGGGCGTTAAGCACTGGAGCCTTTCGCTCCTTGAGCGGTTCGGCGAAATACAGACGTACAAAATAAAAATCGCCGCCCGCGAGGAGTTTGAAAAACTAATTCCCCAGATTCCCTACATCGGTGGGGACGAGAACACCTTTACTAAAAGCCTGGTGGATTCGGTGCGCTACCTGGCGTTGTATAAAACCATGAAAAACTTCGGCATCCCCGTCGAGGAAATCGGCAAGACAATCTACGACGGCTTTCTTAAAAAAAGCGCCGGACGGCCAAACACATCGGCTGCAAGCAAGAAATCGTTAGAGAGGCTGCTGGCAGGTGGTAAAAAGGGCGCCGAGGCGTCGCAGGAAAAGCGCTACCCCGGCGATTACGTTTATACATATATTGCAGGCAACGGCAAGAAGTTCGACTATGGGTTCGACTTTACCGAGTGCGCTTCCCACAAGCTTTATCATGAACATGACGCCGACGAACTTTTGCCGTATTATTGTTATTTAGATTTCGTCGCCGCGAACGTCCGCGGCTTTGGCTTTACCCGGACGAAGGATTTATATAAAGGCGACGGGCTGTGCAACCACCGCTTTAAAGCGGACGGCAAGACGAAAGCCGGCTGGCCCCCGCCGTTTTTAAAGAGGCAAAAGAAATGACCGCAATAAACGAATTCGTCAAGCACTTTGTGAATACTCGTTATGAAGACTTACCCCCCGAAGTTGTAGCCGCTGTAAAACAGGAGGTTTTAGACAGCCTCGCCACTGCTTTAGGCGGCTCGACAAAGGGAGGCGTGGGGGAATTGGTGGCTATGGCCAAGGAGTGGGGTGGCGCCAAGCAAAGTACCGTTATCGGGCAGGGCTTTAAGTGCCCCGCACCCAACGCCGCCCAGATTAACGGCACGATGATTCATGCTTTAGATTATGACGACGGCCACCAGACGGCGCTGGTGCACATCGGGTGCGTCACAGTTTCCAGCGCCTTTGCCGCGGCGGAACGAGTGGGCAAAGTATCCGGTAAAGAGCTGATTACCGCTATCGCTTTAGGCGGCGACTTCATGTCGCGGCTGGGCCTGGCCAATCGCCCGGGCGAGAGCGCTTTATCATCAGGCTGGCATCCCACAACACTTTTCGGTTTCCTCGGCAGCGCCGCCATTGCCGGTAAATTATTTAGTCTCTACGAAGAACAGATGACCAACGCCATCGGCCTTGCTTACCACCAGTGCGGCGGCGCAGGTTCAGGAGTGGCGGACGGCGCTTTAGCGAAACGGATGGGGCCGGGGCTGGCAGCTAAGGCAGGCGTTACCTCCGCCATCATGGCGGAAAGAGGCATCACCGGCGAGCGGGACGCTTTGGAGGGGAAGGCTGGTATCTTTAAGACCTATATGGGCGGGGATTACGACCCCAAGGCACTCACGGCGGAGCTGGGCAAACGTTGGGAGGTGGTGAATATCGGGGATAAGCCGTACCCCTGCTGCGGGTTGACCCACGCCTGCATTGACGCCGCGCTGTCTTTAAAAGAAAAACACAACATTGATGCGAACAATATAAAGTCCATCGCCATCTACGGCGGGCAAGCGGTTTATGACCTGTCACAGCCGCCGGAGGTTAAGCAAAACCCCCGCACGATAATAGATGCGCAGTTCAGCGTGCTTTATGTGGTGGCTTTGGCATTAGTCAACGGCAAGGTCACTGTGGACGACTTTACCGAGGAATCAATCAAGAGGCGGGAAATTTTAAGCGTCGCCCACAAAGCCAGCGGCAATCTGGTGCCGGCCATGAACCGGCACGGCGTGGGCCCGGGGCGCGTCAAGATTATGATGCAGGACGGCAGTGAATATATCGAGGAAGTAGAGCATTGCCTGGGCAGTGTGGAGCGTCCGATGACCTTTGAAGATGTTACTAAAAAATTCCGCGAGTGCGCTGCCTGCGCTCTAAAACCCCTCCCCACCTCCAAAATAGAAAAAGTCATTAAACTGGTGAGTAAACTGGAAACCCTATCCGACGCCACCAAAATTATCAGATTAATAAGCTAAAAAAACAGCGCGGACGCCAAAAAGTATATGACGTCCGCGTCTTTTGCTCGTTGATTTTCTATTAGTTAAGTCTGGCTGTCCCTTAATATCTTGCCGGTTTTCTTGTCCATCCAGTAGGCTCGCTGCTGCACCGGCCAGTTAAAGTAAACGGCGCCGGGGCGAGGGCAATCGTTAACACAGCAGCCGCAGTACCAGCACTCGTCGGGGTGCAGAATCACCGGCGGTTTGCCTTTAACCGGGTTGGGGATATAAACGTCGCACTGGCAGACCTCCACACAGTGGTTGCAGCCGTTGCACTTGGCCGGATTAAAGATAACGTTGGAACCAGGGGTGGTTGTATTAGGCAAAGCGTATGTTTTCTGTTGAGTCATCGCTATCTCCTTATTTCCTTTTGTACACGCCGGTGTAGTCTTTATTATATTTTTCGTAGTTCTTCACCATGTCGCCGAAGTATCTTTGCGGCTTCGAGCCGATTTTAACTTTATCGTTGGCCAGCTTGATGGTGAGGTACTTATCCCATTCCGGCGGGTCAAGCTGCGGGTAATCAATGCGGAAGTGGTTGAGCATCCTGCTGGAAGTCTTACGCGCCAGAGCGGCGTTAATGATAATCCGGCCGTGAGTCAGCAGGCTTAAGTCCTCGACGGCGCGCATTAGTTTATGCGGGTCAAGGGCGTAGAGCCGCGGCACGTGGACTTCCTCGATTTCCTTTAAAGCATCCAAACCCATATTTAGCAGGAGGTCGGTTTTGTACTCGGAGCAGAAGTACTGCATAGCCTTGGCAATGCCGGCGTGCAGTTCCTTCCAGTCAATACCGGAGGTGCGCTTAATCGGGGCGTAGACGCGTTTTTTCTCCTGGTTAATCTGCTGTTTGGATACCACGCCCTGGGCGACCTGTTTGGTATAGGCTGCCGCCTTGCGCCCGGCATAGCGTCCCGTAGCGGCGGCATAGGAATGGTCGCCGGCAGCGAACGTATTCTCGCCGGCAACGTAAAGCCCGTCCAGCGTCGTCTTAAGGTTCCAGTCCACCATTGGCCCGCCGCCACCGGCAGTGCGCCACTGGGTGGGGGTGTTGCCTTCGATTAAACTAAAGTTCATTAAAAGGTGCTTAGAGGGGTTGAACCCGGCCCTTTCATAGCTATCGGTGATATTCTTGGTAGTGGATTCCTCACCGAGCATCAGGTCCCAGGTGGCGCTGCGCTCGATGTCCTTCATCGCGGGGAAGTCACCGAAGAAGGGCAGTTGATACTGGCCGGATTTTAGTCCGGCAAGGATTTTCTCCATGTCTTTCTGGGAGGGGCGCATGGCGCCGCCGTCTTCCCAGCCCTGCGTCGGCCAGGGGAGTCTCTTCCCCTTGGCGTCAACGATTGGCACGTTCTCATAGCTGGCATCACCGGCGCCGCCGTACCAGGTGTGTTTGAAGCCGGTTGCCAGATGCATATCGCCCGTGCGCTCCATCAGCGTAAGTTCCGCGCCGGCTTTAAAAGCCATCGCATTGCCGTCGCCGGTGATAGTGCGGGAGCGGAAGGTGTTATAGCCCGCCAGCTCCGTGTTGAGCAGATAGAGCGACCAATCGCCGGCCGTGGCGACGATAGAGGCTTTAGACTTGAATATCATAAATTCGCCGGTGCGTCCGTTAAGGCCGGTCGCCCCAACGACCCTGGCGCCCTGGACGCCCTTCTCGGTCAGCAGGCTGGTAATCATCACACGGTCGAAAATCTTAACGCCCAGCTTTTTACATTCCTTCTTTAAGGCGGCTTTAAAGGTCGTTCCCCAGACACGGATGACGGTATTGTTCAATTTGTCCTGGGGATTGCTCTTGAACTTGCGCCGGTCGGCGGCATCAGGTCCAAAGCTTACATTGCGGGTATAGCGGGGGGATATCATAATCTTGGACTTGGTGTCGCGGCCCTTGGCGCCGACGTATTCGTCCTTGGTGTCGCGGATTTTGCCTCCCATATCCTCCATTTCCACCAGCGTGTCCCAGTCTTCGCGGCACTGAATCTGGATACCGATGCCGTTACAGTAGGGCATGTTGGCCATTGCCGATGCCCATTCGTCCGGGTCAACGTTGGAAAGGGGGTTGGCGGGGACGTTGCACCAGTGGTCGCAGCCCGGGCCGCCGGCGCCGCTCCGCGATACATCGCCCTTTTCGGCAATCGCCACTTTAGCGCCGTTGCGCGCGGCAGCGATGGCCGCCCAGCACCCCGCAATCCCGCCGCCGATAACCAGGATATCGGTTTCAATCTCCTGCTCTTTATCGTAGTGGATGGGATAGGGCCAGGCGGGGGCTTTGCCATCTTTTTCAATGAAATCATGCCATCGGGTCATATCTTTACCTCCCAATAATATTTACTACCGGTGGGGTGGTGTTGTGTATGGTTTGATAGATTGTACTCCCTTACTGGTAATTTATTCAACTTGAAAAATAAAAAGCCCCTCAAAACTTGACATCGCTTTTGGGGTGATGTAGATTTTTCTAGGTTATTCCTATCAAACTTACAATTTTAAGGAGGACATTATGCCCGGAGTATTAAAGGATAAAGTTGCCGTAGTAACCGGCGGCGGCAGAGGGATAGGTAAGGCCTTTGCCTTGAGATATGTAGAAGAAGGAGCCAAGGTGTTCTTGCCGGACATCAACCTGGCGCAGGCCGAGGAAACCGTAAAAGAAATCAACGCCAAGGGCGGCCAGGCGGCAACGGTTCAATGCGATATTTCCGACGAAGCGTCCTGCCAGAATATGGCGAATGAAGCGGTTAAAGCCTTTGGTAAAGTAGATATTCTGGTCAACAATGCCGCCATCTGGGCGGAGGTGAATATCACCCCCTGGAACCAATGGACGGTTGAGCAGTGGGAAAAAATAATGAAGGTTAACGTCATCGGCACATGGCTGGTTTGCAAGGCTGTTGCGCCGATTATGGAAAAAGCCAAGAGCGGCAAGATTATCAATATAGCATCCAATGTTGCCAGGGTACCGGCGGCGCAGGTTTTCCTGCCCTATGCCTGCTCCAAGGGCACGATGTACACCTTTACCCACGCCATGGCGCGGGCCTTAGGTCCTTCCAACATCAACGTCAACGCCATCGCACCGGGCTATACCACTACCCAGGCCAGCCTTAACCAGCGTGACAGCGATGGGACATTCAAGCTGGCTACCGCCGAGCAGACCTTCCAGCGCCGTGAAAGCACCGACGACCTCCTGGGGGCGGCTGTATTTTTCGCGTCCGCCGCGTCCGACTTTATCACCGGGCAGGTGCTCTTCATCGACGGCGGCACGGTAATGATTTAAAAACAAAAAACGGCTAAATAAAGAGGGGGGCGATTAGCCCCCCTCTATTTGTTTTTAGTTAGCTGCGGACTTTATTACTTGTAAACGCCGTACTGCTTGCAGGTGTTAATCATTGTCTTAACGTTATCGGCAGGGGTTTCTTCCATGGTGGCGCTGGTCATCATTATATAACCTCCGTCTTTACCGAAGATATCAATTTCCTTCTTAACTTCGGCAATGACGTCGTCTTTGGTGCCGACGTTGAGCACCGAGATGGGAATCGCGCCGCCGATGGCATGTTTGTTGCCGACCAGTTTCTTGGCATTATGGAAGTCAATCTTATCAAAGCCCCAGAAAATCTCGTCCGGCGAATCCTTGATGACGTCAAGGCGGGAATCGTAACCGCCTTCCGCCCACGGGAACGGGATGCAGCCTTCTTTGATAAGGCCTTCCATAACCGCGAGTAGAGTCGGCCAATAGTATTTGCGGAACTGCTGGTCGTTCATAAAGCCGTCGGCGCCTTTGTGCAGCGGCAGGAAGACGACGGGGCAGCCGTTCTGGCGCGCGCCGTCAACGCCCATCTTTATCATGATAGGGACGAACTGCTCACAGGCGCGGACAAGTTTATCGGGGCAGCGGAACATATCAAACATCATGCCCTTGGTGCCGCGCAGCGTATCGCCGACAGTATCGAACGGGGCTTTGCAGCCGCCGCCAAAGAACCCGGGGAAGCCTTTAGCGGTCATCTTGGCGCCGTAGCCCGCTACAAATCCAATCCACTTCAGGGCCTCTTCACCGGCTTTCATAAAGGTTTTCAGGGCTTCCTGCACCGGCGGCACACCGAAAGGCACAAACGAGGCGGCGGTAAAACTGCCGTACATTTCTGTCATGTTGGTGAAGGGCGTAAGGCTGCTAAAGGCCTCTGCTTTGCCCATGATGCGGGGCAGCCAGGTGGTCAGGAAAAAATTGGTGGGGTCGGCGATGAGGCTGTCGTATTCGCTAGCCTTCATGTATTCGCCTTCGCGGGCCTGATAAGAGACGTTCTTAGGCACGCCGTGGCCAGGCCACGAATAAAGTTTATAATCTAACAGGTCATAAACGGGTCCGGGCGGTGCCCCGAGGATGCTGCTGTGAGCGTCCGGCGAGGTCTCCACAACCATGCGGGTAAAGGCTTCGTCGGCTTTGCTGTAATCGTACATCACATCGTAGGGGGTATAGCCGCAGTAATAAGCCGCGAAGAAACCCTGCATCGGGAAGCAGGGAATCCGGTCCGGTTTTTTCTTGTTGAAGGCGTCAAGGAGACGTTGGACTCTGCCTTTATAGTCTTTTTCCGCCTGGGGGCTTTCGAATTTGGCGCCGGGGGGATTTAGCCATCTATCGCATAGGTTGGCTCGTTTTTCTGCCGGGGTCATGTCGTTCCATTCTTTAGCCATTTTATCCTCCTATTATTTTGTTATAAATAATTTACTTGCGCAGCCACTTCTTGGCGAGGTCAACGCCTTCGATGGCAGTCTTGCCGTAAGCATCGGCGCCGGTGTACTTTACAATATCCGAGGTTATCTGGCCGCCGCCAATCATTATCTTGAGTTTATCCCTCAAGCCGGCCGCCTTTAGGGCTTCAATGGTCTCCTTCATGGCGTCGTAAGCCAGTGTGAGGAAGCCGCTTAAGCCGAGGACCGTAGCACCGGTTTCCTTAACCTTGTCCACGATTTGTTGGATGGGAACGTCAACGCCCATGTCGAAAACCTCAAAGCCGGCAACATCGAGCATAAAGACAAGGATATCCTTACCGATGTCGTGGATATCGCCGGCAACAGTGGCGATGATGACTTTACCCTCTTTTTTCTGCGAGGTGCCGGCGGTCAGCTTGGGTTTGACCATCTCGTTGATTCTTTTTAAAATTTCGCCGGAGTAAACCAGGTCGGGGATGAAATATTCGCCTTTGGAGAAACGTATACCGACAGTATCCATACCCTTGCCGGCTTCAGCCAGAATTGCCATTGCATCCTCATTGGCATCCAGTTTTTCCTGTGTGATGGCGATTGCTTCATCCTCTTGCAAATCGCCTAACGCTTTCGCCAGATCCTTAGCCATGTTTTTCACCTCCTAATACTACTATTTTTTAAAACAATGGCTATGTAATATCTGTTTAGCTTTAGTCAGTCTCAAATATATTAGCGAGTTAAGCGAAAAAATGCAAGGAGCGTAAAAAGCAACAGGTAGAGTCGCCTAAGTGAATATATTGGACGGGAGAAAGCCGAAGGATTATCGGTATTCCACTAAAGATATGCCGCCGCCGCTGCCCTTATTCGTAAAGACGGGCACCCCCGCGCCGGAAAGCTCGTCAACGTCGCGGTAGATGGTACGGGTGGAAACGTTAAAGCGGTCCGCCAGTTCCTGCGCCGTGACCGACTTTTTATTCAGAAGTATCAAAGTGATTTCCAACAGCCTGTTGATTTTCATTCGACTTCAATGCTTTCCACATAGAGTTCCGATCCAGATAAGATATCAATTTCCAAAGCGTGGCATTGAGGGCATATTAAGTCAAAGGATTCGGACGTGTAGTCGCGGTTGCATTTACGGCAGTGCAGTTTTGCCGCCGGCTGGTGGAAGGCAAGGCTGGCGCCGGATGCCGGAGTATTCTGGCTTAAGACATCGAACTGCAGCTGGATGCACTCCGGCACATAGCCGGTCAGCCTTCCTACGAGTAGATCGATTTGTGTTATCTTTTTTGCCTTGGCTTCTTGAGCCTTTTCCAGAACAATAGAAAGAATGCTTTGCGTAACCGCTAACTCATGCATAATGCATCGATGGTTTACTTAAAGTGTTTATCACGGCCGGCCTGTTTCATCCGCAGGTGCAGGAAGTCATCCCACGAGTCGGGATATATATAAGGCTTGTCTTTGCGGTGCAGTTTGATGGCTTTTTCCGGGCAGGCGGCGGCGCATAAACCGCAGCCGATACACCTGGTGAGGTCAACAACAGGCCTTTGTGTTTTCTTATCAAGCGTCCAGGCTTTAACCGGGCATATCTTGATGCATTCCGGGCAAGTTCCTTTGCACTGTTCGATGTCAAGCTCGGCGTAGAAGTTGGACTTAAGAGAAAGCTGATGTGTACCGCTGACCAAAGATTTTAAAGCGCCGCAGCAGCAGGTGCAGCAGGAGCATATCACCAGCGGACGGGCGTTGGCGCTGGCCTGATGCACCAGCCCGTATTCCTGCGCGCGTTTGATTCTCTTCTTGGCTTCGTCTTTGGAAATAAGCCTGCCGGCATCAAGCTCGACGATGGTGGTGGCAAAAGCGCCCAAGAACAGACACTGGTCATCCGCCGGGGCAAAGCAGGGCTTACCCATGATTTTGGATGTCTTGCGGCAGATACATTCGGTGACGGCTATTTCGTCGTCATTAGCTTGTTCTATCAGGTGGGAGACTACCTCCGACGGCAGCACTTGAGTATCGTAAGGTAATACCGATTCCCGGGGAATTACCCGGAAGTACGAGATTACTTCATTTGGTTCATACTTATCGTCCGGCGATACCATTTTGCCGTATAAAGCCATCAGTTCTTTGCTCAACCAGGGCATCTGGAGTTCTGAAGCCCCCGGCCCGAAGGTAACCGCCGTATAGCGTCCGTTTTCTTTGGTGCCGGTACGTAAAACCCAGGTCTTATGCAGCAGGCTATCAAGCAATGGGAAAATTTCTTTTTTGGGGCGGCCGAGCCTTTTAGCGATGTCATCAATGTGTTCGGAGTAGGGCTTTAACTGACAAAGGAGTTCGCCTTCTTCGTCCGTGACGGAAAAAGGAACTTCCAGCAGTTTCCATTCGTCGTTGTCCGGTGACGTTGGAAAGTTAAAGGGGAACTTCCGCAGATGCTCGATGACGTTCCTGGCAATTTCAATACGCATATAGAAAAAACTAGCCTCCTTATGCCAATCTATTACTTTCCGGCTTACCCCGTCAAACCCGATTGAATATTTAGTTTAGCTTTTCAACGGGTCCGGCAGCTTGCCCGGCCCGAAGGATGAGTAATCAAGGTCGTAGAACTGGCGGCACACGGCAAAGTAGCCCAGGTGGCTGCCCCCCATGACCAGCTTGGCTACAGGGGCGTCGCGGTAATACTTTTCGTAGTGATTGACGCGGGTATAACCGTAGCAGCCCATCAGCTCCATCCCCTTAAGAATAAGGTTGGGGGCGGTGCGGGTAATCATGGAGTGCACGGCGTGGGCTTTAGCCACCATGCTAGTGGTCGTCCAGTCGCCGTAGATTTCCGGGTGGTCGAATTGATGTGCCAGCTCCAGGTAAGCGCCCCTGGCGAGGGTGATGAAGGAAGCCATCTCGCCAAGAATCATAGCGGCGTCCAGGTGCTGGTAAATCTTTCTGCCGCCGGCCACGCGCTGGCTGGTGTAGTCCAGCAATACATCAAAAGCGCCCTGGAGGATGCCCACCATGTGCCCGGTATTAAGCGGGAAAGGCGCTGCCATCGAGGTATCGAAAAGCTGCCAGGCCACCGGACCCTGCAAGCCCCATTCTTTAGGGACGCGGACGTTATCGAAGTAGGTGGAATTGTTGTGGTCGGCCTGCATGCCGCACTTTACTTCCGGCTTGCCGTGAGAGACGCCGGGCCAGGGCTCGGGGACGTATATTAAAGCAAAGGCGTCCTTGCCCAGCTTGGGGTCCATATTGCATATCACGCAATTGAGGTCGGCGACGCCGGAATTAGATGCCCAGAACTTGTTGCCGTTGATGACCCACTCGTTGCCTTCAAGTTTAGCCCTGACTCTTATCGTCTTGCCTTCGTTGGTCAGGTTCTCGATGTCGGCGGCGGATTCGGGCTCGCTCATGTTAAAGCAGCCGGCTTTGAGTTCGCTGCCGGTGAACATCGGGGCGAACTTTTCCAGTACCGTTTTGCCCCACACCTTGGCCTCCGGGCTGGGGGCGGTAAGGTACGCTAAAGTTGCCGGCGTCCAGCACCAGTCGGTGACGGCGCTGTGCATGCTGATGCCGTAGTCGCCCCGCCCCACCTGCTCCTGCTTTAGAGCGCCGGTGACTATGGATAACAATTCGTTGCCGCCGAATTCTTTAGGTATCATGTTCTTCTGGCAGCCCAGGTCCACCTGCAGTTTTTTAAGGATAGGGTTGATGATGTTCTCATGTGTCAAATCGTCGTCGATTTTGTCACGGACGGGGATAATTTCGTTGTCGGTAAAATCCGCCAGCATTTTTTGTATCATACGCTGTTCTTCATTCACAAAGCATTCGGGATACTGTAGCTTATACCATTGGCTGGTCTGGTCTAGCATGGATATATCCTCCTCGACTTATTTTTAGGGCTTCTAGATAATATACGCTTTATGAAGGCAACGTCAAGGTAAAAAGAGAAAAAGGGCGGGCGGCTTGATTTTGGGGGGATTATTCCTTAGAATTTAATGGCAACCCCGCGGGCGGTTAGCTCAGCTGGTTAGAGCGTCAGTATCACACACTGAAGGTCACAGGTTCGAGTCCTGTACCGCCCACCATTTTCATCAAAAAAAGGGCTGGCGTTATTAGCCAGCCCTCTATTTTAAAACGATTTTTTTCTACTTATAGTAACCGTACTCGTTGACGGCTTCTACCATCGCTATGAGGTTTTCCAGCTTGGGATTATCGGGGTTGGC